>CAYXBW010000040.1:0-20333 GCA_964463305.1 uncultured Christensenella sp. | reverse complement strand
GATTTGAAATCAGTTCTTTGTTTTGCGGCGGCGCAGCTTCTTTTTAACTATATTAAGAGCGGTGCCCGCCGTTTCTATTTTTAGCAGGAAGGCCAGCAGTGCGTACACACCAAAGCCCGCTCCGCAGCATATAAGCACTTTGAGCAGCTTGTTGAAGAAGCCCTGCGTTTCTATGGGCAGCGCGCCGTATACAAAGTATATAGTTACACCGCAGGCGGCGGCACACAGCAATATCTTGACAAGCTGGCCTATAGATTTTCTGAATGACATGGGTCCCAGCAAACGGCGCAGCACAATTATCATTGTTATGGCGCTCACACTGCCCGCTATGGAGGTGGCAAGCGTAAGACCGCGTGCGCCCAGAACATCCTTTAAAAGAAAATCCAGCAATATATTTATGCCCACGGCGCATATGCCAATTATCATGGGCAAACGCGTGCGCTGCAGCGAGTAAAACACGCGCGTAAGGAAGTTTCGCAGGCCGAAGGAGAAAACGCCTATTATATAGAAAGCGAATACGGGCGCGGTGAATGCCACTGCATCCGCCGTGTATTTTCCGCGCTCATAGAAGATGGAAATTATTTCATTTTGCAGCAAAAAGGCCATCACTATAATGGGTATGGTTATGAGCGCCAGTATTTCTATTGATTTTCGCACGGTGTATTTCAGCTTTTCCATCTCGCCCTGCGCGGCATAAACTGAAAGCTCTGAAAACATTACTGTAGTTATGGGCACCACCAGCACGCCAAGTATCGGCTGGGTGAGGCGGTAGCTCTCGCCTATTGCAGAGGGTACGTTCTCGCCCATTGCGGTGGCGAATTTGGTATCTGTAAGCGTATTTATCTCATCAAATGTAGTGCTTATAAGCGCGGGTACGGCCAGCTTAAATGTGCGCCGCAGCTCTTTGCTTTTTATATTGAGTTTGGGCTGATAACGGTAGCGTTTTCGCAGAAAGGGCAGCAGTATTATAACTTGAAAAACGGCCGATATTGAAGTCGCCAGCGCCACCATCTGTATTTGATTTGAAAATATACAGGCAGCTATCATGCAAAAACTTAGGGCAAAGCCCATCAACTGCTCCGGAGCAAAATGCTTTCTGGCGTTGAGCAGGTTGGCGAAAACCCCCGTCATTGCCCAAAAAACCATGGATGGCATCATTATGGCGGTAAGCTCCGCAACGAGCGCCGCCCCCTCCGCGCTGTCTTTGCTGTCCCACATTATATTGGCCATTACCGGAGACAAAAGAACGCCCAGCGCGCTCACCAGTATGCCCACTATTATATACAGGTTCAGCACGTTGCTGGCGTATTCGTTCGCCCGCGCTTCGCCGCCCTTTAGGCGGGTCTGCGTGTATATGGGAATAAAGGAAGAGCCTATACCCATGCTCAAAAATATGGTGAATACGCTTATTATTTGAAAAGATACTGTGTAAGCGCTTTTTTCAAGCCCCTGACCAAATGTGGATGCAAGGAAGGCCTCTCTAACAAAGCCCACAAGTTTGCTGACAATGATTATTGCAGTTATTAAAAAAGTTGAGCGTAACAGCTTGTTTTTTTCTTCAGACATCAGTATACCCCGCTAAGGCGCCCATTTGCGCTTCGCAATATTATATCACAAAGCCGCGCCTTGGTAAAACAAACAAAAGCATGGTCTACATAAAGAAAACAGAAGAAATTAACAAATTATTCATTCTATTATCAGCGTAAGGACACATATTTGGGCTAAGATAATACAAACGGAACTGTATTCACTCAAAATATTAGGAGAATAATTTATGTATACAGACAATAACGATACCAGCCGAAAGGCGAGGCCGGACGGCACGCAATATACGCAGAGCGGATCAGGCGGCTATAATATGCCCGGATATTACGAGCGCGTGGGCGGGTACGAACGCAGGGAGCCGCCGCGCAGGAAAAAACGAAACGTGGCAGGTCTGCTTATTACGGTGGCGCTGGTGGCGGGGCTGGCGGGAGGCGGCGCGGGCTGGTTTGCGGCAAGCGGTGCGCTGAGATACGCCGGAGAGGGGGCGCAGGATAGCGTAAATGTTGAGCAGCAGGGTGTTGTGCAGCTAAGCAGTACGGCCGGATCTTCTGTAGATGATATAGACGAAAGCGCGGCCAACGGCACTATAACCGCCATTGCAGATAAGACCGGCGGCGCCGTGGTGGAAGTAACTGTGGAATCTGTTGTAAACCAGCCGCTTATGGGCCAGGCCATATCTGAAGGTCGGGGAAGTGGGGTTATTTTCAGCAGCGACGGCTATATAATAACAAATAACCACGTTGTAGCGGGCGCGCAAAACATAAAGGTGACATTGAAGGATGGAAATGAATATGATGCACAACTGATAGGTACGGATGCGCAAACAGATCTGGCGGTGATAAAGGTGGAGGCAGAGGGGCTTCCCACGGTGGAGTTTGGCGATTCTGACAGTTTGGAGGTGGGCGAGCTGGCGGTTGCCATAGGCAATCCGCTGGGGCAGCTGGGCGGTACGGTGACAAGCGGCATAATAAGCGCTACCGCAAGAAGCATAAACATAAGCGGCGAGCAAATGACGCTCATACAAACATCTGCAGCTGTAAACCCAGGCAATTCCGGCGGCGGCCTGTTTGATAAGGAGGGCAGGCTCATAGGAGTTGTGAACGCCAAACTGACAGGTTCTGAAATAGAGGGGCTGGCATTTGCCATACCGGCGAACACAGTGAGCGAAATAATAAACGATATAATAAAAAACGGCTACGTAACGGGCAGACCGGAGCTGGGGCTGGAGGTGGTTGACGTACAGGACAGCGCAACTGCCCGTTCCTATGGGCTAAATGATATGGGCGTATTTGTGGCAAGGAGCTATGAAGAGCTGGGTCTTGTGGCAGCGGACAGAATAGCCAAAATAGAAGGTGCGGAGGTAAGCTCTCTTGCGCAGCTGAATGAGCTTTTGGAAAAATGTTCTGTAGGAGATTCGGTTACGCTTACAATAGAACGCGGTGGTGAAACAGCCGAAATAAGCATAACGCTTAGTGAACAGGCCAACGAGGCGGCTGCTCAATCTGGAGGGGGTGATTTTGAAACGGTATGATGGAACATCAGGCATATACGGTATGAAAGGCAGCGCAAATTTGGAATAGACTGAATCATGTTTTGAGGCGCTTTTGGTGCAGCTGATCTTTAAATTAAAAATACCCGGAGGATGTATTCGGCCTCCGGGTATTTTTTGTTTCTCAAATACAGGCTGCGCGTGATAACCTATATTTATTGTATTTTGCGCCTGTAGCTGCCGCCGCTGTTTGTAGGCGGCGTTGGTTGGTCGCCTGGCCTGCCGGTCTGCCCGCTATCGCCTGCGTGGGTATTAGATTGGAGCTTTTCCCGTGCGGGACGAATATTTTCGCTGTAGCCGTGCGGGCGAGCGGGTTTTGTGCCGCTGTAGCCTGATGGGCGCTGCGGTTTGCCTGAGTAACGCGCCGCACGACGCTTATGCCTCATCTTGCGACGGGTGAGATTTACGCAGCGTATTATCAATAAAACCACAAATATACCAACGGGTATCATTATAAAAAGCACCCAGGGAGGAAAGGGCAGTTTGATATCAAAAATTGTACCCATACCTGAGGCTGCGGAAGATTCTGTAGGCTGCGGCGAATTGGCGGGAGACGCTGTGGGCTGACTGGATGCGGCGTTTGCCAGCAGATCTGTAGAATATAACTCCTCACCGTTCAGAGTGTAGCTTATGCTGCCAATAACATCTCCCATATTTACGGTCTCTGGAAGCGACGGGTTTAATTTCACATTAGTTTCAATTTTAGGCGCCGCGCCTGCCTGAGAGTTTTCCACCAGTCTTGGCTCAAGGCTGGGAGAAGGTGCGGAGGTTACGGGGAGGGGGGTGCCGTTGATCTGCTCTGTGCCAGAATAGGGAGTTATGGCGCTGTTTAGATCCAGCAGGGTAAAATTGTCGAAGCCGTAATCAAACAGGGCAGCCGTAAGCGGCCAGCGTTCATAAGAGTTTACCTTTTCATTCTCCACCTCTTTGCTGGAGGTGTCACCAAACACCAGCGCTATCAGGGGAAGCCCGTCCTTTTGGGCAGAGGCAACAAAATTGCCGTAGGTAGCGTAATCTCCCTCGGTTGTTTTTATATTGTTCACTGTTCCGGTTTTCATGCCCGTGGTGTGGGGATAGAGGTATTCGGCCATATATGGTCTTTTATCCGGAGTTACAAGCAACGGATTGGAGTTGAACATTTCGCGCGGCTCTTCATGCATGTTTGTGGCGGGAAAGGTATATTTTTTAGTGCCCATTACCTCCATAAGGTCGGGATGCTTGGCAACCTCTTTGGCAAGAAGCGACATATCCGCCACGGTGGAGTAGTGATTTTTTCCCAATTGCTCCTCCGGAATGGGTGTCTCCTCATCCTGGTTGAGGTAGACGCCGTGCGCATTAACAAAATGCGTATCCGCCATGCCAAGCTCCGCTGCGCGGCTGTTCATTAGCTCCACAAAAGCTTCAACACTGCCGGAAACGTAAACGCCTATGGTATTTGCCGCATCATTGCCGGAGCAGAGCAGCAAACCGTATAAGAGATCTTTAACGGTAACGGTTTCACCGTTTTTAAGCCCCATGAGAGAGGAGCCGCTGGCCATTCCCGCCACCTCGGCTCCGGCTGTAGCATTGCCCTCAAGCCCCTTTTGCTCTGCCAAAAGCAGTGCTGTCATAAGCTTGGTGGTGCTGGCCGGATATACCTTTTTGTCCGTTCCTTGCTGCGCAAGTATTTGGCCGCTATTGGCCTCCATCAAGAGGTATTGCATATCGCCATAGGCTGTGCTGTCAAACTCGGCGGCGGCAAAAACATTGGCCTGAAAGGCAAGCAATACAAAAATAATTATAAAAACAAATGCTTTTTTCATTAAAACCCACCTATTTTTTGATATCTGTTTAAAGATTATATCATCATACTACATATGCACACAATAGCTGCTAAAAATTGGTTATGCAAGATTTGACGCGAAAAACAGTCCCGCTGTCTATGGACTGCAAGTCTGTTTTTCAATAGTATATAGCGTATAAATGATGCAGGCGCGGCCGTCTGGTATGGCTTGTGCGTTGCCGCACTGTGGGGATGCCTGTTTTGTAAAGACGGTCGTCTTTGCGTCGGTCAACCCGTATCATTTATATATAAATTATACCACGCAGGTATAGTTTTGAGGGTGTATATTAACAATATATTCATGGAAAAAATGGCAAAAAATTCAGCTGGAAAAGTGGCGGTCAAGCGAGGCGCGCGCTGCCCTTTCCAAAGTATGCAAACTTGCAGAGTAAGGCAAAAAAGCGTATAGTGTAGCATAATGAAAGCATTGCATTGCGTGAAACGGGGGAGAATTTTTTTGAAATATACGGGGAGACCAAAATATATAGTATTGCTTTTTGCAGTGGCATTGGTAATGGCGCTGGTACTTGGAGGCTGCGGGGAGAGGGTAAAAAAAGCCGCTCCGTCAAGTGAACCGGCGATGGTGTACAACGAAGCAGCACCCACGCCAACACCCACGGAACAGCCCACGCCGGAGCCTACAGAGCAGCCCGCGCCGGAACCCACAGAGGAGCCGACACCGGAGCCTACAGAGGAACCCACGCCGGAGCCGGAGCCGCTATCCGGCATAACAATAGGGTTGGACCCGGGACATCAGGGCAAGCAAAATTCTGACACAGAACCGGTCTCGCCGGGGTCGGGCGAACGTAAAATGAAGGTGACATCAGGCACGGATGGTGTATCAACGGGGGTGGAAGAGCACGAAGTGAATTTGGCGGTGGCGCTGAAGCTGAGAAAGCTGCTGGAGGGCGCGGGCGCGGAAGTTGTAATGACGCGGGAATCGGCCGATGTGGATATATCGAACGCGGAGCGGGCGCAGCTTTTCAATGATCACGAGGTGAATCTGGGGCTGAGGCTGCACTGCAACGGCTCGGAAAACAGCTCTGATACGGGCGCATTTATGCTGGTGCCTGAGGACAACCCATACAAAGAAAAGTGCGATAAGGCAGCAGAGATAATATTGGACTATTATACAAGTGAAACCGGTATAAAGAGCAAGGGAGTGACTGAACGCGGAGACCAAACGGGCTTCAACTGGTGCGAAAGACCAATAGTGAACATAGAAATGGGGCATCTTTCTAATGCGGCGGAGGACGAAAAGCTTACGGACAGTGACTTTCAAAGCGATATGGCGCGCGGCCTTTATGAGGGGATAATGGCATATTTCAGCTGAAACTATACGCCGAACAAAAAAAGCTGTCTCATTTTTTAGTGTGAGACAGCTTTTTTGTGATAACTATTCTGTATGTCCGCATTTTATGGCGGTCACTTGTACACTATTTCCGTTTTCCGCCAGGCAAGGTCAACCCTCGTTCATCAAGGCCTTGTGCATTACCTCCAGTGAGGCTTCCTCGCCCGTCCACAGCTTGAAGCCTATTGCGCCCTGATGCACCAGCATGCCAAGACCGTCAAACACGCGAGCGCCGCATTCTTCCGCCTTTTTCATGAAAGGGGTGGGGTCTGTATGGGGGATGATATCCTGAACCACCATGTCCTGCTTTATATCATCGTAACAAATATCAGGATATTCTCCGGCCGGCTCCAGCCCTACGCTGGTTGCGTTTATCAGCACATCGCAGGCGGGTATATGAGCTGTGCCATTCCACGCAATAAAGTCTGCGCCGCATTTAGTATTTTTCTGTACCAGCTCAGCAACATCACTTCCGCGGGAAGCATCTCTGTTTATTATTGTTATGTGGGATGCGCCTGCCAGCGCACACTCCACGCATATGGCGCGTGCCGCTCCGCCCGCTCCAAGAACTACCAGCTTTTTGCCCTCAAGCGGTATGCCCTGAGCGCGCATACTGTTTACAAAGCCCTGCCCGTCAGTATTGTGACCATACATTTTGCCATTTTCTATTACCACGGTGTTTATGGCGCCTATTATTTTGGCGCTGGGGGCGATCTCATCCATATATTTCATGGCCGCCACCTTGTGAGGCATTGTGAGGTTTATGCCGCTGAAATGCATCGCGCGCAGCCCCTTTACAGCGTCGTCCAGCTCATCCGGCATCACCTTCATAGTTACATAGCGCCATTCAAGCCCTTTATCTGCAAATGCGGCCTCCTGCATAACGCCCGTGGGGTTGCCGTCAACAGGGTGACCAATAACGCCGGTTAGCTTCCATAAATAATTTTTTGACATACGTGCTTCCTTTCGCGGATCTTACGATCCATAAGTGTATTTGCCCCCGTATGGAGGCACAAAAAGCCCTTTATAAAGCTAAATTAGCATAATTTTATGCGTCTGTCAATTTTGTGCGGTCACATGGGACGTGCTTCAAAGCGGCAGGCGGTTGCGCCTGTTCCCCAACACTCTATCTCTGTTACGGAATAATTTTTATTGGCATATTCATACAGCACGCCGGATATGAAGCCCTCATCATATTGGCAAAAGGTTTGACCTGTATCTTTCATGCCTGAACAATCCAGATCGTCATTTATGGAAACCATTATACTGCCCGTCTCAGGGTTGAATTTTTCAAGAGAAAGCAGCCCTATTTGCATCTCATGGGCTTTTTGCGAAAGCTGTGCAAAGAATTCGTCAAACTCCAGGCTTGTATCCAGCAGCATGCGGGTAAATGTGCGCCCGGCTATCTTGCCCGCGCGGCGCAGCAGATTAATCATTTCACCGTCTCCGTACTCATCGTTTAGCGCTTTTCTTATGGAAAGCTGGAACAGGCGATATACCAAAACAGGCATATCTGTACCTATTTCGGCACGGCCCAGATCAATATTGCCCAGCTCGTCAGAGTCCATTACATCGGCTTCGTTTTGATTGTTTGGCGTAACGGTTTTAACGTTTGTATCCAAATCGCAGGCGGGTATGGGACGTGAATAGTAATAACCCTGTACGATATCACAGCCCACTTCGCGCAGGAAATCCACCTGATCGGCAGATTCTACTCCTTCGGCTACTGTTACTATATCAAGGTCACGTGCCATGCGTATCACATTTCTTATAAGCGAGCTTGCGCGCGCCTTGTATTTGTTGTTTGTAAAAAAGCGGCGGTCTATCTTTATTATATCCACAGGAAGATTTTGAAGCAGCCCAAGACCCGAATACCCTGTGCCAAAATCGTCCATTGAAAGGGTGAATCCCTTGTTGTGCAGCTGATCCAGCACAACCACAAGCTTTTCCTCATTATCCAGTATAACGGATTCCGTTATCTCTATTTCAAGGTATTTCTTGGGAACCCTGTAGCGGTCGGCAATATCTGCCAAATCGTTTACAAAATTTGGATTGTTTAGGTGAAGACGTGAGAAGTTTACGGATATACAAATAAGTGGGCGGCCATTTTTTTGCCAATCCTGAAGTATGCCGCACACCTTTTCAAACATATACATATCCAGCATAGATATAAAACCGTTTTTTTCGAATATATGTATAAATTCATTGGGGAATATCATGTGCCCGTCTGATTCCAGCCAGCGCACAAGCGCTTCGGCACCAACCAGCGTTTCATCAGAAAGCCTGAACTTGGGCTGCAAATATACCTGAAATTCATTGTTTGCAAGCGCGTCCGCCATTTTGGATTCTATTTTTTGAGCATGTATGGCGTGCTCTCTTACCTCGTGCGTGTAGTCCACAACCGAGGAGTCGCTTGTGCTTTTGCGCGCCAGACTGTGTGCGTAGTTCACTTTTTCAAATATTCCGTCTATGTCTGTTTCGTTATGCTCTATATTATACCTGCCTGCCGTGAAGCGAAGCATATGTCCGCCTACATTGTGGGTATGCATTTTTAGCCTGCGATCCCCGTTTTCGTGTGAAAGATGATCTTGACGCATGAGCAGCAAAAATTCATCATTGCCTATGCGCGCATAAAGCTCTGAAGATTCGTCCACTATTTGGTCAAGAGCTTCGCAAACTAGATTTAGCACCCTGTCGCCCTCAGGGTATCCATACATTTCGTTTATGAGATTAAATTGATTTATGTCAAATTTTAATATGGAATAGGATGTATCCATATTTTGTGAAAGCAGCTTTTTGGCATCCAGCTTGAATTTGTTCATATTGCCGCGGCCTGTGAGGGGGTCTATATATGCCTTTTCCCAAAGCACTTTTTTGTTTCTCTTGAGCATAAGCACAAGAGCGAGCAAAAACAATGCTATTACGCCAAAAATTACTAGAAAAATAAGCAATAGCTGCGGACGGTAGTGTTCAAAAAAAGCCTCAATAGAATAGTTTTCCGAACCGGATAAAGTGTTTTCAAGCAGCAGAGCACTGAGCTCCGGCTCAGGAATAACGCTTATGCCCTTGTTTAGTATGCTTATTGCAAGGGGATCTATGTCCTTATGCAGCGCAAAGGAAAAGCGATCTTTGAGGTCGGTTATGGATATAACAACGAGCGAGGAATGGCTGGAGTTTATGGAGGTAAGCCCCGCATAGAGGTTTTCCAGCGTAAAATCGGCCTCGCCGGCTTTTATCATGCTGTAGCAGTCTTCTATTGTATCGGTAATTATAAGCTTGTTATTGGGATATTTTTTTGTTATATATTCAGCATGGGGAACGTAAACGCTGGGCAGCGCAAAAACTGAATCTTGAGTTATTGCTCTGCTTCGGCCTATTATGGCAATGGGTGCTTCCAAAAACGGATCGGAAAGTAATATGCCTATATCACGGGCATGATCCGGATTAAAATCGTAGCTCATAAGCATGTCAACATCGCCTTCAGAAACCATGCGTATGGCATTTTCGTAATCGTAGCCGCTCACATATTCAAACTGAAGTCCGGATAATTCACCTATTCTTTTTAATATATCCGCATTTACGCCAACGGGCATTCCCGTGGTTTGATCTAGGCTTTCAAATGGAGGCCAGTAGCTGTCAAAAACCACGCGCAGAGGGCTTGCGTTTCTTATATATTCCTGCTCTTCCTCAGTAAGAGAAAAGGCGGTAGGGGTCTGAGTTGGTTCAGCGGCTGAGGCTGAAACCGGAAAAACAAAAAAAGCTGAAAAAATCAGAACAAAAAGGACAGAAATAGAAAAAAATCTTCGCGTACAAAAGCGATTCATAGATAATCAATCCCCAATATAACCAGCACAATCTATACGCTGATTTTTAGATATTTTCACATAACTGCGGATGAAAAATATACTGCCTAAACATTGTATCATCAAGAAACGCATATTTCAACTATAGAATCTGCGTGTTGCACAGCGCATAAATTGCGGTCTGTAAAAAGTTTTGCCAAAAAATTCTTATTTAAAAATTATATGCAGCACGTGTAACCATTTTTTAGGTATACTGTTGTTTGCAATATAGCTGCAAAAAAAGGGAGAGGCAGCGCCCCCTCCCTAAATTATTTGCACAATCTGTTTTTATGGGTAAAAAACAGATGAGTCAGTCTATTTGCCGTGCAGACTGCTTTTTGGATTTTTTGTAGAGCGCGGTTAGTATTATCAACAGCATGGCCAGGCCAATAGCCAAAGCTACCCAGCCGTTGCCCGTGAGACCCGCAATAACGTAAGCCACCACGCAGCAAAGAGCCACCAGCAAAGCATAGGGAAGCTGAGTGGAAACGTGGTCTATATGATTGCAATCCGCGCCCGTGGACGCCAGTATGGTGGTGTCTGAAATGGGGGAAATGTGGTCTCCGCAAACTGCTCCGGCAAGTATTGCAGCAATGGTAAGCACCATTTCCTGTCCTGCCGCATTGGAGAATATAGCAATTGCAATAGGTATCAATATGCCGAATGTGCCCCAGGAGGTACCGGTGGCAAAGGCCAGGCCGGTGGCAACCAGGAAGAATATGGGCGGAAGTATTGCTGTGGCCATATTGCTGTCCGTAACCACCTGGCTCACAAAAGCGCCTGCGTTGAGGTATTCTTCGCCGCATACGCCTGAAAGTGTCCAAGCCAGAGTAAGTATGAGTATGGCGGGAACCATAGCCTTAAAGCCATGAACAAAACTCTCCGCAAATTCGCGGAAGGATATTATTTTGCGCGGAAGATAAAGCAGCGCTATAACTATTATGGCAAAGAAGGAGCCCATTACAAGCGACAGAGCGGAATCGCAGTTTGCGAAGGCACCGGCAATATCCTGTCCTTCAAATATACCGCCCGTGTACAGCATGAAGAATATGCAAAAGCCTATCAGGCAAACTATGGGTATGAGCAAATCAAAAACCCTGCCCTGCTTTCGCTTCTTTGCTTCTAAAAGCTCCTGTTCTTCCTTTTCACGCAGTTCTTCCGGAATAGTTTCCTTCACCCGCTTCATTGCCCCAAAATCAAAATTGAGAGCTATTATGAACACTACCATGGCCAGAGTGAGTATGGCGTAAAAATTGAAGGGTATAGTTTGTATAAACAGGCTGAAACCGTCTATTGTGCTGCTTTCCGGAAGTGAGGAGCCAACTGCCGCCGCCCAACTTGATATGGGTGCTATAATGCACACGGGCGCGGCGGTGGCGTCTATTATGTAGGCCAGCTTTGTGCGTTTTATATTGTGGCGGTCTGTTACGGGGCGCATTACCGTACCCACGGTGAGGCAGTTGAAATAATCGTCCACAAATATCAGTGCGCCAAGCCCCGCTGTGGCAAATAGCGCGCCGCGCTGCGTTTTGATGGCGCGGGATGCCCAGTTGCCATAGGCGCGGCTGGCGCCGGATTTTGTCATCAACGCCACAATTATGCCCAGCAACACAAGAAAAATAAGTATGTTTATGTTGCTGCCCACGCGTTCGCCCATGATCTCAAAGGTGGTCTGCACCGCAGGTATCACCTGAAACCCTGTAAAGAACAGCGCTCCTGAAAGTATGCCCACGAAGAGCGAGATATAGACCTCCTTTGTGAGCAGCGCCAATACTATGGCAATCACTGCCGGGGCAAGTGCCCAAATCGTTTCTTCCAAAATTCCATCCCCCTATATTAAATATTGCGCGCAATGCTTTGTAGCGGCGCGTTTTATGCAAACAAAGGCAGAGCATTACATATGCAGGCGGTTTATTTGCCGGCACAGTCAAAAAAAAGTCTACCCACTGATAGCGCGCTTGCGCGCTGTAAATACTATATAATGTCAAAACACTGGCCACACCTATGGTGTGCAGATATTTTAAATGATTATTTTTCGGCGGCGGCTCTTATTTCGTCACCAGACAGGCGGTATGTGGTCCACTCATCCAGTGCGGTAGCGCCCATGTAAAAGTAAAATTCTATAGAGCTTTCGTTCCAGTTTAGGCAGGCCCATTCCATGCGCTCACAGCCGCTGTCCGCAGCTTCTTTGGCAACGCTTTGAAAAAGTGCCTTTCCTATGCCGCGCCCGCGCATATCTTCATCTACAAACAGATCCTCAAGGTATATTCCCGTTTTGCCCTTGAATGTGGAGTAGTTTTTGAAAAACAGCGCAAAACCTGCCGTACGGCCTTCGTATTCGGCAATGTTTACGCGGGCGGCGCACTCATCAAAAAGACTTTTCTCTATATCTGCTGTGGTGGCGGTAACCAAATGCTCTAATTTTTCGTATGCTGCTATCCTCTTGATATAATCCAGAACCAACCCTGCATCAGGTCTTTCGGCTTTACGAATGATAAGCTTGTTTTCCACAGAATGTACCGCCTTGTGATATTTTATGAAATTAGAATAGCATATTTACTGAGACGCTTCAATAAAAATATACGCCGAAAAATTATGTAAGTGGTAAAATCACATGCAAATGTTGTATAATTGTATGAAGATCAACAATGGGAGATTCGCAAGTAAATTTAAATCATAAATATCTGGGTTTAAAAGTATAATATAAAAGAAAAAGGCTAGGAGGATCGAGTAGTGGAAAAAAAGACTGCGCTCTATGACAGGCATGTTGCGGCGGGCGGAAAAATGGTGCCGTTTGCGGGCTATTCTCTTCCTGTGCAGTATACTGCGGGAATATTGAAAGAACATGGGGCGGTACGCGGCACGGCGGGGCTTTTTGACGTATCCCACATGGGAGAGCTTTTGCTGCGCGGCGAGGATGCGCTATATAACCTGAACTATATGCTTACAAATGATTTTACGGATATGCAGCCGGGGCAGGCGCGTTACAGCCCTATGTGCTATGAGGATGGCGGCACGGTGGACGACCTGCTGGTTTATATGCTGGAAAAGAACAAATATATAATAGTAGTAAATGCTTCAAACAGGCAAAAAGATTTTGAATGGATGAAAAGCCGCCTGCTTGGCTCTGCGGAGCTTGCGGATGTATCGGGTTTCATTGCCCAGCTGGCTTTGCAGGGGCCAATGGCAGAAAAGATACTCTCCGGCGTTCTTTCAGAGGGCAGTATTCCCGCGCAATACTACCACTTTGAAGATGATTGTGTGGTGGGCGGCGTTGCCTGCCTGGTTTCGCGCACCGGATACACAGGAGAGGACGGCTTTGAGCTTTATTGTGACGACCATAATGCCGTTGCGCTGTGGGATGCCATAGTGGGGGAGGGCGAAAAATACGGTCTGCTGCCCTGCGGACTGGGCGCAAGGGATACGCTGCGCCTTGAAGCGGGAATGCCGCTGTACGGGCACGAGCTTTCAGAAACAATAACGCCGCGTGAAGCGAATCTTTCAATATTTGTGAAGCTTGAGAAGCCGGACTTTATAGGCAAAGATGTGCTGGCGGAGGACAGGCGGCGCAAACGCATAGGCTTTATTTTGCAGGACAAGGGCATAGCAAGAGAGGGTGCTGCCGTATATGGCGGCGGTCCGCTGGGGGTTGTAAGCTCAGGCACTATGTCGCCCACGCTGGGTGTGGCAATAGCTACGGCAATAGTGCCTGTAGATTTTACGGGCGATGAGGTAGAGGTGGACGTACGCGGCAGAATGTTAAAGGCTAAGGTGGTAAAGCTGCCATTTTATAAAAGATAATATCAATATGCCTCGCCGTATGCAGCCGGCGGACGTGAAATGTAAAACTATAAGTCAAGAGTAGCTCAAAGGGGCGGAGATTGACTTTTATGTGTATTAATAAAACGGGAGGAAGCATCAAATGAGCGTACCACAAAATTTGGGTTATACAAAGACGCATGAATGGATATTGAAGGAGGGCGGTAAGGCCAAGGTGGGCATAACAGACCACGCTCAGGAGCAAATGGGAGACCTTGTGTATGTAGAGCTGCCCGAGGTGGGAGATATATTAAACGCGGGTGAAAATTTTGCTGTGGTGGAATCTGTGAAGGCCACCTCTGACGTGGAGGCACCCGTTTCGGGAAGGGTGGCCGCGGTGAATGAAGCGCTGGCGGACGAGCCTGGGCAGGTAAACGAGGATTGCTATGCGGCTTGGTTTGTTGAGCTGGATGAAATAAGCGAGGATGAGCCGCTTATGAGCGCTGCAGAGTACGAGGATTTTTTGATAAGCGAAGGCTGATGGAATGCATGTAATAATGTAAAGCAGAGCTGATCGTTTATCATTTTCATATTGCGCAAAAAGTATGCAATTCGGCTGGGGCTGGCGCTCAAGCACGGAAATGCTGTGTGTTGATATATGCATACACAGGGGGAGAGGGTGAATTTATAATGGATTACATACCGGCCACGCCGGAAGAAAAACGCGCTATGCTGAACGCTATAGGCATTAGTGAGGATATGGGGCTATATGCAGATATTCCCGAAGCGGTGCGGCTAAAGCGGCCGCTTGAGGTGGAGCGTTTGGGAGACGAGCTGAGCGTGCTGCGCCGCATAGCCGAAGCGGGCGAGAAAAACAAGGTATACCGCGATATATATATGGGCGCGGGCGCGTACAGGCATTTTATACCGGCCGCGCTTGACACGCTGTCCACTCGCGGGGAGTTTGTGACAGCGTATACGCCCTATCAGGCGGA
Source organism: uncultured Christensenella sp. (assembly GCA_964463305.1). GTDB lineage: Bacteria > Bacillota > Clostridia > Christensenellales > Christensenellaceae > UBA5399. Next base: position 5,470 of record CAYXBW010000040.1, on the reverse strand, counting down.
GATGAGTCAGGGCATATTGCAGAGTATATTTGAATATCAAACAATGATATGCGAGCTAACGGGTATGGACGTGTCCAACGCCAGCGTGTATGACGGAGCAAGCGCGGCGGGCGAGGCCTGCATAATGTCAAAGGAGCGGTCGCGCGGCCGTATACTTTTGAGCGCGGCGTGTCATCCTATGGTTATTAGTACGGTGAAAACATATTTAGAGCCGCTTGATATGCCGGTGGATATAGTGCCTGCTCCGGAGGGGGCAACGGACGCGGCGGCGTTCGCACAAATGCTGGGCGAAGACGTGGCGGCGGTAATTATAGCCTCGCCAAATTATTTTGGACTGAGTGAGGATATTGGCAGCTTTGCAGAGGCTGTGCACGCGGCGGGTGCCAAGCTGATAGCCTATACGAACCCAATAGCCTCGGCGATCTACAAAACACCGGGTGAGCTGGGCGCGGATATTGCCGTAGGCGAAGGTCAGCCGCTTGGCTTGCCGCTGGCGTTCGGCGGGCCATACCTTGGGTATATGGCCTGCACAAAAAAGCTCATGCGCAAAATGCCGGGAAGAATAGTGGGGCAGACGGTGGACGCGGCGGGAAACCGTGCCTTTGTGCTTACGCTGCAGGCCAGAGAGCAGCATATACGCCGCGAGAAGGCGGGCAGCAATATTTGCTCAAATCAGGCGTGGTGTGCGCTGCGCGCCGCAATGTATATGACTATGATGGGGCGTGAGGGTCTGCGCGAGGTAGCGCTGCAATGTTATGCGAACGCTCATTATTTACAGGATGAGCTGCAAAAGCTGGGCTTTGAGCCGCAAAGCAAAACGGATTTTTTCCACGAATTTGTTACCACGCTGCCAATTACAGCAGACAAGCTGCAAAGCGCATTGGATGGCGCGGGAATACTGGGCGGGCTGGCAATAGCCGGTGAAAAAATGCTGTGGTGCGCCACCGAGCTGACGGGCAAGCGAGAGATAGACAGGCTTACGGCGGTCATAAAGGAGGCGGTAAAATGAGCGGATACGGATTTTCGTTTGAAAAGAGCAAGCCGGGAAGGCGTTGCGCCTCACTCCCCAAAAACGAACTGACCGAGATATACAAGCCAGAGGTTTCGGAGCTGCGAGCTGAACCTGCAAGGCTGCCTGAGATGGCGGAGGTTGACGTTGTGCGTCACTATATGGGGCTTTCAAAGCGCGCTTTTGGCGTGGATGACGGTTTTTATCCGCTGGGCTCCTGCACCATGAAATATAACCCCAAGCTGAATGAGGCCGCGGCGGCTATGCCGGCATTCACACAGGTGCACCCGCTCCAACCGGAGCGCACGGTGCAGGGCTGCCTTGAGGTGATATACGAAATGCAAAACATGCTGTGCGAGATATCCGGTATGGACTGTACCTCGCTGCAGCCGGCGGCGGGCGCGCACGGCGAATGGACGGGTCTGCGGCTTATATGGGCATACCATAAGAGCCGAGGCGATGAAAAGCGTACCAAGGTTATAGTGCCTGATTCCGCGCACGGCACAAACCCCGCTTCCGCCGCGATGTGCGGCTACGAGGTAATAAGCGTGGCCTCCGCTCCGGACGGCTGCGTAGACCTTGACGCGCTGCGCGCCGTTATGGATGAAAGCGTGGCGGCGCTTATGCTCACAAACCCAAATACGCTGGGCAAATTTGAGAAGGGTATATGCGAGATATCAAAGATAGTGCACGGCAGCGGCGGGCTGCTATATTACGACGGGGCGAACCTGAACGCCATAATGGGTGTTACTAGACCGGGAGATATGGGCTTTGATGTGGTGCATTGGAATGTGCATAAAACGCTTTCCACACCGCACGGCGGAGGCGGACCCGGCAGCGGGCCGGTGGGCTGCAAGGCTCTGCTGGAGCCGTTTTTGCCCATTCCTGTGGTAGAAAAAACCGCAGAGGGCTATGCGCTGTGCTACGACCGTCCGCAGAGTATAGGCAGTGTAAAGGCTTTTTATGGCAACTTCCTTGTGGATTTGAAGGGCTACGCATATATGCTTACGCTGGGCGGCGAGGGGCTAAAAGAGGCTTCCGTAAACGCCGTGCTTAACGCAAATTATATGCTGGGCGCATTGCGGGAATTTTCCGATGTGGAATACGCCACGCCCTGCATGCACGAATTTGTGCTGGGGCTTCAGAGCTTCAAGGAAAAAATGGGCGTATCGGCGATGGACATAGCAAAGGGAATAATAGACAGAGGATTCCATCCTCCCACCATGTATTTTCCGCTCATAGTGCACGAGGCGCTCATGTTTGAGCCAACGGAAACGGAGAGCCGAGAAACGCTGGATGCGGCGGTATTGGCAATAAAAGAGCTGCTTTTGGGCGCGGCGCAAAACGCTGAAGCGCTCCACGATGCGCCGCACACAACGCCCGTGGGCAGGCCGGACGAGGTGGGCGCGGCGAGAAATCCGGTGCTGCGTTATGAGTTTTGAGGGTGAGTGTATGGTGGTAAAATATGACTGGCTGGACGAGTATATGCTGCAAAAACCGGGAGCGGAGAAGGATTTTAAAGAAGAGTGGAACGCCACGCGATACATGATAAACGGCAAAATGTTTGCCATGCGCGGCGGAGATAAATACGGTAAGCCCATAATAACATTCAAGCTGGAGCCGGAATTCGGTCATTTGCTGCGGCAGCAGTATGAGGGAGATATAGTGCCCGGCTACTATATGAACAAGGAACATTGGAGCTCCCTGTATTTGGATGGTTCCGTGCCGGACGAGGTGGCGCGCGCCATGGCGGATCAGTCTCACGGCCTCATTCTTGGCTCTCTGAGCAAGAAGCTGCAACGGGAGATAATGGGGCAATGACTGAAGACACAATTAAGCCCGGAGCGTGTTATGCCATGCCTTTGCCAGGCAATTTTGTGGTGCGGGCTTACATAAGGGTGCTAAAATCTGCGGGGCAGACTATTTCATAAGCTGTCAAGGTATGGCGCGCACTGGCGAATATGCGAAATCAGAGCATAAGATATTTAAAAATTACGGCTGGTGTAAAGATATCAAAAGAGGCTGCCTCATTGAGACAGCCTCTTTTTTATGCTTAAACCTAATTTATTTCTATCAATAGCAGCTTTCCAGTATTGCAAGAACTTCGGCCTTATCAAGCTCCGCGCCTTCCGGATTTTTGAGCGCGCCCTCAGCTATGCTATCAAGCGCTTCCCTGGGAACGCCCTGCTCTGAAAGCGTTATGGGCATACCCCATGATTTGAAGGTCTGCGCCAGCATTTCAGCGCCCTCTATGCCCACCTGCTCATCCGTCTTGCCGGTTGGGTCTATGCCGAATACGCGAGTAGCAAACTGAGCGTATTTCTTGGGGTTTTGGCCTACGCGCTTTTTCATCATGGCGGGTATTACCGGGGTGAGGCTGGCACCGTGAGCGAGATCATATATACCGCTCATAACCATGCCTATTGTGTGGCCATCGTATTCGCCGGGAGCCCTGCCCGCGTCATTCAGCCCATTTAGCCCCATTGTGGCAGCCCATGCAAGCCTTGCTCTGGAATCCACATCGCCCGGGTTGTCCAGCACGGAGGCGTTTTCTATAACGGTCATCGTTATACCCTCTGCCAATCTGTCCTGTATGGGAGTGGTGCCGTAATCAAGGAAGTATTTTTCCAGTACATGCGCGATCGTGTCGGCCATGCCGCAAGCGGTCAGGCGGCGCGGTATAGAGGCGTACAGCTCAGGGTCTATTATGGAATATTTGGGGAAACTGTGAGTATAGTGCGTAGCAAACTTCTGATGAGGCTCTATCAGATCGTTCGTTATAACGCAGTTTGTGTTCATTTCACTGCCCGTGCCGGAAATTGTGGAGAGTGCCACTATGGGCAGGCTCTTTTCAGCGGTGCGCTTGCAGAGGAAGAAATCCCACAGGTCGCCCGTTTCAAATACTGCATAGGCAATGGCCTTCGCGCAGTCTATAGCGCTGCCGCCGCCCACGGCCACCAGCACGTCAACGCCGTTTTCCTTGGCGATTTTCGCGCCTTCATATACAGTGGAAAGACGCGGATTGGGGTCTACGCCGTCCATTATTACATAATCCACACCGGCTGAGGCGAGGCTGGCCTCCACGCGGTCCAGTATGCCCAGCTCCTTAATGTTGCGATAGGTAACTATCAATGCTTTGTTGCCGCATTTTTTGGTGAGCTCACCAACGCGTTTTGTTTCTCCGGCACCAAATATTATATGGGCAGGATTATAAAATTCGAAATTGCTAACGTGTGCTTGACTCATTGTGGTTCCCCCTTTAAATTTTAGGATTGTTTAGAATAACCGTATTGCGCTTTTGCAATACATATTTGAGCGCTGTGCCAGAAAGGATTTTAGACGCGCGGAGGGAACATTCCCACAGTGCGCAGTCCGCTATAAAAAGTTTCAATATCCAGTCCCTGTTCCTTTACTATTTTATCAGTCTTATTTGGGTTGTCAAGCTTTTTTAGTGTTTTTTTTATCATAAGCGGATTTTTTCCTAAAATAGGATGTATTGAGGGAATATCGCATATGATAATCAAAACAAAAGATGTTGATTTTGCGCTGTGACATGGTTTTTAAAACGGGTCAAAATGCAAAACAAAAAATATGCGCAATGCCGGCGCTAAAATATGCTTGCAAAGCGCGCAGATTCATACTATCATAATCTGGTGGGAATGAGGTGCTCCCCGGCTTTTAGCCAAACCGCCTATTGGGCTGATGACTTCTGCATGTTATTGCGGAACCGTCGGCTTTTTTATAGTATTGTGCGCAAGAGAGACCAGTGTGCGCTTTTGCATTTTGCGGTGCAAAGTGTATAGCGGCGAATGGGCGCGGCTCTTCAAAGAAGCAGCTTCAATTTTAGCTCAAAACTTAAGGTGAGGTGCGTCCATATAAATCTTGCGAAAAATTTGCCAAAAGTGGAGGATATTGCTATGTTAGAATTTTTGGTGGTGGGCGCGGGCGGATTCTTCGGTTCCTGCCTGCGTTACGGAATAACGCGGCTATCCGCGTTTTTTGCGATATCGCTGCCTATGGGCACGCTTATATCAAACATGATCGCTGGTTTTTTTATAGGATTCATATTGGGTATAGAGCGTAGCTCCACTGCGATATCTGAAAGGGCGAAACTCTTTTTAGCAACGGGGCTGCTTGGCGGACTGAGCACATTTTCCACGTTCAGCATAGAGACTGTAGACCTGTTTCGCGCAGAAAAATACATGTTGGCTGCGGGAAATATAGCGCTAAACGTTGTGATAAGCTTTGCGTTGGTAGCTCTGGGCATGATGCTGGCAAAGCTAATAACAAACGCTTCTGAAACGTGAAAGCACCGAATAAGTATATCAGCAATAGTTTGAAATTATGCAGCAGCAATTTATATGGGTTTAGTACGGGTGGATTTGGGCATTTGAAGATTGGAAGCCGCCTGAAGAATGTGCCGCATTGTTGCGATCGATAGGTAAAAAGTTATAATATTGG
>CAYXBW010000039.1:1643-20417 GCA_964463305.1 uncultured Christensenella sp. | reverse complement strand
TCGCGGCGAGCGAAAAAAACCACGCAAACGCGCAGTCAAAAAAAAATCAAAAAAAAGAGGCCTCGCGCAGCGAACCCCTCCCCTCGCGGCAAGCGAGAAAAACTCCCCTATTTACTTTTCCCCGCTCGCCGAAAAATCAAAACAGCCAGCAAAAACGCGCCCACGGCAATCCCCCCCATAGCAAAAGCCTCAAGCTGCGGTTCGCCGCCGCTTATCATCTTTTGCGCCAGCGCGGCGGGCAGCACACCGCCTATATTCCGCATGGCCTCAGGCAGCAGCGAGGCGGGAAACATTATTCCCGTAAACATTATGGATGGCAAAAACACCAGTATGCCTATCATTGTTATCATGCTTTGTTTTTTTACCAGCGCGGCCAGCAGAGTGCCCACGGCACAGCTTGAAAGCGCGGTCAGCGCAACAGCTCCCCAAAACACCGGCAGATCGGCAATGCCGCCAGTGCCAAAAACGGGCGGCGCCAAAAGCACTATTATGAGGCACACCAGCATCATGTGCCCAAACGCCAGCATTATGTTTGACAAAAGATAAGACCAGGGTGGTATTCCCGCCGCTTTGTACGCATCCAGCACACCGGTTGATCGCGCGCTCACTATTCCCTGCGGCAGCCCCACAAAGGCAGCCATGGATATGGCGAATATGCAGCACACAGCCTCCAGCATGTAGCCGCTGTTTCCTGAGGCCATAGCGTCCATTATTATTCCCAGCACAAAAAACATAAGCAGCGGCACTATGTAATATACCGCCAGTATTCCCTTGTCTCTCATATCACACTTTAGCTGTATGCCAAGCTGTGTAAAAATAGCATTCATTTTGCGTCCTCCCCATTGGCTATGTTTATAAACAATTCCTCCAGGCTTGCGCGTTCCACCCTGAGATCCACTATCTCCACGCCCGCCGGTTCCGTTGCTCCCATTATGATGCGCAGCGCGGTTTTCACATCGCCCGTTCTAAAGCTGATGTATCCGCCGTCCAGCAGCTCGTACTTTACGCCCTCAGGCAGCTTTATTTCGCGGCTGGTTTTTAACAGTATGCGGCTCAGCGCGGAAACGCGCGCGGTAAGCTCCAGCGGTGAGCCAGTTTGCTCCACCCTGCCCTCCTTCAAGAACACTATGCTGTCACAGAGCGATTCCGCCTCCTCCATATCATGCGTTGCCATCAATATTGTAACGCCGCGTTTCTTGAGCGCGCGTATCTCGGCATGCAGCGCGTGCCGCCCCTCCACATCCAGCCCCGCGGTAGGCTCATCCAATATAAGCACCTCCGGGTCATGGCAGAGCGCCAGCGCCAAATGCAGACGGCGTTTTCGCCCCTCAGAAAGCGCGGAATAGGTCTTTTTTGCATAATCGTCCAGGCCAAAGCGCGTCAGCAGATCTGCTCTGTATGGAGTGCCGCGCCAGGCGCAAAACAACTTCATGGCCTCCGGCGGCGTCATGGCCTCCGGCAATGAGGTGGATTGAAGCTGAACGCCCAACCGCTTTTTCACTTCCGCCGCATGCGCATCCATGCCAAATAGCTGTATGTTTCCCGTATCTGCGCGGCGTATCCCCTCAAGGCATTCCAGCGCCGTGGTTTTTCCCGCTCCGTTTGCGCCCAGCAGCGCCGCCGTTTCGCCCCGCTTCACACAAAAGCTCAAACCGTTCAGCGCGCGCTTTTTGCCGTATGACTTATCTACGTTCTCATATTTTATTGCATTTTCCATCATTTTTATCTTCTTTCCGTTCAATTATTTATTATCTCGGCGTACACAGTGGTAGAGCGCTTTTCCGGTATTTACCGCGTAAGCAAGTATAAAGGCCGCAACAAATGTAAGCATGAAGATGTAGCTTAGGTTTGGCCACCCTTCCGGCAGCAGCGAGGGCGCTCCCAAATTCCACAGTGCAGTGTTCAAAAGCGCGGGAATAAGCACCGCCAGCGAAAATATGTTCACCACTGTTATGAATATAGTGAGCCTGGGCGTATAGCGGCCCTCCGCCACACAGCATATCTCGCGCACTATGCCAAGCGTAAAGCAAAGGTTCACTATAGGCAGCGTGCTGCGCAATACATCAAGGTTGAATATGGGCGCAAGCACTATTCCGTCTTGTATATTTATTATTCCCATATATTGCGGAGCCATATTGAAAAGCAGTATCACAAGCATTGTGAAAACTATCATTGCAATGGGTTCGCTCCTTTTTATAAGGTTACTTTTATCCGGCACGGGCGGGAGCTTTTCCACGCTCCACTGCTCCATATCCACTCGCACGCGCGCCCGCTCGAATATTGCAAACATAAGCGTCACAAACCCAAAGGCCGCCACCACGCCCATCAACAGGTTTCCCGCAAAGGCAATGAATATATCGCCCACGGCGGAAGGGAAAGCAGCGGACTCCACTATAGCCGCCGTCAGCAAGCCAAAAACCACGCAGGGCATAACTATCTTCAATATGAATGTATATTTGTCGTAATAATCTCCGCTTATAAGGGCGCGCTTGGCGTCTGCAAAACTTGCCGCCAGCTCCGCCGGACTGCCCAATTCCTTTAATACCGCGCGCACATCCCCCTCGGTATAGTTTTCACCCGCGCGCGCCTCCAGCATATCGTATATATTGCCTGTTAGCTCCCGCTCTATATCTTCCCGTCCCTGCTGCGGCAGCCTGCGTGTGACATCGTATACGTAGCGCCTTATTATTTCGTTTTTATCCATATCATTCACCATCCTCTGTTTCAAACAGCCCGCTTATGCCGCGCGCCATATCCTCCCACTGCTCTTTAAGCCCCGCGTACACCTCTGCCCCAAGCATAGTCATGGAATAATACTTTCTGGGTTTGCCGCTGGAGGTTTCCCACTCGCTTTTTAAAAGCCCCTGCTTTTCAAGCCGTCTCAGCAGCGGGTACAGCGTGGACGGATCCACCACCATGCCCTGCTCTTCCAGATCCTGCACCAGTGAATAGCCGTATTTTGGCTCTTTAAGCCTGCACAACGCGCACAAAACTATGGTGCCCCGCCTTAATTCCTGTGACAGCGAATTTATGATCTCTCTTTTTTCATCTGCAGACATATACCCTGCACCTCACATATCATTGTATATAACATCATACTGTATGATACACAGTATTGTCAATATATAAACAATAACTTTTTTTGATTGAGAAAATTTTTTGCAATCCATGCGCGGCAACGGCAAAAGCCCACCGGAGGCTCATCCGGCGGGCTTTTGCATGTTTATGCTTTAATCAGCATATTTATTCTGTTATTGTATTATTTTTTGCTACCGTAAAAACACCGGCACATGGGTCACATTCACAAAATGGACACATTTATTCACTTGGTTATCCCCGTTATCCACATATCTATACACAAAACAGGTGAATATTTGTAGATTTTAGCTGTGTTTTATCCACCAACACTGCACAGTTTTTAGCCCAAGCCCCTTTTCGCATATTAAAGCCCCGCACAGAGCTTTTGCATTTATATTCACACATTTTGCAGCGTCACACGCTCTCAATAACTATACCTGCAAGGCCTCAACCCCCTTACCGCACGCTTTAATGCTGCCCGTATAGCGCGCGCAGCGGGGGCAAAATTCTTTTTGCGTCAGTATCCGGTGGCAAGCTTGTCTGCCATCAGCGCAATAAATTCTCCGTTTGTGGGTTTCATATCTTTTAGATATATATCGCAGCCAAATACCGATTTCAAATTGTCCATCCGGTTTCTTTGCCATGCCACCTCCAGCGCGTGGCGTATTGCCAGCTCCACCTTTGTGGGCGTAACGTTAAACGCCTGCGCCACCTCAGGGTACAGCCGCTTTGTTATATTGTATATTATGGAGGGGTCTGCAAGCGCCAGCTTCACGGCCTCACGCAAATACTGGTATCCTTTAAGGTGCGGCGGCAGCCCCAGGGATAAAAATATCTCCATTATCTGCCTGTCTGTACCCGTATCCCTCTTTGCCGGAGCGGCCTCCTCCTCTTTTTCGTCCTCTGTTAAAGCATCTTCTATGCGGCTATACAGCAATTCATTTTCATAGGGCTTTAGCATATAGTAGCTGGCTCCCATATTCATTGCTTTTTTTACGGCTCCCTGATTGCTTATTGCCGAGGTCACTATTATTTGAGGTCTGCTGCTGAGACCCATCCTGTCTATAAGCTCCATAAATTTGTAGCCATCATGCATAGACATTATGAGATCAAGCACCACAATATCTATATCCATAGTTTTTACAAATTCACAGGCCTCCATTACGGAGGGTGCCCACTCCACTTCGTCCACGCCTGCCTTGCTCTTCAAAAAGCTTTTCAGCTCCATTGCCGAACGGTTGTCATCATCAACTATAAGAATACCGGCATTTTCTAACATAGAATATTTCCTCCTTGTTTTTAACTTTTAAGGGCGCAGGCTGCGCGCCCCGGAAGTACGCAGCCCGCAGCACATTTTAAAACGGCGTGCTGCTCTGGCGGTAAGAACGCGCGTGCTGCTGCTTTCGCTGCCATGCCCCGTATTAGTAATTAAATATGCTGTCTCTTTAAAACATATTCCATTTTTTTCATTTTTTTGGACAATATTTTTTTTGTGAAGCATTATTTGAATGAAATTGGCAGTATATGCGTAAGTAGGTCAGCGCCCCATACAAAGCCGCGAATGTTTATACTTGTTATTTCTTAATTTGGTAGTATAATGATGTGAGTTTGATAATTCTTTCGGGTTGGAAACATGACGCAAATAATCAAAAAAAAAGAAATGACCCCGCCCCAGCTTCTGGTGGTAGGGTTTACAGTAATGATACTTGTGGGCGCTTTATTGCTAAGCTTGCCCATAGCCTCTGTAAAAGAGACTCCGCTCAACTTTTTGGAGGCGCTTTTTACCTCCACATCAGCGGTGTGCGTTACCGGGCTTTCTATATTCGACCCCGGAAGCACGCTTTCCATGTTTGGGCAGGTGGTGCTGATAACCCTCATACAGCTGGGCGGGCTGGGCTTTATGACCATGACCACCCTCACCTACCGAATGATAAGGCGGCGAAGCACGCTGAAAGACCGCGTGCACATAATGGACTCCTTTAACGAATCTCGTCTTTCCGGCATGATAAGCCTCACAAAATACGCGGCCATAATAACCGGGCTTTCAGAGCTTGCGGGCGCGCTGCTTTTCTCCATACGCTTCATACCCATGTATGGTCTGGAGCGCGGGCTTTTTTACAGTGTGTTCCAGTCTATATCATCCTTTTGCAATGCCGGCTTTGACGTATACGGCCTGGGCAACAGCATGGCGCCTTTCAGAAACGACCCCCTTGTGACAATAACCACAATGGCGCTCATCACGCTTGGCGGCCTTGGCTTCTTTGTAATTACAGAGCTGTATGGAAAGCTGATAAAGCGAAACCACAAAAGGCTCTCTCTGCACACCCGGCTTACGCTTATACTTTCCGGGCTGCTGGTGCTGGGCGGTTTTCTTATATTCTTTATTTCAGAGATAAACAACCCCCGCACGCTGGGCGCGCCCGGCATACAGCCGCAAGAGCAGGTGCTGGGCGCGTTCTTCCAATCTGTAACGGCCAGAACGGCAGGTTTTTACACCACTCCGCAGGATGCGCTGATGCCGCTTTCCAAAGCGGTAACAAACGGGCTTATGTTTATAGGCGCGGCGCCGGGCGGTGCGGCGGGCGGTATAAAGATCACCACCACGCTCACTGTGATATTGTTTATAATATCCATAGTGCGCGGCCGTGAGGATGTGGAAATAGCGCACAAGCGCATAAACAAGCAGATTGTGCTGCGCTCCGTCGCCATTTTTACCATAGGTATTGTGGTGGTGCTGTTTATGTCTGCAATAATAGCGGTAATAGAGCACGAAAACATCTCGCTGCGCGATATAGTGTTTGAAGTCACCTCCGCCTTTGGCACTGTGGGGCTGTCTGTGGGTGTGACCAGTTTGTTCACACCGGTGAGCTATGTGCTGCTCATACTGATAATGCTGTGCGGCAGGGTGGGCATACTTACCTTCACAATGGCTTTGGCGCGCAGGCTGGCGCAAAAAAAGGTAAACATAAAATATCCCGAAGATAAGATAATAATAGGTTAAAAAAGGCAGGGTCAGGTGCGGTAATATGAAAAAACAATTCTTAGTAATAGGTCTGGGACGTTTTGGCGAAACAATAGCGCGCGAGCTTGCGGAAGAGGGCGCGGAGGTTATGGCTGTGGATATGAACGAGGAGCTGGTAAACCACGCCGCCTCCTATGCCACACAGGCCGCCATGCTGGACGCAACCGATGAGCAGGCGCTGGATTCTCTTGGGGTGAAGCACTTTGACGTGGTTTGCATATGCGTTGGCAAGGTAGAGCCAAGCATACTTATAACGCTGCTGTGCAAGGAGCGGGGCGTACAAACCGTAATATCCAAGGCCAGCAGCGATCTGCACGCCAGCGTACTTGAAAAGGTGGGCGCAGACCGCACAATATTCCCTGAGCGTGACGGCGGCGTAAGGCTTGCACGCACACTGCTTTCTTCCAACATACTGGAGCTGATAGAGCTTTCGCCAGAATACAGCATAGCCGAGTTTGACGTGCACAGCTCCTGGGAGGACAAAAGCATACTTGAGATGGACTTCCGCAACAAGTTTGGCGTGAACGTGGTGGCAATAAGAAGCGGCCCCTATGTAAACATAAACCCCACCGCCAAGGATATACTGAAAGAAGGCGACATCATAGTGGCAATTGGCTCTGAGGATCAGCTTGAAAAGCTGGAGAAAGCAGCCCGCACCAAAAATAACTAGCCGCACAGAGCGGCGCTCTTATAGCTTTTTATTGAAAATTTATGGCGGCGGCGCGGCTTTAGCGCGGCACTGCCGCATAAAAAAAGACCGGAGGGAAAATGCCTCCGGTCTTTTATGTATGCTCTGTCAGCCCAGCAGCTCCACCTCTATGCCCAGCATTTCGCAGATGGTCTTGAGATCCTCCACATGGTCGCCGTATACGGCGTGGCAGTGGTTCGCGTCAAATTTATCCAGAAATATTTCGTGGCTGAAGGGCAGCTTGGCAAAAACGTGCGGCCACTCCTTTGTGGTCTCCGCCATCTTCTCTGCCGAAAGCTCCACAAACTCTGCGGGTATTATGGTCATGCGGTATTTGCCCTCCGTGCGGTTGAGCCGCGCTATTGTGGCGCCTCCCGCCTTTGTCATGCAGTTCACATGGCAGCCTCCGCCCGCATATATATCAAGCGCGGGGTAGAGCGACACGTTTTTGAGGTTTTCTTCCGGCACATCGCTGCACCCGGCATAATATGTGGACTGCGAGCCGCAGTTGCAGAACACCATAACATTCTCCTCCGCGTCATAATGGCGCACATCCATAAATATTACCGGGTCGCCGGTAAGCAGCTTCAATATCTGCATGGTGAGCGCGGCATCGCCATCCGCCTCGCAGGCGAAAACGGTCGGCTCCTTGCCGCCGTCCCAGTCGTAGGGGTCGTTCATGAAGGCCGCCGCTATACACTCTGTGCAGTGGTGGCGGCTCATCTCGTAATGGCATTTCACTCCCATAAAATCGTAGCTGTTTTCCCTCGCTATGCGCTTTAGCGCCTCGTAATGACGTATCTGCGTCTTTAGCTTTTCGGGGGTGAACTGCTTTTCGTCGTAATTTATGGCACCCACGTTTTTGGTGAGCCAGTCAAAGGCTTTTTCCACCTGCCGCTCCTCCACTTCCTCCGCGAGACGGAGGATCTCGCTCTGATCCATATGATCCACATCCACGCCGAAAATACGCTGCCAGTCCTGCATATCCACAACGGCGCTGTACATGCCCAGGCTGCGCCCGCCTATGAGACCGTATTTTTGCCCGTTCAGGCGGCTTACCACCTTGGCGCAGCGCGCAAACTTAACTATTTTATCCAGCACCGCGGGGTCTGTGAAATCGCCCGCCGCGCGGTAGTGCTCTATACCCAAATGATGCAGCGCGCCGCCCGCCGCCAGCATGGACACCATGCCCGGCCAATCCGGATTCAAATTCGCGCAGAGCAGAAAAGGCCCCTTGCCGTTTTTGGCGGCAATTGCGGAAAAATTGGGGAAGGCAAACACCCCGTAGGAAAATATGGTGCCGTCCACGCCCTGATTTCGCAGATATTCGGCCTGCGCCTTGGCCTCTTCCACCGAAGCCACCAGCCTTTGCGCGCTAATGACCTCAACCCGTCCGTCCTTTGTGAGCGCCTCCACAATAACGTCCACCTGCTTTTGGACGATATCCTTCAATTGCTCATGCACCTCCGGCTCCCCGTCAGAAAAGCCTATTATTCCCAACAACGGTTTCTTTTGCATAGATAGCTCCTCCATAAAAAATATATTGTTTGTTCATTTTGATAAATAATGGTTTCAAAAATGCCGCTGCAAAATATTGCTAACTTTATACTATACCAAAAGCAGACGGCGGGCAATGAGCGGATATACTAATACTCTTCCGAATTAAAACATCTGTTTTAATTCGGAAGCGCCGCGCCTGTGACGTGGCATGTTCTGCGTAAGATCGGCGCAGAACGCGTCTCACGCCACTCCATACGTAAAAAAGCGCATATCTTTTGCCTTTGTAAAATATCCGGCGGTTTTACTGCGCCTGTATGCCGCTTCAATTGAAAACCGCACTGAATTATGGTATATTATCCGGGTAGGAGAAGACATATATGGGCAAAGCCAAAACAGCAAAAAGCGGAAAAAGAGCCGGGGCATCGGCAATAGCGCGCGGCATACATTCGGTCGGCGTTTTTTATGCGCGCGAATATCCGCCCACCGGCAAAAAGTTTACGGATTTTCTGCTGGCGCACAGATTTGAGATAACGCTGTATCTGCTCTTTGCGCTTATAAACCTCATATATGCCGCGGGTATGCAATATCCGCTTTTGACGGACGAGCACGTGACCATGGCGGAGGGCATATACCTTTGGGGCGGGGCAGACAACTGGGCAAGCGCCTATGCCGGCTCCAATTACTACGGCTACGGCTATTCTGTGCTGTACGGCTGGCTTTATTACCTCACGCAAAACATGCGGGAGGTCTTTCTATGGTCGCTTGTTATAAATTCCTTTGTTATTGCAATAATACCCGTTTTGAGTTTCCGCATAGCCTCCGTTTATCTGGAGCTGAAAAAGCCGCTTTCCTTTGCCATTTCGCTGGCGGTGGGGCTGTATCCCGCGGCCATTGTTTATTCCAAATACGCGCTTAATGAAACGGTGATGCTGCTGCTGCCCTGGCTGGCGGCCTATTTGCTGCTCTACCTCTTTAGAGAGGACGCGGACTTTAGGAAAAACCTGCCTTTTTACGCGCTTTTGGGGCTGCTTTCCATGTATGCCTACACTGTGCACGGGCGGGGCATTGCCATATTTGGCGTGGCCTTTTTGTGCGTGCTGTTCATAGCCATAAAAAACCGCAAGGGCAAATACTGGCTGAACCTGCTCATGTTCCTCAGCGGCGCGGCGTTTTGGTTCCTCATAGACCGCGCGGTAAAATCTGACCTCATGGCAAACTTTTTCCAGACGGGCGCGGGCGAGGCAAACAACACGCTGGAGCGCGTGCTAACGGTGAACATGGCGGGCGCTTTTTCACTTAAAAACATAGGCGCAATGCTTTCCGGCTTCCTTGGTCAGGGCTTTTATATGATGTGCGCCACCTTTGGGCTTATTGCCCTGGGCGGCGTGGCCTTCGCGGGTATGCTGCGCGGGGCGAAGCGCGCCAAAAATACGCAGCAAAAAAATCTGTTTTTTCTGTTCACATTCGCCGCGCTCTTTGCGCTGGCTTCCATAGTGATAAGCACCACCTTCCTCTCCGGCATATACGTTTCCAACGAGGCGGTGCGCTCAGAATATTACGTGTACGGCAGGTACAACGAAACAGCCTGCCTCTTTATAGCCTTTGTTGCGGTTGCGCTCATTGCCATAAGAAAGACTTTTTCCAAAAAAGCTTTCACAGCCTCGCTTGCCCTGTTCGCTGCGGTGGCGGCGGGCGGCTGCTGTGTGGCCGCGCCCAAAATAGCGGCGGCAGGCGGCAATATATCCTACAACATGGTTCCCTCCATACTGCCCTTCATGGGTTATGAGGCCTGGATAGGCGCGGGCGCGGGCAATTTTGTACTGTTGGCGGCAATAGTGTCCGCCGTGTTCGTTTCGCTGCTGCTGCTCATACGCAAGGGCAGGCGCGGAGCGGCGCTTGTGCTGCTCATATGCTGCTTTGTTTATTCTTTCAATTATTCGCTGTTTGCCTTTGTGTATCCCATAAGCGAAAAACGCTATGAGACCGTAAAACCATTCGAGATATACGCGCAGCAAAACGCAGACCTTTGGCAGACCTACCCGCGCGTATACGTGGATTTCTTTTCCGCGCCTGTGCTGGGAGTGCAGTTTGCCATGCCCGAATCTGATCTGCGCTTCCTTGAGAAGGACGCGAAAGGCTATGACGCGATTGCTGAAATGGAGCCGGACAGCACCATAATTTCCAAGCACAATGAAATAATGGACGAGATATTTTCAGATATATATCAGGTGAGGGCAAATGAGCGAACGCACGTTTGGGCATACGGCGAGGAGTTGGCAAACGAAATGCGCGCGCGCGGCTATAATGTATATCAAAACAAGCCGGATTATTCTTACGAATACGCGGGCAATACCCTGCCCACCACGGGAAGTATTGACGGCAGCGCCATATTGCTGAGCGGCGGGCAGGAGCAGTACGGCCCCTACGCAAACACTATGCCCGGCATCTACACGGTGGATATATACGGCAAGAATCTGGACAAGGCAAGCTACCGTTTGCAGGAGGACGGTGGCAACGCCTTTTCCGAGGTCACAGATTTTGTTAGCTTTGAGCCGGATCACGTTTCCTTCCCCTATGTATCGGGCGGCTTTGCGGACAACGTGGAGTTTGTGACCACAAACGATTCCGCTGAAACAGTGCGCGTGGATAAGATGACGCTCAACCTCACGCAGCCTATGGAGCGCGTTCCCGCGGCACAGGCGGGCATATTCACATACATGCACAGAGATTTCAGCATGGAAGCTTCCGATCTATACCGCGGAGGCAATTTCAGCTTTAGCAAAAACAGCATAAAGGGGCAGTCCGGTCTGCTTATGCCGGGCGGCGCCGATATGAGGCTTTCCGGCTTGAAATTCAATCCGGGCAGCCATCAGGTCATGGTGTACGGAGACAATGTGGACGCTGCTGATATAGGCTTTGACGCGGATGAACCATTCAACGTTTCTGACGTGCGCAAATATGAGGACAGGGTGGTTTTCACTCTGCAGACCGATGACTACATAAAAAACGGCACACTTTTTGTTGCGAACCGGACGGATGAGGCAATGACCTATCGCGGCACGGCAGTAAACGTGCTCTCTTTAAGGGATGTGCCGGGCGTAGTGTGGCAGCGCGCCATTTGACATATTTGTCCACTTTATGTATACTTTCCCCAAAACAATGCTTTCTATGAGCTACTCTACACACAAATAAATAAGGTTGGGCATACACATGAAAAAACTTATCATCTTTATTGCTGCTTTGTTTGCATTCTCGCTTGTGGGCTGCGCGCAGCCTGCCGCGCCCACGGACAGCTTTGAAATGAAAAAGCTTACCGAGCGCGAGAAAGGCATATTGAACGACATTTCCAGCTTCGGCGGGGATATAACCTATATACCCTTTGCAATAAACATAAATACGCCCATAAAAACGCTCACCTATTCTGTAGATATGTATGAATACGGCGAGAAAAAAAATAATATTGTGGAGCTGCCCATGCTTATGGACGAGCCTTCCGCTTATTCGTGCAGGGCTACGCTTATAGGAGAATCCATACTCTCAAATGAATCGCGCTGGCAAATAAAGGTTTCTTCGGGTATAGAGGAGTCTGCTTCAGGTGTTATGGACGGACCGGATCTGAAACTCGATCCGGAACTTGGCGGGGGTGTGTCGACCACCACGTCCGAGTATATAGAGTCGCTTGAGATAGGCAAGCCGCAGGCGCTTGCGGTGCTTTGCTACCATACTACAGACCCTGTCTCAATCGTTCCGGGAGGCTTCGACCTGCAAGAGTTTGAATACTTCATAAAAGACGTTCCCACCTCCGTGGTTTTTTCCGTAACGGCAACGGCCTAACGCTGTAAACAGCCATATACAAGCCGCCGCGCGGAATAGTTTCATTGCGTTTCTTTGATGTCACCGGCAATCCAGAACGCGCTTCGCGCTATAAAAAACCCCGAGCACCGCATATACGCAGCTCGGGGTATTATTCATTTATATCTAGGCGCACTCACGCCTCTTTTAGCACTCCGTCATTTATTTCCACTATGCGGCGGCTGCGCTTAGCCACGTTTATATCGTGGCTTATCATAACGATCGTGTTGCCGCGCTCGTTCAGCTCGCCAAAGAGCGAGAGTATTTCTTTGCCCGTGGATGAATCCAGCGCGCCTGTAGGCTCGTCCGCCAGCAGCAGCGCGGGCTGCGTCACCAGCGCGCGGGCTATTGCCACCCTTTGCTGCTGCCCGCCGGAAAGCTCGCTTGGGCGGTGGGATATCCGCTCTGAAAGCCCCACCAGCTCTATGCCCTCCCGCGCGGCAGCCGTGGCCTCCGCGCGAGACATGCCGCGCAAAAGAAGCGGCATTATTACGTTTTGCAGCGCGGTATACTGGGGTATTAGATGGTACTTTTGAAATATAAAGCCTATGCTGCGGTTGCGTATGCGCGTTAGCTCACCATCTGTACAATCCTCTACAGGCGTTTCGCCAAAGTGGTAGCTTCCGCTGTCCAGCGTGTCCATACAGCCCAGTATGTTCATAAGCGTAGATTTTCCGCTGCCGGAGGGGCCAAGTATTGTCATATACTCGCCGCGCTCCACCTCAAGGCACACATCCTTCAGTACGTGCAGCATCTCTGCGCCCATTGCGTAGCTTTTGTTTACATTTTTAAGGCATAGCAGTTTTTCCATGGCTTATTCCATTATTGTAACACTGCTGGCGCTGGCGCGCTCGGCCTTTGCATCGTCCACAAGCAGCATAAGTACAGAGCCTTTCTTTATATCTTCCAGCTTGGCGGTTTTGCCCGTAAGAACGCTCATTATGTCTATACCTGTTGGTATTATTACGTTCTTTGTTTCGCCCGTGTACTTTAGCTCCATCTTGTTTTCGCTGCCAGCGCCGCCGGCTATCACCACAGAGCCGTCACTGCCCTCATAGCCCATAACAACGTCCTCTTTGGTTCCGTCTCCAGATTCAGCGCCCTCAGGCATATCTTTCTCATCCACTGTTACAGTGACTGATTGCGCAGGCTGAAGTGCGGTCCCCGGCATTTCGTCTCCCTCTTCTCCGCTTGGCGCGCCAATGTCAAACGGCGGCTCCGCCATTTCCAGCTCTATTTCGTTGCCCACAATGCTTTTCACCTTGCCGAAAATTCCGGTAGCGCTCTGCACATTTGCATCCTGACCCGCATCGGCAGACGCACCGGCTTCACTCTGCTGCCCCTCCGCGCCCTGCTCCTGCGGGGCATCTGCCTGAGGCTGCTCCGGCGCGGCTGAGTTTGCGGACTGATCCTGCGTTTGCTCCGGCGCGGCCGAAACCTCCGGCTGGGGCGAGCCTGCCGCGGGCGAGCCTGCCGAACAACCCAGCAGTGCCACTGTTAAAATTCCCGCCATTGCTATTGTGATAATTTTTTTCATACTTTAAATCTTCCTTTCAAATTTTGATATCATATTTATTTCACCAGCCGCCTGTTACGGCAGCCGATGTATCAAGCCTGCAGTATATTGGTTTTGTGCCGTTTTTGCTCATTCATAATTCAGCGCGTCTATGGGCTTCAATCTGGATGCTTTATACGCCGGATACGCGCCAAACACGGTTCCCGTCAAAACGGAGAACAGCAGCGCCAGCAGCGCGCCGTCCGGCGTTGCCAGTACGGGTATATCTGTATAGCGCATAAGCGGCAGCAGCAGCGTGGCAAGCAGTATGCCCGCCAGCCCGCCAAACAGGCTTATAAGCACGGATTCCAGCAAAAACTGCGTCATTATATCTCTTCTTGAGCCGCCCAGCGCCTTCAAGATACCTATCTCCCGCGTACGCTCCTTTACAGATACGAACAGCACGTTCATTATTCCTATACCACCCACCACAAACACTATTGCAGCCACAGATATGAGCAGCATCTTCATTGTGCGGGCGGACTGCGTTGCCGCCTCTATGCGGCTGCCCGCGTCTTCCACTGTGTACAGTGTGCCGTCATCCAAAACGTATTCCAGAGAGCTTTTAATGCGGCTTATGGCATTATCCACATCATCTATATCCGTGGCGAGGCCTATTAGCTGCGGCACATCAAAATCGCTTATCAAGCCGCCCGCCTCCGCGCTGGTGTAGGGCACAAACACGCTGCTGTCAGGATTCATTCCCTGTATTGCGTCGCCTTTGCGTTCCAGCACGCCCACTATGGTGAAATTGCGGTTTTTTACCTTTATGCTCTTGCCTATGGCGTTTTCCGCCGTGCCAAAGTGTTGCTTTGCCAGCCCGTCTCCCAGCACTGCCACGCGCGCGCTGTTTTCCACATCCTCCTCCGTTATATTGTCTCCATATGCCGTTCTGATGTTTGATATATCCGCATATTCCGGATATACCGCCGTTACTGATTTATAGTCTTTTTCTCCCTCAATAGTTACTTCTGCAAAGAGATATGCCACGCGCATCAGCCCTT
The DNA here is from genome assembly GCA_964463305.1 of uncultured Christensenella sp. Classification (GTDB taxonomy): domain Bacteria; phylum Bacillota; class Clostridia; order Christensenellales; family Christensenellaceae; genus UBA5399. The sequence continues at coordinate 5,718 of CAYXBW010000039.1, read as the reverse complement.
TCATGTAAGGGTTTTCCTCTTTTATGGCGGCTACCTGCTCCTCTGTAAATTTTGGCAGCTTGCTCATATCCATTCCGCCCATAGTGATCTTTGCGTAATCCGGAGCTACGTATACCGTGGCGGCGGACAGATCGCCAAACTGTCCGGCGATCTCTGCCTCTCCGCCCCTGCCTATTGCTATAACCATCACTATTGTTACCGCACCCACAATTATTCCCAGCGAGGTCAGCAGCACCTTGAACTTGTTTTCCATAAGGTTGATCCATATCACGCGCAGCGTTTCAAGTAAATTCATACCTTATCCCTCCACGAACACGATGTCGCCCTCTTTTACCCCGGAGAGTATCTCGCTGTATTTTCCGTCTGAAAAGCCCGTTTTTATTGGCTGCTCAAACAGCTTGCCCTCGCCGTCTTTCATCAGCACCACCTGCTGCCCGCCTGATGTTTTTATGGCCTTGTTGGAAAGCATCACCACATCCTTCACCTGCTTGGCTATAAAGCGGGCGTTGCCCGTCATTCCCGTAAGCAGGCTTTCTCCCTCCATATCCACAGAGGTCTGCACCACATATGTGACGGGGTTGCTGTCTTTCACGGGCAGCGGCAGCTTCTTTGTTACCTTGCCCATAAATTTGCGGTCCGGGAATGCGTCAAAATTCAGCTCCACATCCTGGCCTATCTCTATTCCGCCAATATCCGCCTGCGCCACCTGCAGCTTTGCGAATATATCCTCCGGCGCGCCTATTACCGCCAGCGCTTTTTCTCCGTTTGTCTCCACGCCCTCAGTGTAACCAAGCTCCAGCACAATGCCGTCCTTTTGCGCCAGCAGGTACACCTCGTTTTTGGCCTCGCTCAGCTCACGTATCTGCCGCTCTATATCATCCACCTCAACCTGTGCAGATTCTATGGCGTTTTCAAAGGTGTTTTGCTTGAGCGCGTTTGAGTCTCTTTGCTTTGCGCGTTCCCTGTCTTTTATTGCCTGCTGCTGCGCGTGGCTGCGATCCATACCCTCTATACCAGAGTTTGCGCTACTAAGCTGTCCGTTCAGCTCTGATATTTTGGGCGCTATGCCGTCATGCTCCTCACAGTAGCCCGCGTGCGTTGCCGCCAGAGAATCTCGCTCCTGCTGCAATGCCGCGCGCTGCGGATCATCCTCTGCCAGTGCGGCTATTTGCGCATCCAGCGCGGATATTTTTGCCGTAAGGTCTGCTATCAGCCCTTCAAGCTCTTTTTGCCGCGCCGAAAGCTCTCCTATATTGTTTGCTATGCCGTCCGCGTTAGCCTGCGCCTGCCGCCTTGAGTTTTCGTATTCCGCGCCGGAGGCATCGCCAGTGTCTCTTGCGTCCACCTTGCCTATTGCCATATTATTTTTGGCGTCATCCAGGCCTATCTTTGCCTTTTTCAAATTGGTTTGCAGCTCCGCCAGCTTTTTTTCCAGCGCTTCCTCATCAAGCCGTGCAAGCTTATCGCCCTTTTTTACGCTGTCTCCCGTTTTTACAAAAAGCTCCGCTATCTTAACGTTTTGTTTGAAATTGTGCGGCATGCCATCCAGCGAAAGTGAGCCAGCGCCATCTATTCCCGCCGTTATATCACCGCGTGAAACGGGATATTCCCTCAGCAGCGCATCCGTGCCCTCATCGTTTGCCGCGCTGGCCGTACCCAGATACCCCACTGTGAGCGCCACACCCACTGCAACAGCCACAGCCGCCGCTATTATTTTTGTCTTTTTCTTTGCCAATGTTCTTCGCCTCCATTCGCTTCATGACCCACAGCATACACCACGCATGGTTAAGGTATGGTTAAGGCGGAAAAAAAATTTTTCCGCCGCGCGTATTTACCGTTTCTTAACCGAATCTATGTTAAAATAGAGAAAAAAATGCGGAGGCGGATAAATTGAAGCTGCTTATAATAGAGGATGAAGAGGATATACTGTCCGCATTGCTGCGCGGTTTTAAAAAGCATGGCTACATAGCGGAGGGCGCGCAGGACGGTCTTTCCGGCTTGGAGATGGCGCAGGCGGGCGGTTATGATCTGGTGGTGCTGGATCTCAATTTGCCGGAGATGGACGGTATGGAGGTGCTGCGCAGGCTGCGCGAGGAGGATAAGAGTATAAAAATACTCATACTCTCCGCGCGTGTGGATTTTCCCGACCGCATTTCCGGGCTGGACGGCGGCGCGAACGATTACCTTGTGAAGCCCTTCAATTTTGGAGAGCTGGAGGCGCGGGTGCGAAATTTGCTGCGCCGAGATTTTGTGCAGCAGGATGTAAAAATAAACTGCTGCGGCGTGGTTATAGATACAGCCTCAAAGCGCGTTTTTGCGCCGGAAGGCAAGCAGATAGAGCTTTCCCCCAAAGAATATATGATACTTGAATATCTTGCAATGAAGCGCGGCACAGCCGTTTCCGCAGAGGAGCTAATAGAGCACGCCTGGGAGGGTGAGGACGGGTTTTTTTCCAACGCCGTAAAGGTGCACATAAGCCAATTGCGTAAAAAGCTGCTGCCCTACTGCCAAGACACAATAGGGCATGTGCGCGGAGCGGGCTATATAATAGAGAGGTAAACCATTGAAAAAGCTGAGGATATACAAAACATCGCTGCGTGCGAGAATAACGATAGTGACTGTGCTCATGATATCTGCCATTGCCGTGGTGCTTACTTTTTTCACCATGTACAAGGCAAATTACCTTGTATTCAGCACAACGGACATATTGCCCTCCATAGGCGCGGTACATGTGGAGGATATGATCCCCATAGAAGACCCGGCTGTAAATATTTCATCAGAAGCCGGCACAGGCTTTTTTGCCCCCGGTTTTGAAGCGCAGGCCGCCACCGTTCCGGCACAGGCTTTGGTTGAGGCGCAGCAAGCCGCGCCCGCCCAAAGCATCACAGACACCGATAAACTCTCTGCGCACGCAATAACGGTATCCTCCGCTTTTGTGGACGGCACATTCAGCGTATCGCCCGCGGTAACTCTGGCCGTTCAAGATTTCAACATAGTGCTGCTGGTGGTAATGATAACCATAATAGCCGCGGGAGGCTTCGCAACTTGGCTGGCACTTGGCCGCGCGCTGCGTCCCGTGAAAAGCCTGAGCGAGGAAATTGGCGGCATAAGTGAAAACGACCTTTCCGTGCGCATAACAGATTTTAGGGCGGGGGATGAAATAAACCGCCTGGCAGATTCATTCAACCATATGCTTGAAAGGCTGGACAAGGCTTTTGCCGGGCAAAAGGGCTTTGCCTCCGCCGCCGCACACGAGCTTAAAACGCCGCTTTCCGCAATAAAGGCAAATATAGAGGTGCTGGAGCTGGAAAAGCAGCCGGACGCGGAAGAGTATGCCCAAACTATAAGCGTGGTAAAAAAACAGACCGGACGAATGATAGCGCTTGTGGACGAGCTTTTGGAGCTGGCGGCAGATAAGGAGCAGGCGGCGGAAGAGCTTTTGCTGGCTCCCGTGCTGAAAGAGGCGGCTGAGGCGCTGGCACACGAGGCGGCGGAGTACAGGACAAATATATCCATAGAGGCAGAGGAGGGCTGCCGTGGTGTGGCAAACCGCGAGCTGCTGCTGCGCGCGGTGGAAAATATAATTTCCAACGCCATAAAATACGGCAGTCGCGGAGGCAGCGTTGCGGTATGCGCCAAGCAGACGGAAAGCGAGGCATACATAACCGTTGCAGATAACGGGCCGGGCGTGCCCAAGGAATACAGAGAGAGCATATTTGAACCGTTTTTCCGTGTGGATGCCTCACGCTCACGCAAGGCGGGCGGCGCGGGGCTGGGGCTGGCAATAGCAAAAGACGCGCTCACGCGGCAGGGCGGCAGTATTGAATATATTGAAAACAAAGAGGGCGGCAGTATATTTAAAATAACGCTTCCGCGCTGATATAAAAATCTTACCTGTCTGCGTGCTGCCCACCCATCATATTGCGGCGTTTTTGCACAATGCATAAAAAATACGCCGCGGCTACATAAAAAACACTCAACAAAGCGCGTGTGCACTGCGGTTTTCAAAAATGGCGGCAAGAGCCATATTTGTAAAAAACCGCTATCCACAGCGCTTTATTTTATGTTTATTATA
>CAYXBW010000039.1:0-1543 GCA_964463305.1 uncultured Christensenella sp. | reverse complement strand
AAAAAATCAAATAGTTTGATCAAACCGCTTGCATATCAAATGAATATTGGGTAAAGTTAAAAGGCTGTTTCAAAAAAAATCTACGAAAAAAGAGGTGTCTATGGAAAAGACAAACAGACTGGTTCCGCTTATTGCCGCAATTGCCATCCAACTATGTTTGGGTACTGCATATTTATGGAGTATTTTTCAAACCGGTATAGCAAACACGATTTTCAGCGGAAACAACGCAATGGCAAGCTTGACATTCTCTCTTCTGCTTGCAACGCTGACACTGGGCAGTGTGGCGGGCGGAAAACTGGCTCAAAGGTATTCCATAAGAGCGGTGGTTATAGCGGGGGGCATTATTTTAAGCGCGGGATTCTTTTTGGCCTCATTCACTACCCCCGAAACGCCCTATCTGCTGTGGATCACCTATGGCATAATGGGCGGGCTGGGGATGGGCTTTTCCTACTCCACCACCATTTCATGCGCACAAATGTGGTTCCCCGATAAAAAGGGACTGGTGTCCGGCCTTATAGTTTCTGCGCTGGGCTTTGGCGGAGTGCTCTTCACCCCCATAATTGAAAGCCTTATAAAGAATTTTGGCGGCGCTGAGGTGGGCGAGCTGCAAACCTTTATGGTGCTGAGCGCCGTTTTTTTGGTGGTATGCACGGTTGGCGGGCTGTTTTTGAAAATGCCCCCCAAAGATTTTGCCGTAAAACCAAAAAACCCTTCTGCGCATACAGCGCCCGTCATACAGGGCGAGGACCTCACGCCCAAGGCAGTATTGCGCACAAAACGCTTTTATTTGGTGACCGCCACAATGATGCTGGCCTGTATGGGCGGTTTGATGATGATAGGCTTTGCAAAGCCTATAGCTACTGCCAAGGGGCTTGCGGAAACCGCTACAATAGGCGTGCTGGTCATTTCTATATGCAACTCGCTGGGGCGGCTTTTTTGGGGCATGATATCAGATAAAATAGGCAGAAAAAGAACTATTCTCATAATTTTGGCAGGCTCCGGCATCGCCTCAATTTTCGCGGGTTTTGCCGATGGCTATTTGATTTATCTGGTAATTGGTATAATAGGCTTCTTTTACGGGGGCATCCTGGGTACATTCCCTGCGCTCACGGCAGACCTGTTCGGCTCCAAAAACATGGCTACAAACTACGGGCTGGTGCTGCTGGGCTTTGGCGCGGGCGCAATAATATCTTCTTACATAGCGGGATATTTTAAAGATATTGCGGCACAGGATATAAACTTGATGACACCCGCTTTTCTAATAGCCGCCGCCGGAGCGTTTTTGGGGCTTGCGCTTATGGCCTTTGCGCTCAAAAGCAAAAGGACCGCTTAAAAAACCGCCGCAGCACCCATATATTTTTATGGAACTGTAATACTTTCCGGTACAAAACAAAAGCAAGAGAGCCACTGTGCGCCGCAGTGGTTTTTTTGTGCGAAAGCAAGGCAAAAAATGCGCGGCACACGGCATGTTATGAACATTTTTGCTGCAAATTTACAACAGCTTGCACTGAAACGCAAGAACTCTCCGCCATTTAAAAAAGGC
>CAYXBW010000038.1:10703-20458 GCA_964463305.1 uncultured Christensenella sp. | reverse complement strand
CCAAGCCTTTGCCAATTACGCCGCGCGCCCGGAAAATGCCCCCTGCCCCGCAGCGTACCCCCTCAAACAAAAGCCTAAATCAAACCCGCCCACACCAGAGCACACAAACCCCAAACCACGCACTAACCAAAAACCAAAGAAGCACCCTCAATCTCAAAACCAGCAACCAATCTATAATCCATATCAAACCAAAAACCAAAAAACCAGCCATCCACCCGCCGCCAAAACAAACCTCCCGCCAACCGCGCCGGATGTGCCGTACATATTTTTCCCGCGCAGTGCGCGGGAAAAATGCCCCCCTCGCGGCAAGCGAAAAAACACAAAAAAAGAAGCTATCTCAGAAAACCCTGAGACAGCCTCTTTAGTATTCGCTCTATTATTTCTGCTTAACAACAGCCTGCGCAGCAGCCAATATAGCTATCGGCACGCGGAAGGGCGAGCATGAAACATAGTTCAGCCCTATGTTGTGGCAGAATTCCACAGTGGAGGGATCTCCGCCGTGCTCTCCGCATATACCAAGCTTTATGCCCGAACGGGTAGCGCGACCCTTTTCGCAAGCCATCTTCACAAGCTGACCAACGCCAACCTGATCCAGCTTGGCAAAGGGATCGGATTCGTATATCTTCTTCGCATAATAGTCATCCAGGAACTTGCCTGCATCGTCGCGGCTGAATCCGAATGTCATCTGCGTGAGGTCGTTCGTTCCGAAGGAGAAGAACTCCGCCTCTTCGGCTATAGCGTCGGCTGTAAGAGCGGCGCGCGGAACCTCAATCATGGTACCTACCATGTAAGGTATCTTCTTGCCCTTCTCTTCCATAACCTTCTCCGCTGTCTCAACAACGAAATTCTTAACGTATTTGAGCTCTTTTTCGTCACCCACCAGCGGTATCATTATCTCGGGGATTATCTCGCAATTAAGCTCGGCTGAAACCTCTATAGCGGCCTCCATAACGGCGCGTGTCTGCATAACCGCTATCTCTGGATATGTAACGGCCAAACGGCAGCCACGGTGTCCCAGCATGGGGTTGAACTCGTGCAGGCTCTCTATTATGCCTGTGAGGTCTTCCACTGTCATGTTCATTTCCTTAGCCAGCGCGGCTATATCGTCGGGCTGTGTGGGCAGGAACTCGTGCAGCGGCGGATCCAGGAACCTTATTGTAACCGGGTGACCCTTCATTTCCTTATATATGCCTTTGAAGTCTTCCTTCTGCATGGGCAGCAGCTTTAAAAGCGCCTTTTCGCGCTGCTCAACATTGGCGGAAACGATCATCTCACGCATTGCGGCTATGCGGTCTTCCGCAAAGAACATGTGCTCTGTGCGGCACAGGCCTATGCCCTCAGCGCCAAAGTCGCGCGCCTGTTTGGCATCGTGCGGCGTATCTGCATTTGTGCGAACCTTGAGCGTGCGGATCTCGTTCGCCCAGCCCATAACGGTCTCAAAATCGCCGGTAACCTGAGCTTCCTGCGTTTCTATGGCTTCACCGTATATATTACCGGTGGAACCGTCAAGCGATATCCATTCGCCCTCTTTGAAGGCTTTGCCGTCAGCTGTGGTCATCGTCTTGGATTTTTCGTCTATTTTCAGCTCACCCGCTCCTGCAACGCAGCAAGTACCCATGCCGCGCGCAACAACGGCCGCGTGAGAGGTCATGCCGCCGCGTGCTGTGAGTATGCCCTGAGAAGCGTACATACCCTCTATATCCTCAGGAGAGGTCTCAAGGCGAGCCAGCACTACCTTGTTTCCATCGGCAGCGGCTTTAACGGCATCCTCAGCCGTGAAGTACAGCATGCCGCAGGCAGCGCCGGGAGAAGCGGGCAGACCCTTAGCTATGGGCTTTGCAGCCTTTATGGCAGCGGGTACGAATGTGGGGTGCAGCAGAGAATCAAGCTGCTTTGGCTCCACCTTCATTAGCGCCTCTTCCTTATTGAGCTTACCTTCATTAAGAAGGTCTACGGCTATTTTCAGCGCAGCGGAAGCGGTACGCTTGCCGTTACGTGTCTGCAGCATGAAAAGTTTGCCGCCCTCTATTGTGAATTCCATGTCCTGCATGTCTCTGTAGTGGTTTTCAAGCAGAGTGGCTATATCCACAAACTGCTGATACACTTCGGGCATCTGGTCTTGCAGATGGGATATGGGCTGCGGCGTACGGATACCCGCAACAACGTCCTCACCCTGCGCGTTCATGAGATACTCGCCATACAGCTTTTTCTCGCCCGTGGAGGGGTCACGCGTGAAGGCAACGCCCGTTCCGCAATCGTCGCCCATGTTTCCGAATACCATTGCCTGTACGTTAACGGCTGTTCCCCAGCTTGCGGGAATATCGTTCATGCGGCGGTAAACTATGGCGCGCGGGTTGTCCCATGAGCGGAAAACCGCCGTAACGGATTCCAAAAGCTGCTGCTTCGCGTCCTGAGGGAACTCCTCGCCCTTCAATTTTTTGTATATCTCTTTATATTTTGCCACCAGTTCTTTGAGGTCGTCGGCGGTGAGGTCTGTATCGCCCGTCACTCCCCTTGCCTCTTTCATGGCTTCCAGCTCGTGCTCAAAGTTCTCTTTGTCTATGCACATAACAACGTCTGAGAACATCTGTATGAAACGGCGATAGCTGTCATACGCCCAGCGCGGATTGCCCGACTTTTTCGCCATACCCTCAACGGCTATATCGTTAAGGCCTAAGTTCAGTATGGTGTCCATCATTCCCGGCATGGAAGCGCGCGCACCGGAACGAACGGATACCAAAAACGGATTTTCCGCATCGCCGAATTTTTTGCCTGCTTCGGCCTCTGTTGTTGCCATAGCCGCCAGGATCTGATCCACAACTTCCTGAGCTATTTTCTGGCCATCCTCATAATACTTTGTGCAAGCTTCCGTAGAAACAATAAAACCCTGCGGTACCGGCAGGCCCAAATTGGTCATTTCGGCCAAATTGGAGCCTTTTCCACCCAGCAGGTTTTTCATAGAAGCGTCACCCTCTTTAAACAGATATACATACTTGTTTGACATTTACTTTTAACTCCTTTGTCAAATAATAAATTTACTCAAAACCAACCAACATTTATCCCAAATCCTAAAAAGACATGGAATGCCGCGCAAAAGCGTGTATAGCAGCGCAATTCATGTATATACTTCCCAACGCCGCAAAATTTGAGCGTATTTGATTGGAAATATGCCACCATCACACTTACCGCCACACAAAAGAATACGTCTTGCGGCGTAATAACATCAAACATTATACAATACTTACCTGCACAATACAACAGCCAATTTCCCGAAATAGGCTTATTTATTGCGGTTTCAGATACTTTGATGTTTTAAGCTTCACGTCCCCCGCCACCCTTATGTATTCCTCTGCCAATGCAAGAAAAGCCGAATGATCCATAATGGCGCTTAAACGCGCTGTTTCGCGCGGTCTTACGGCAATCAGAGCGCGAAAAATACCGCCCGCGTCCACCCTAAGGCGTTTGGCGCCCACGCCGCCCGCACAGTCCGCGCACACCGCGCCACCTTCCTGCGCGCTCCAATATTCCGGCTTGGCAATCGGCGCGCCGCAGGCAGAGCAAAAATCCAGCGCGGGAAATACACCCAAAATGTCTATTGCCTGCACAAAAAAATACGCCAGCGCCGCATCCTTGCCCAAACCATACTTTTCCATTGAAAAAAGCGTATTTATAAGCGTGACAAAAAGCCTCTCCGGTTCGTCCGAATGCTCCAGCATACGCTCCGTTAGCTCCAGCATCACGCATCCCGCCGTAAATTTGTCGTAATCGTTTTGTATATTGAAAAATTCCTGCTTTATGAGCGCGCCTGTCACAAAGTACCTGTCCTTTTTTTGAAAAAACTCGTACTCAGCGCAGCAAAAAAGCTGGGAGGCCGGAGCCAGCCCGCTCTTCATGCGCCGCGCACCCGTAGCCTGCGCGTTTATCTTGCCCTCCGTGCGTGAAAAGAGTGTTAATATCCTGTCATTGTCTCTGTAATTCACCGCGCGAAGCACTATACATAATTGATTTTCCACCGCTTATACCAATTTGCAATCAAAAAACACAGTAGTTAAATATTCTTTGCCCGCGCCAAGATAGCAGCACTCTTTACTAGAAAAATGCATTATTCTTGATAGCCCAGCATTCTAAGCACAGATGCTTTGTTTCGCCAGTCCGGTTTCACCTTCACCCACACCTGCAAAAACACCTTGCTTGAAAGCATCTGTTCTATGTCCGCGCGCGCCGCTGAAGCCAGCTTTTTCAGCATACGCCCGCCCGCTCCTATTATTATACCCTTATGAGAATCCTTTTCGCAGTATATCACCGCGTCTATGTTGTATAGATCCTTATCCGGCGCTTTTTCAAACTTTTCTATCTCCACGCCTATACCGTGCGGTATCTCCTTGCCTATTCCCTTTAGCGCCTTTTCACGTATCAGCTCCGCAATTATAAGCTGCTTTGGCTGGTCGGTTATCATATCCTCCGGGTAAAACATGGGGCTTTCCACCAGATGCTTTTCAAGCTCCGTCAAAAGCTCCGCCACGCCCTCTCCCGTCTGCGCCGAAATTTTAAGTATGGGAAAGCCGAAGTCTATAACAGAGCTATACACCTCTGCAATGCGCTCACTGTCCACCGCGTCTATTTTATTTATTACTATATATGTGGGCACAGCCTTGGGCAAGGAGGCTAAAAGCTCCTGATCCCGCTCACGCGCACCCGTTTTTGCATCCACTATGAAAAGCGCCACATCCACATCACGCGCCGTGTTTTCGGCAGTGCTTACCATAAACTCACCCAGCTTGTTTTTGGGCGCGTGCAGTCCCGGTGTATCCATAAATACCATTTGGTAGTCCTCCCGCGTGAGCACACCCGTTATGCGATTGCGCGTAGTTTGCGGTTTTTTGGAAACAATGGCTATTTTAGAGCCAACTATTTGGTTTATCAGTGTGGATTTACCCACGTTTGGGCTGCCCAGCAGCGCCACAAATTCAGATTTGAACATTATTTCTCCTAATATAGTGACGCTGCGGCATCAGTTCTCCGCCTCGCCTGTTTTTATGCCAATTTACCGCACCCTTGCCATACTATGCGTTATGTCAAAACATCAGCAGCTGGCTCAACTGGAACACCAGCACGGTTATTATTACCCCCAGCAGCGCACCCACCACTACCTCAGAGAAGGAATGTACCTTTGTTTCCATGCGGCTCTCCGCCACAATAAGCGCCATTATTGCCGCAAAGGTGGTGGCTACGGGGTCGTTCGAAACAAAGGCCACTGCCACAAACAGCGCAAAGGCAAAGGCCGTGTGACCGCTTGGCATACCGCCCTGCACATAATTTCCGCCCTTCTTTATGAAGCGGGATTTCATCATTATCACTGCCAAAAACACCAGCAGCAGCGCCGCAAAAACAAGGTATGCGGGCAGGTTGTTCACATAGTTTATGGTGTATGAAGCCGTGGTATAAAGCTTTCTGAAAAATACAAGATATCCCACCACCAGCGCGCACATTGCCGCCACAAACACCGCGCCCGCAGATACATCCTTAGCGGTACGCGCCAGCTCATCATATTCCTTTTTCACCACAAGGTCAACTACCGCCTCAACGGCAGTGTTCATAAGCTCCGCAAAAAATACGAATGCTATCACCAGCACCAGCGCTATCATTTCAAAGCGCGTAACGTGAGATATTATGCCCGCAATTATTGCCGCCGCGCCCATTACCACATGGTAACGCATATTGCGTTCCATTTTAAATGAGTGCAAAAAACCGTTTATTGCATGATTAAAGCTGGTGATTATAGATTTATTAGGTTTTACCTGCTTGTTTTCGACGTTATTATCAGCCATATATTATCTGCCGATCCCCGCCTTCTCCAATATTTTACGCTGCATGGCAATCATTTCCTCTTCGCTCAGCACGTCCATATGGTCGTAGCCCATAAGGTGCAGCAGACCGTGCAACGCCAAAAAAGCCATTTCGCGCTCCATACTGTGCCCGTACTCCTCCGCCTGAGCCTCCGCGCGCTCCATAGATATAGCTATATCTCCCAGGAAAACCACGCCCTCATCCCACTCCGGCTCCGCTATGTCCTCCGTGCTGCGTATGGGGCGGTGCAGCTCATATGCGGGAAAGGAAAGCACATCTGTGGGCGCGTCCTTATGCCTGAAATCTCTGTTCAGCGCGGCAATGCCAATAGCGTCCGTAAGCAGTATGCTAACTGAAAAATCCACGCCTGAAAGCTCTACCGCCGCATTGTATGCTCCTTCAATAGCTTCGGATATCCTGTGTGTAAAATCTACTGTGTCCTGCTCATTAGAGTATGTTATCTTCATCCTCGGCTCCGTGTATTTTTATTTCCGGGTACTTTATACGCTGGTGGTATACCCCCTGGAATATATTTATGAACGCCTGTGCTATCTGCTTGAGGTCACGGCGATTAAGCGGCGCGTTATCAAGCTGGCCTTCGTCGTATCGCTCCTTTATGAGCTTTTCCACCATTTTTTCTATGTCCTCACCTGAGGGGTTGTCCATACTGCGCACCGCCGCTTCTATGCAGTCTGCCAGCATCACAATAGCGCCCTCGCGGGTTTTTGGCGGTATGCCCTGATAGCGGAAATCTTCAATTTTCACATCGCCGCCGGCCTGCATGGCCTTGGCGTAAAAATAACCCGCCACGCCGTTGCCGTGGTGCTGTGAGGCTATAGCTATTATCTCCTCCGGCATCTTGTGCTTTTTTAAAAGCTCCACCCCGTCTGTAACGTGTTTTCTAAGTATTGCGGCGCTTTCTGCAGGCGAAAAATTATCGTGCGGGTTGAAATTGTTGCGCTGGTTTTCCTTAAAAAACATGGGGTTTTCTATCTTGCCCACATCATGGTAATACGCGCCCACGCGCGCCAGCAGCGTGAAACCGCCCACCGCGTTGCAGCCCGCCTCAGCAAGGTTTGCCACCAGCATACTGTGGTGGTATGTACCCGGCGCTTCCATCATGAGCCGCTTTATAAGCGGATGGTTGGGGCCGGATAGCTCCAGCAGCTTGGATGGGGTTATAAGCTTAAATATGCTTTCAATTATGGGCAGCACGCCAATGCTCACTATACCGCACAAAAGACCGCTCACCAGCATTATTCCCACATTTACAAATGATTGCTGCAGCGTGTTTATTTTATATAACCACAGTATGAAGCTTATAACCATACCGGGAACCGCCGCCACCAAACCTGCCAGCAAAAGGCGTGAACGATAGCGCATATCCTTTAATATGAATACCGCGAAAAAGCTGCCCAGCAGCATGGTAAGAAGCAATATTAGAGATTGTCTGCTTATAAGCTCCTGCCCGCTTGAAGTAACACTCATCATTAGCAGCGACAGAAAAACGCCGTAAACTATGGCATTCTTGGGCGAAAGCAGCACCGCGCCCAATATCACAAACAGGAATATGGGATATATATTTATACTCAAAATCTGGGCAAACGATGTTATCACATAGGCCAGAGCCGTTAAAATGCAGAGTATGGCCACCTTTTTCATATCCGTCATCAGCCTGCGGTTAAAAACGGCAAGGAACATTATGTACAGCGCAAAAACCATCACAATATATATAGCCACTGCATAATAAGGCTGCACAGATGTTATTTCTGAAGCCAGAAGACCTCTTGCTTTAAGTATGGCATATTGCTCCTCTGTTACAACGTTGCCCTTCAATACAATGTTTTGCCCCTTTTTATATTCTACCGGCAAAACAAAGCTGGCGGCCTTTTCCTTCAGCTCCTGCGTAGCGGTCTCATCAAAAACAAGATTTTCCGTGAGGTCGTTTTCTATTATTTTTGTAAGCACCTTCTCCTGCGGTATGGAAAGCCTCAGCCGCTGCACTATATCCATTACGGTATAGTCCACTATATCCTGCCTGCTCTCCGCGCTTACGCCGTCAAAAACCTGCTGCTGCACAATGCCTGATGCAACGTTCACAAAATCCTGCAGCTCGTCCTCCGTCATTGATATTATTGTATAAATATCGTTTTCATCAAAATAAGAAGGAAGCGCATCCTTGATAGAAGCTTTTTCGGCATTAGTCAAACTACCCTTCCAGTCCACTGAATACGGGTCAAAAGCGGGTATCTCATAGGTGCTTGGTATTGGTACCGGCGTGGGTGTGGGCTTGGGAGCAGGCTGTGGTGTGGGCGAAGTTTCCGCCCCCTCTGAGGGCACGGCTGTGGCTGCCGCAGAGCTTGCTTCGGCCTCCTTGCGTGCCTTTTCTATCTCGTCTATTTCCTTTTGTACGTTTACCTGCGCCTGCTCTGCCTCTGCAACAGCCTTGTCAGACTCGTCCTTCTGCTTTTGCTGATGTGCCTGCCAATACTGTTCCGCCTTGCTGCGCGCCGCCGCAAGCGCGGCAAAATCATCGGAAACCTTTTGCAGTATTTCCTGACTCAGATCCTGATCTGATTTATAAACATCTCCCACGTCATCTCGCGCGGCCTGCTTTAGCCGCTCGGTTCCGCTTTCATCCACAAAATCTTCCGGCGCCGTTATGGTTTCCGGAGATATTTCACCTTGATTCACATCATAGGTTTGCGGGGTAAGCGCAATGCTTGCCGTTATTACACACACCAAAAGAGTGGCCACGGCCATGATAGTATTTATAAAAACCTTGCGTTTTTGGTTGCCGCTCAGTTTACCCATAAAGTTTCCCCTTTTAGAGCAAATTAACAAAACTTACTTAGCTATTTTCAGAAAAATTTGCTCTATACAATGCTGCCCTTTTTCCTGCTTTCAAATTTTTCGTATGCTTTTATTATATTTTTCACCAGCGTGTGGCGAACCACATCCTTGTGCGTTAAATACATTATAGAAATATCATCTATGCCCTTCAGTATCTCCACTGCATGCCGCAGCCCGGATGCGCGCTCCTTTGGCAGGTCTATCTGCGTTATGTCACCTGTAACCACCACCTTGGCCCCCTCGCCAAAACGCGTCAAAAACATTTTAAGCTGTTCACTGGTACAGTTTTGCGCCTCATCCAGTATTATAAAGGCATCGTTCAGCGTGCGTCCGCGCATATACGCAAGCGGCGCAACCTCTATGGTACCCTTTTCCGAAAGCCGCGCGTATGCGTCAGCGCCCATAAAATCATAAAGCGCGTCATAAAGAGGCCTAAGGTACGGGTCAACCTTGTTTTGCAGATCTCCCGGCAAAAAGCCAAGGCTTTCGCCCGCTTCAACCGCAGGCCGGGTAAGTATTATGCGTGACACGCGTTTATTTTTAAGCGCCACAACAGCCATTGCCATGGCAAGGTAGGTCTTGCCCGTACCCGCCGGGCCTATGCAAAATGTTACCGTACTGTCCTTTATGGCCTGCACATATTGCTTTTGCCCAAATGTTTTGCATTTTATCTGCTTTCCGCGCGAGGTGATAGCCACTATGTCTGACATCATTTGGCTTACCTCACCGGCATGCCCGTCCGCCGCCATGTCAAGCGCCCTTACCACGGTATCCGTATTAATGGTTTCATTCTTGCCGTACATCTGTTTAAGCACTTCGATCGCGCCGCAGGCAAGCTCTGCATCCGCCTTTGCCCCCGTTACGGTGATCCCTTCCTCGCCCGCTCGTACCGAAACATTCAGCTTATCTGAAATCAAATTTATATTCTCGTCAAAATTTCCGAAAATGCCCGCCATCTGCTCCATACTGTCGAACACTATATTAAATTCTTCCAAATCCGTCCCCCTGATAAACAATTATTAAAAATATCCGCAAGTGCACCATATCCATTCCCA
>CAYXBW010000038.1:0-10603 GCA_964463305.1 uncultured Christensenella sp. | reverse complement strand
ATCCATTCCCATTACACACAAAATGGTTGTACACTGCATTTTACCGCTGTTTTACGCGAAATACAAAGCCATTTAAACATACATGCAAATTTTAACACAAAAGCGCGTCAAATGCCACCTTTAGCTATAAAATATAGCAATTTGACCGCTTAAAGCAAAAACAGTGCCTGCGCAAAAAAGCGTATCAATATAAAACAAAACCCGGCGCACTTGGGCTACCGGGTCTGAAACAACATTTTAATGTTTTCTTTTTCTGGCGGCTTCCGCCTTCTTCTTACGCTTCACGCTGGGCTTTTCATAGTGCTCGCGCTTCCTGATTTCGGCCAAAACGCCAGCTCTGGCGCACTTACGCTTAAACCTGCGAAGAGCACTTTCCAACGTTTCATTTTCACCTACGCGTATTTCAGACATCCGTTTCCCCTCCTCCCATACTCTGCCCTTACAATGTAACGGCGGGGAGTGTAATAAAGTATTAACACAGATATTATAGTAAAATAAAGCCTTTGTGTCAACATTTTTTGTATATCAGCCCGGAGGCCAGCCAAGCGCGCGTCCGCCCAGCAAATGCATGTGCAGATGAGCCACAGTTTGTCCGCCGTCCTCTCCCGTGTTTATCACCAGCCGGAAGCCGCTTGCATCAAGGCCCTTTTCACGCGCTATTTTTCTAGCGGCGGCATACATGGCAGCGGTATAGCTGTCCTCCGCCTCCATTATGGAAGCAAAGTGTGCCTTAGGTATAATGAGCACATGCACAGGCGCCTGCGGGTCTATATCGTTAAAGGCCAGCACCATATCATCTTCATACACCTTATCTGAGGGTATGCTGCCCCCAATTATTTTGCAAAACAGGCAATCATCCATTTTTTAATATCCTCCGGTTATTTTTCATCATATGTCAAGCAGCTCTGAAAGCGCTTCATATATTCCCTCATCATCATTAGAGGCCGTTACCATATCCGCCTCCGCCCGCACATCCTCTGGTGCGTTGCCCATAGCCACGCCCATTCCGGCGTGCTTAAGCATATCAACATCATTATAATTATCTCCAAAGGCGATTATCTCATCTTCAGATATCCCCTCCCTCTCGCAAAAGGAGCGCACAGCGGCAGATTTTGAGGCATCCATAGCCGTTATTTCTATATAAGTTACCGCAGACATTGCGGGGCGCACATCCACCTTTATTTCCATCAGCCGTGAATATAACAGTGCGGCGTCCTCTGCATCTCCCATGCAAAAAACCTTATGCACGCTGCCGCAGCGCTTGAGGTAGCTGTCTATATCCATTATATCCGGCACCACGCTAACAATACGGCTCTCCTCACGCACGTGCGGATTTTCCATAGAATCCACCACCCAGTCATAACCGCGATACATGCTGCAGTTCACCGTGTCAAAATTTCCGCTTGCGTAGTGGTACAGCTCTGCGGCCGCCTCTGCCGGTATTTCCACACTTTGCAGCACCTCGCCCGCCGCAGATAGCGTAAGAGCTCCGTTATAGCATATCATGGGCGCTTTTATACCCAATTCATCAAGAAAGGGCGACATTGCCTGAGGCATACGCGCCGAAACCAGTATGAACGGTATGCCGGAGGCCACCGCCCGTTTGATTATATCCGCCGTTTTGGGCGGTATGCGGCACTGCGAATCCAGCAGCGTACCGTCTACATCACAAAAAATACATTTATACCCGGCCATAAAGCCCCCCCTTTATATATCCAAAGCTTTAAATTTGCGTAATGCAGCAAACATCAAGCAGTATCATTCTTCCATTTCGCCAAATATTATATCATGCCGTCTGCTCTTTAGCAAAACACGGTGTATTTCCCCCGCTCGCACGCCTTTAGCCGCAGCATGCACGCGAACGTATCTGTCTGTATAACCCTCCAGAGATCCGTTCACCTCCTGCTCCAGCAGCACCGCCTGCACGCTGCCCAGAAAACCGTCCAAATAGGCGGCCTCCATCTCCTCGCCCGCCTCTATCAGCCGCCGCGCGCGCTCCTTTCGCTCTGCCGCCGCCACGCTGCCCGCCATGGACGCAGCCGCCGTGCCCTCACGCTCTGAATAGGGAAAAACGTGCAGCCGCGCAAAGCCCACCCGCCGCGCGAAAGCCAGCGTTTCGGCAAACTCTGCCTCCCCCTCGCCGGGAAAGCCGGTGATTATATCCGTGGTGATGGCGGGCGCGTCAAAATGCCGCCGCAGCGTTTTTATACAATCAAAATATTGCCCCGCCGTATACTTTCTGTTCATGCGCGCAAGCACCGCATCGCTGCCGCTTTGCAGCGAAACGTGAAAATGCGGGCACACTTTTTTAAGACCGCTCAATGCCGAAACGAAATCCTCCGTCAAAACGGGCGGCTCCAGCGAACCAAAGCGTATGCGCTCTATTCCCGCAATGCCATCCAGCGCGGTGGCAAGCTCTAAAAGCCCGCCGTATGCCGAAATGTTTATGCCGGTAAGCACTATCTCCTTAACGCCGCTTTTCGCCAGCGCCTCGGCCTCGCGCAGCACGTCCGCCGCCTGGCGGGAACGCGCCCTGCCGCGCACGTGGGGTATTATGCAATAGCTGCAAAAATTGTTGCAGCCCTCTTGAATTTTTATATAGCCGCGCGTAAGCTCTCCGCTGCTGCTTACGCAAAGCGGCTCAAAACCGGCAACGCCCGCTATATCCGCCACGCCGGAAGCCGCCTTGCCCGCTATGCCCTCCTCCACTATACGCAAGATATCCGCGCGCCCGTCCGTGCCCACCACAGCGTCCACGCCCTCTATGCGCATCAGCTCCTGCGCCTTGTCCTGCGCTAGGCAGCCGCACACGCAAACAAAAGCGCCCGGGCTTTGCTTTGCCGCGCGCCGTATTATGTTGCGAGATTTTTTGTCCGCCGTATTTGTGACCGTGCAGGTGTTTATTATGCAAACGTCCGCCGCCTCGCCCCAGGCCACCTCCACGTAACCCGCCCGCGTGAGCAGCTCCAGCATGGCGGTTGTGTCATACTGGTTTACCTTGCAGCCCAGCGTGTATGCGCTAACTCTTCTCACAGCTGACCCCCGCATTCATACATCGTCATTGCCGCAGCCGCCATTCCGGCAGTCTCCGCGCGCAGTATTAGCCTGCCCAGCGAAACGCTGCGCGCACCCGCGCGCGTGAGCAGCTCTGCCTCCTCCGCAGAAAATCCACCCTCCGGGCCGATTATCACCGTTATTTCAGACGGCGCGGTCTGCAATTCCCGCTTTATACTGCGCTGCTTTTCGCCCTCGTAGGCAAGCAGCGTATATTTTCCTTCTATATAATTTGAAAGCTCCGCAATATCCACGATATCGCCCACAGCGGGCACCAGCGAGCGGCCGCACTGCTTTGCCGCCTCCAGCGCTACCCGCCGCGCACGCTCCAAAAAACGCTCTGGAGATTTGGGCTGCTTTACGCAGCGTTCGCTCACAAAGGGTACGAACCGCTTCACGCCAATTTCCGTACACTTTTGTATGGCATACTCAAAATGGTCGTGCTTTATTATGGCCTGGCACAGCGTTATATCCACGGCAGGCTCGTTTTGGGAATATTCCCCGCCCGAAACCTCCAGTAGCACGCTTTCCGCGTCCGCCGCCACTATGCGCGCCGCATAGTCCGTTCCGCTGCCATCAAATAATGTTACGCAGTCGCCCTGCTTCATTCGCAGCACGCGCGAGATATGCGCCGCCTCCTGCCCGCAGAGCCGCGTTTCGCCCACGCTTATATTTTCCGCAAAAAATCTTCTCATCCTCTGTATTTGCACGCCACCGCGCGCCACTCTCCGTCGTTTCTTATCTGTATGACCTTAAAGCGATGCTTTTCAAGCGCTTCCAGCACGTCCGAAAGCCGCGTGTCTATTATGCCGGAGCATATCAGCATACCGCTGCGCTTTATGTGCTCTCCCGCCGTTTTCAGCATCTCAATTATTATATCCGCAATTATGTTCGCCACCATTATGTCCGCCTTATAGCCCTCTTCAAGCTCTGCCAGCAGATCGGATTTTCCCACGCTCACTACCTTGCAGTTATTAAGCGCCGCGTTCTTTTGCGCCGCGTCCACCGCCACGCCGTCATAATCCAGCGCTATCACGCTTGCCGCGCCCAGCTTTTCCGCAGCCACCGCCAAAATGCCGCTGCCCGTGCCAATATCTGCCACCGCCATTCCCGGCTCCAGATATTCCTCCAGCAGCTGCACACACATGCGGGTAGATTCATGCGCGCCCGTGCCAAACGCCATACCGGGGTCAAGCTCTATCATTATTTCTCCCGGCGCAGGCTCATATTCCTCCCAGGTGGGCTTTATTACAACATTATTGGATATCTTCACCGGTTTAAAATAGGCCTTCCAGGCACTCGCCCAGTCCTCCTCATCCATCTCGGCAACGGTGATTTCAAATTTGGCTGTGCAGCCGTCAACCTCTGTGCCCTCAATTTCGGCAAGCCGCCGCTTCATACCGTCCACCCTGTCCTGCTGCGTGCCGTCACAGGCAAAATAAGCGCTTACGCTAAAAGGCATCTCAAAGGAAAATTCCTCGCCCAAATATTCGCCCGGCTGCTCCGGCGGAAGCTGCCCGCCCTCCACATTTACGCCCGCCGCTCCGTTATCCAAAAATATGGCGGTTACAAGCTCTTCCATACACTCATCAGTTTTTACTTCAAATTTCAACCATTTCATATATCTATGCTCCAATAATACTAATCCGCATAAAAAACACTAAATTTTTTATGTGCCAAATTGGTTCAATACTTTTAAACTGCACCCTTGGCGCAGCGGCAAGTATCATAAAATCTACTACAGCAATTTAAATTAATAGTAGCGCGCAGCGCAAATACAATAAAAGTGTGCTGCATAACAGTTTTTTACAAAAGTTTGCCGCGCAATTTTTTGATAAACTGCAATAACAGGATACATCATACCAATAATACCGTCAACAACGCAATTTAACGGTTTTTATGACAATTTGACAGTTGTGTGCCACATACATTTGTGAAAAATCGGTTTCGTACAGCGGCAAGACCGTTCGAAATAAATGTACCATATGAAGAACGTGGTGTTTATTTAGAAATAAAGCAACTTTTATATTTTGAGCCGCCGCAACCTGCGGAATGCTTTATATTTTTTCATATGAATGCCGCTCAAACAGCCCGCAGCCAATATGTAAATGAAGTTCTCTCCATCTAATGTTCAAACTGACTGTTATACAATTTTGCATAAAAGCCCTTTTTAGCAAGCAGCTCCCCATGCGTTCCCTGTTCCACAATTGCGCCGTCCCTCATCACCAGTATGAGGTCTGCCTCGCGTATAGTGGACAGCCTGTGCGCCACAATGAAGCTTGTTCTCCCCTCCATCAGCTTGGCAAAGGCTTTTTGTATCTTTATTTCCGTGCGCGTGTCTATGCTGCTGGTGGCCTCGTCCAGCACCAGCATATCGGGATGGGTGAGCATCACGCGCGCAATGCACAAAAGCTGCATCTGCCCCTGCGAAACGCCGCCGCCCTCACCGTCCAATATTGTATCATAGCCGTTTGGCAGACGTTTTATAAAGCTGTGTATGCTGGCCGCCTTTGCCGCCGCAACCACCTCTTCATAGGTGGCGTCCGGCCTGCCAAAGGCTATATTGTCTCTCACACTGCCCGAAAAAAGCCAGGATTCCTGCAGCACCATTCCAAAAAGCCCGCGCAGGCTGCCGCGTTTTATGCTGTTTATGTTCACTCCGTCTATGCATATGCTGCCGCTGTCCGCGTCATAAAAGCGCATAAGCAGGTTTACCAGCGTACTCTTTCCCGCGCCCGTCGGCCCCACTATTGCAACGCGCTCGCCCGTCTTGGTGTATAGGTTCAGCCCCTCAATAAGCTTTGTATCCGGAGTGTATGAGAATGACATATCCTCTATGCTCACCCTGCCCTCGCTGTGCCGTTTATCCTGCGCGTCGGGCGCGTCCGGCTGCTCTGCGGGCTGCTCTATTATTTCAAAAAGCCGCTCCGCCGAGGCCAGCGCCGTTTGCAGCTCTGTTATAACGCCGGATATCTCGTTGAAGGGTTTTGTATATTGCCCGGCATATATAAGGAAGCTGGAGAGCATACCAATGGAGATCCCCCCGCCAATTGCCGAAAGCGCGCCAAATATGCCCACGCCCGCATAAACCAGCGCGTTTATGAAGCGCGTTCCCGGATTTGTGAGTGAGGAATAAAACTGCGATTTCACGCCGCTCACCTTAAGCCGCGCGTTTATTTCGTCAAAGCGCGCCTGCGCCCGCTCCCCGTAGCCAAAGGCTTTCACTGCCGAATGCCCGCTTATTATCTCCTCCGCCAGCCCGCTTATTTCGCCCCGCTCCTCCATCTGCACCTGAAAGGTGCGAAAGGATCTTTTGGCAATAAAAGAGGAAACAAAAAGTGAAAGCGGCGTTATAAGTATAACCACCAGAGCAATTTGCGGGTTTATATTCAGCATGAATATGAGCGTGCCTATTATTGTCACCACACCTGTAAAAAGCTGCGAAAAACCTTGCAGCAGCCCATCTGAAAGCTGGTCCACATCATTTACCACCCTGCTTATCAGATCGCCCTTTATACGGCTGTCTATATAGGAAAGCGGCGCGTCCTGCAATTTGTTAAAGGCGGCCACCCGCATATCCTTTACCACGCTGTATGCCACGCGGTTTGTAAGCAGCGTCATTATCCATGAGCATACCGCACTTCCCGCCGCGGCCAGCGCCATTGTGGCCAGTATTGGCAGCATTGCGGCAAAATCAACCTGACCAGCCCCTACTATATAGTTTACAGCATCACCAATCAGCACAGGCACCCAAAGCGAAAGCCCCACGCCCGCCGCCGCAAATATCAGCGCACAAACCATTAAAGCCACTCTCGCCTTTATATATACCATAACTTTGCCAAGCACCTTCCAGTTCATGCGCCTTCCTCCGTCTCTGTCTGCGAAAGACATATTTCCCGGTATATATCGCAATCTTCCAAAAGCTGCTCATGGCCGCCCGTACCCACCACAGCGCCGTCATCCATCACCACTATCATATCCGCATTTTTAAGCGTGGATACCCGCTGCGAAACCATTATCACAGTTGCGTCAGCCCTGCTTCGCAGCGCCTTTCTAAGCGCAGCGTCCGTGGCGAAATCCAGCGCGGAAGAGCTGTCGTCCAGTATCAGTATTTCAGGGGCACCCACCAGCGCGCGCGCTATAGTAAGCCGCTGACGCTGCCCGCCCGAAAGATTGCGCCCGCCCTGCTCCACAGCCGCGTCCAATCCCATTTGATTTTTGTATACAAATTCAGCGGCCTGAGCCATCTCAAGCGCGCTTTTTATTTCCTCGTCCGTTGCGTCTGCCTTTGCCCAAAGCATATTTTCGCGCACCGTGCCCGCAAATAAAGAAGCCTGCTGCGGCACCAGCCCAATTTTTTTGCGAAGCTGCAAAAGCGTATAGTCTTTCACGTTTTGCCCATCCAAGCGCACCTCACCCGCCGAAGCGTCATAGAAGCGCATTATAAGGTTTATAAGCGTAGTTTTGCCCGCGCCCGTTCCGCCTATTATGCCCACGGTATCGCCCCGCCTTATGCGCAGGTCTATATGCTCAAGCTCCATTTCACCGCCTGCGGCCGCGTAATTAAAGCTCACATCCCTATATTCAACAATATATTCGCCATGCTTGCCCTGCGCGCCCGCACCGTCCGCAATGCTGGTCTGCGTTTTAAGCACCTCAGCCACCCTGCCTGCCGAGGTTCCCGCCCGCGTGAATATCACCACAAGATTTGCCACCACCACCAGGGCAAGCTGTATCTGTGTCATATAATTTACTAGCGCCACTATCTGCCCCTGTTCCAGACCTCCTGTGTATACATTGTCTCCGCCAAACCAAAGTATGGCTATGATTGCCGCGTTCACTATAAGGAAAACCAGCGGATTAAGCAGCGCAGATATTCTGCCCACCCTGCGCGAGGCGCGCATAAGCTCGTCCGCGGCCTCGTCAAAACCCTCCTTCTGCGCTTTCTGGCGCGAAAAAGCACGCACCACGCGCGAACCGGACAACCCTTCCCGCGTAAGCAGCCCCACCCTGTCAAGCAGCTTTTGCACCAGCCTGTAAAGCGGCGAGGATTTTGTCATTATTAGCACCAGTACTACGGCTATTCCCACAGCCGCCGCAACGAATATAAGCGACAGCTTTGCGTCTATTATTACCGCCATCACCGTGGCGCCTATAACCAAAAACGGAGCACGTACAGCCAGCCTTATAAGCATGGCAACGCCCAGCTGCACCTGATTCACATCGTTGGTTATGCGCGTTATAAGACCTGCTGCGCCCAGCTTATCTATCTCGCGGTGCGAAAGCGAGTTTATGTGGGAAAACATCTCCCGCCGCAGCACAGTGCCGCAGCCCTGAGCCGCGCGTGCCGCCATATACTGGCATATCAGCGCGCTCAAAAGCCCCACAAAACTCAGCGCCACCATAAGCCCGCCCATACGCAAAACATAGCCGCCATCCGCACCGCGAATGCCCACGTCTATTATGTTCGCCATTACAAGCGGCACTATAAGCTCAAAAACCGCTTCCACCAGCTTAAAAAACGGTCCTAAAATAAGCTCTTTTTTGAATGGTTTAAGATATTTCAATAAATATTGCACTTGCCTGCAACCCACCTTTTCCAAATAATAGTATACCATATGTAGTAAAGTGTATGGCAATACAAGAATCAATATATTTTCAAAAAAATATCCAGCATAAATTTTGGCTCTATCAATCAAATTTTTATTTTTTTCATGCTGATTTTGAATTTTTAGTAAACTATCCGCTTGCTTTTACGATATATATGGTATAGTATTTTACTATAAAGAAAAGAGGTGCCAGTTATGGATATAGGCAATGTAGATATTGCGGCTTTGAGCACAATGATGTCCGCGCAGCAGACGCAGGCGCAGGTTTCGACGGCCGTAATGAAAAAAAGCATGGACGCGCAATCAGAGATAGCCCAAACGCTCATAAGCGATTTTATGGCTACCACTATAACTCCGGGCAAGGTAGATATATCCGTTTGAGCGGCTGAAAAATGCAAAATTTGGAACACGCGATTAATTGACGTGTTCTTTTTTTTATACCCGCATTCAACGCAAATATAATTTTACAAAAAAACTTCTTTACAAATATCACCATATTGAATTATAATCACAAAAGAGGCGGACACAGGTTCGCCGAGATTAGTGGAACGCAATGTTCCGTAGATTAGAAAGGAATAGAAAAAGATGGATTATTCAACGTATCTAAAAAATTACCCTAACGAAAAAGGCTACTTTGGCGAATATGGCGGTATGATAATACCCGATATGCTGGTTCCCGCGTTTGAGGAGATCTCTGAAGCGTACCAGACTATTTGTCATTCTTCGCAGTTCATAAGTGAGCTGAGGCGCATAAGGAAAGAATTCCAGGGTCGCCCCACGCCCGTTTACCACTGCGAAAACCTCTCCCGCAAAATTGGCATGGCGCAGATATACTTAAAGCGTGAGGATCTTAACCACACGGGCGCGCACAAGCTGAACCACTGCATGGGCGAGGGCTTATTGGCCAAATACATGGGCAAAAAGAAGCTTATAGCCGAAACAGGCGCAGGCCAGCACGGCGTTGCGCTGGCCACGGCGGCGGCGTTTTTCGGCATGGAATGTGAAATACACATGGGCGCGGTAGACATCGCAAAGCAGGCGCCCAACGTGGCGCGCATGAGGATACTTGGCGCAAAGGTGGTGGAGGTCACGCGCGGCGCGGCCACGCTGAAAGAGGCTGTGGATTCCGCTTTCGAAGCCTACGCCAAGGAATATAAAGATTCCATATACTGCATAGGCTCCGCGGTGGGCCCGCACCCCTTCCCGCAGATGGTGCGAGATTTCCAATCCGTTGTGGGCATAGAGGCGCGCGAGCAGTTTTTGGAAATGACCGGGCTTTTGCCTGACGTGGTCTGCGCTTGCGTGGGCGGCGGCAGCAACGCCATGGGCATGTTCATACCCTTCCTTCCCGATCCGGTGGATATATACGGCGTGGAGCCGATGGGCCGCGGAGAAAAGCTGGGCGATCACGCCGCCAGCATCACCTACGGCAAAAAAGGCTTCCTGCACGGCTTTGAGAGCCTTATGCTGCAAGACGAAAACGGCGAGGCTGCTCCCGTTTACTCTATCGCCAGCGGGCTGGATTACCCCTCCGTTGGGCCGGAGCACGCTTTCCTGCATGATATTGGCCGCGTGAATTACGCCTACGCCACGGACGAGGAAGCAATAGAGGCATTTTTCAAGCTCTCCCGCTATGAGGGCATAATCCCCGCGCTGGAAAGCTCTCACGCAGTTGCCTTCGCCATGAAGAAAGCGAAGGAAATGGGCACCGGCTCCATACTGGTGAACCTGAGCGGACGCGGAGACAAGGATATGGATTACGTAATAGAAAAATACGGCGACGGCGAGCAATATATGAAGGATTGACGCAATAGACTAAAGCGGCTTCCCCGTTGGTTGGGAAAGCCGCTTTTTTATTGCATATCGTGAATCTTTGCTTTATAACCATGCAAATCTGTTATATGTGTGGCGGTTGGCTCCTCCCTATCAAAAGAAGGGAG
>CAYXBW010000037.1:0-21072 GCA_964463305.1 uncultured Christensenella sp. | reverse complement strand
GTGAATAACAGGGGCAGGCTTTTTTGATTGCAAAAATGCTGTCTCCAGGAATCCACAAAACAAAATAATTCAAAAAAACTGGAGGAAAAAAGAAATGAAAAAAATTGTGACAATTGTACTGGCAATGGTGGTGGCTGCGGCTCTGCTGGTGGGCTGCGGCGCACCGGCGGCTCCGGCGAGTGCATCGCAGAGCGCGGCAACGGAAACTCAAGCGGCAACGGAAGCTCCCGCGGCGGAGCAGAGCACGGCGGCCGAACCCACGGCGGAAGCTGCGGCAGAAGGCACAGAAGGCAACAGCGTTCTATTGGCGGATGCATCGAAGAGTGTGAAAATAGGCATAGTGCAGCTTGCAGATAACGGTGCGTTCACAGAAATGCGAGAGGGCTACCTGAACCGCCTCAAAGAGCTTGGCTACACGGAGGGCGAAAACCTGACGGTGGAATATAAAAACGCGCAGGGCGATACGGGTACGCTGAACACGATATGCCAGGAGATGGCAAAATCAGACTGCGATATAGTTACGACGATAGCCACACCCGCAGCGCAGGCCTTCGTAAATCAAAAGAGCGACATACCGCTGGTGTTCATCTCTGTGGCGAACCCCATAGCGGCAGGCATAATGGGAGCACTTGACAAGCCCGATAACAACGCCACGGGTTCATCAAACCTGGTGCCGGTGGACAAGATATTCGAGATGGCGGCTCAGCTGACTCCGGATGTGAAAAATTATGGCATACTCTATAACACGGGTGAAGCCAATGCCGTTACCACTGTGGATAGCGCAAAGCAGTATCTTGATGCAAACGGCTATACCTATCAGGAAAGCACGGTAACAAATTCTTCTGAGGTGCAGCAGGCTGCCGAAGCTCTGGCATCTAAGGTAGACGCAATATACGTGCCCATAGATTCTATGGTTCAATCCGCAATGCCGCAGGTAGCGGAGATAGCCAAAAAGGCGGGTATACCCGTGTACGGCAGCTCTCCCGTAATGGTGCAGTCTGGCGCGCTGGCCACAGTGAGCACCAGCGATACCGAGGTGGGCGCAACAGCGGCCGATATTGCGGATAAATACCTGAAAGGTACGCCGATAGCTGATATACCTGCAGTAGCGCTCAGTAACTTTCTATCTGTTATAAATAAGAAGACTGCGGAGGCAATAGGCGTTACAATACCCGCAGAGCTTGCGGAATCAGTGATGATAGAGGGCAACTGATGGACATATTCGGAACACTTGAACTTGGGTTCATTTATGCGCTGCTTGCGCTGGGAATATATATATCATTCAAAATAATGAATACGCCGGATCTTACGGCAGACGGCAGCTTCACTTTGGGGCTGGCCGTCTCCGCCGTGCTGGCAATAGCAGGGCAACCGGCGCTTGGTATAGCCTTGGGCGCGCTTTGCGGCGCGGGAGCGGGCATAGTGACCGGGCTGCTGCAAACCAAGGCGGGCATTCAGCCCATACTGGCGGGCATACTTACAATGACAGGGCTTTACAGCATAAACCTTTTCATAATGGGAAGCAGCCCAAATCTTTCGCTGCTGGGAATGAGCAATATTTTTTACGATACTCAGAACGAAGCGGCCACGCTTTCCTTGATACTGGTTTTCTGTGCGGCGGGAATAGCTGTGCTTGCATGGTTTTTCAAAACGGGCGCGGGTCTGCGGATACGCGCCACGGGCAACAACGAGGCTATGGTGCGCGCTTCGTCCATAAACGCGGACGGCGCAAGGATAGCCGCTATAGCGGTCTCCAATGCCATGATCGCAACATCCGGCGCGGTATTGGCGCAATATCAGGGCTATGCGGATATAAATTCAGGCACGGGCATAATAGTGGTGGGGCTGGCCTCCGTTATAATAGGCGAGGCAATATTCCGCAGGCAGTCACTTTTTGTGGGGCTGCTCTCGGCGGCTGTGGGTGCGGTCATATACCGTCTGCTGATAGCTCTGGCGCTGTATATGGATTTCTTCCCGGCGTATATGCTGAAGCTGGTTTCTGCGGTGATAGTTGCCGCAACGCTGTCCATACCCAAAATACGGCAGTCAGTTGCCAATGCGCGGGTGAGAAAGCGGGGTGAGCGTGTTGCTTGAAATAAAGAATGCCGCAAAAACATTTGAGGCGGGCACGCCCAATGAGAGAAAGGCGCTTTGCAATTTGAATCTAAGCCTTGCGGACGGGGAATTTGTTACCGTTATAGGCTCTAACGGGGCGGGGAAAAGCACCATGTTCAATGCCATAGCGGGCAGCTTTTTGCTGGACGGCGGCAGCGTTATGCTGGACGGAGTGGATATAACCTTTGAAAAGGAACACGTCCGCGCGAAAAACATAGGCAGGCTGTTCCAAAACCCAAGCATGGGTACGGCCGCTGGGCTTACAATAGAAGAAAATCTGGCGCTTGTATACTCCAAGGCCACAAAGCGTTTTCCACTGGCGCTGGCGCTTCGGCGCAAGGAGCGGGAATTCTTTCGCGCAACTTTGAAAACGCTGGATATGGGGCTGGAGAACAGGCTGGGAACGCAGGTGGGCGCGCTTTCAGGCGGACAGCGGCAAGCGCTTACACTGCTTACGGCAACATTGGTGCCGCCGCGCCTGCTGCTTTTGGATGAGCACACAGCGGCGCTGGACCCGGTCACAGCCAAAAAGGTGTTGGAGCTAACAGCGGGCATAGTGAAAGAGCATAAAATAGCCACGCTGATGATAACGCACAATATAAGCTCTGCGCTGGAGCTTGGCAGCCGCACCATAATGATGCACGGCGGGCGGATAGTTATGGATATAGGCGGCGATGAGCGCAAGGGAATGACGGTGCCCCAGCTTATGACACGCTATAAGGAAACGGTGCGCATGGAGCTTGATAATGACAGGATGCTGATGGAGGAATAAAAAATTGATAAGACATATGGCACTATACACATTCACAAAAATGGCGCATGAAGAAGGCGTTGAGACGGTTTTGGCAAAGATAAACGCCTCACTTGCCGGCATGGTGGGCAAGGTGGAGGGGCTGCTGCACGCGGAGGCCTGCATCAATATGGCGAAGGATTCGCCGCACGATCTGGTTTTTTACAGCGAATTTGAGGCAATGGATCATATAGCGCCCTACCTCAAAAGTGAGCTGCATACGGCTCATGCGAATATGGCGGACGGCTATGTGGAAAACAAAGAGGGCATAGACGTAGAGGCGATCACATTATAGTTTAGTATATTGAACCGTAAAATACGGCAATATTAGCTTTAGATTAGTTAGAGAAAAGAATTAGAAAAGAGAGACGCAAAAAACAGAGGCGGGTGATGAAGCCTCTGTTTTTTGCAGAAGTATTATATTATATCCCTTGCGGCAGTAGATCTACCGTTTGGGAAGGATGGTATCAAAAGCAAAAACGCAGCCTACAAAAGCTCAAACCAGTGTTCGGCTTCATAAAGCAGCTTTCGCGGTACGCCGTTCACAAGGCAGGTAAAGTGTGAACAGCCGTCAGAGCTTATTATGCGCTGCACATCCCACATGCAGCCGCCCCTCCACCCAACGGAGAGCGGAAATGTGAAATCTTCTGCAAATATTGCGGTAACGTCTATAGATTTTTTCATATATGCATACCTCCCAATGTACAGTGACATATTGCGGCTTTTTGCCTGTAATTTAGTATAAATGCATTATAGCAGCAACAAGGTTTATAAACGGTTAAGGCATTGTAAAAATTTTTTTACAACTTATTACTTTTTGCGTCTGACCAAGGGGTAACTCACGTAATACTAATTACTTGGCAGCAAGTACTGTTTTGCCCATGGTATACGTTATATTTGATTGTTTTTCTATATAAAATACTGCGGAGATATTGACGGAATAAAGCACATTGCAAAAAAAACCACAGGCGCAAGGCTGTGTGAAAATTGCAGGGTATGATTTGATGTGAAAATAGTAAGCAATTGTAAGAAATACTGAATGTTTTTGACTGCGCACCCAAAAAACGGCTTTGTTAAAGCATTGTTTCAGAAAAAGACACAGTTCGTTCACAATCTGTTAACAAAATACCATCATAATGTTTCTTGGATCAGCCGAGGAGGGTGAATTTTGATTAGAAAAAAAATAAAGTTCTATTTGATAATTGGTGTACTGCTGTGTCTTACTCTTTTTCCCATGGTATCTCAGGCGGCTTCCGCCGAAGATCTAGCGGCTCCGTCCGGACTTTCGGCAGCGGAATTTGAAGATCTGATGCCGGACGCGCTGAAGGGCTATGGCGGGCAGATATATGACATGGAAACAAAATACGGGATAAATGGAATATTCCTGCTGGCGGTAATACGCCTTGAGTCTGGCAACGGCGAAAGCCGCTTGGCGCAGAGCGAAAACAATGTGGCGGGAAACAGAACAAGCGGCGGCTATTTGTCGTTTGAGGTTATGAGCGACGGTATAGAATACGCCGCAAAAAATCTGGGAGAAAATTATCTCAATAAAGACGGAAAATTCTACGTGGACGGCACACTTTCCGGTGTGGAATCAAAATATTGCCCCGGCGGAGGCTGGGCGAGTCAGGTTCAGGGCATAATGAACGAATATATCTGATTTTTGCCGTTTTTGAGCATAATGTACGCATTTTGATATGCACATTATGCGAAAATAAAATACCTATAATAATAATATAATATGTGCGGCCCGCGCAAGAATGCGGGGCGCTACGGCGGAGAGGCGCGAAAAGCTCTTAGCCGCTGTTAAAATGGCTGGTTAAAAAAATGTCTGTGTTTGAAAGACACAGACATTTTTATTTTAGCAAATTATTCTTTTGCAGCTTAATATTTATGGCACAGTGTATAAAGTATCGCCGCACGTGCAGCGCAAGGCGGTTTTTTCTTAACTGTGATAAAAATATAGGAGCTGCCCTACAATTTATCATAGAACATATAGCTTCCCTTGCCTGAGGTTTTTACTGCGTAGAGCGCGGAGTCAGCATGATCGTAAAGCTCGCGCATTGTTATTCCGTCCTCAGGATAGAGCGCTATTCCAATACTTATGGAGATCTGTGCGCCGTTGCCAAGTGAAACTGAGCTTACTGAGGAGATAAGTTCACCGGCCTTTAGCTCAACCTGATCCCGGTTGCCTGCGCTGTATAGCAATATGGCAAATTCATCTCCGCCCATACGGCATATAAGGTCACCCGCGCGTACCATACTGCGCATTGCGTCAGCACAGTCTATAAGAACGCGATCACCCATAACATGCCCGTAAGTGTCATTTATGTTTTTGTAATTGTCCAAATCTATCATAAGGAAGGCGTGCAGGTTGCTTTTATCGCTCATGTTGTTTAAAATGGCATTTACCCGCTTTTGGAAAGCCTCTTTATTATACAGTCCGGTCATGCTGTCCGTTTCCGCCTTTTCGGTGGCCAGCTCCAAATTTGTAATATATTCGTCTATCTTGCCCTCCATAGAGCTGAGAGACTGTGCGAGGCTGGTAAGCTCCGGCCCTGCCTTTATTGATAATGCGGAAAAATTGCTTTTGCTTACATCTCCATTCACAAGATAGGCATCGGCGGCCGCCGCAAGCTCCTTTATGGGCCTTACAACGCGTTTTTGAACATATACGGAATACAATAGCGCAAACAGCAATGCAATGCCGGACATCATAATTATAAGCAATATGAGGAAGCCGGCTTTTTCGTTGATCATTTTGTCTATTGACAGATCGGCGCCCACGTAGGCAATGAGGTCTCCGTCAGAGTTGTATATTTGCTTGTACACTGTCATTATCCAGCCAAATTCTTCGTTGCTTATGAGCGGCCCCACATCTTCGCCCCTCATAAACATAGCCGAATAAGGCTTGAAATCTTGATACCAGCGGTAGAAATATCCAAGATCAAAGCGTGTTTCTGAGGTGTCGGTATCAAAAATATAAACCTGCCCGTCCGGCGTGGGACGGAATATAAAAATATACATTATATCGGGATCGACTTGAAAGCCGCGCAACTGCTCCAGCATGGCATAATATTTGTCATCTGCGGTCACCGTTGTGGCATATTTTTCCACGGCGTCTGCGTCTATCACGTTGGATACGGCATTTACCAGATTTGAACCTATAGTTTTATAATGCCTGTCTGTGGAATTGCTGTATATTACATAGGAAAAAATAACAGAAGCCGTACCAAGTATAAAGGCAAACACCAAAATTAATATGGTTGTCTTTTGCCCGAGTGAAAGCCTGCTTTTTTTCATTTGAAGTAACTCCCCTGGTAGTTTTATCAGGCCAACAACGTGGATTGTGATATCGTCACAGCATAAAAGCCTTTATAAAAAACTATCTTGAATTAAGCATATTCTGCATATAAAATAAAAAAGCGTTTTATGATTCAATTATAAACCATAAAACGCCCTATAAAAAGACCAAAATTTGAGTTTAGAATTATTTTTTTCTACTTTTGTAAAATAAGGCTGACGCCTTCCATTTCTGCAGGCTGCGCAAGCCCCATCATATCAAGCAGTGTAGGAGCGAGATCGGCCAGCTTGCCGCCCTCTTTGAGCTTCGCGTCCTTGTATTTTTCGCCCACTAGTATGCAGGGAACGGGATTGGTGCTGTGCGCGGTGAAAGGGCCGCCCGTGTTTGGGTCTATCATTATTTCGGCGTTGCCGTGATCTGCCGTTATAATGGCGTTGCCGCCCACGGAAAGAATGGCATCCACCACCTGGCCCACGCCGTTGTCAACAGCCTCAACAGCCTTTTCTGCCGCCTCAAATATGCCGGTGTGGCCAACCATATCGCAATTGGCAAAGTTTAATATCATAACGTCATATTTCTGAGACTTTATTAGCTCCACAGCCTTTTCAGTAACCTCAGGCTCGCTCATTTGGGGTTGAAGATCATATGTGGCCACCTTGGGGGAGGGGATAAGGTATCTGTCCTCGCCCTCATTGGGCTGCTCTACACCGCCGTTGAAGAAGAAGGTTACGTGCGCGTATTTTTCCGTTTCCGCTATGCGGAACTGTTTCTTGCCGTTGGCGCTGAGGTATTCGCCCAGCGTGTTTTTGAGCGTTTGCGGTTTGTAGGCTATGTGCACGTTTTTGAAATCTTTGTTGTACTGCGTCATGGTAACGTAGTGCAGCGGGAAATATTCGCGTGCAAAGCCTGTAAAACCCTCGTCTATGAAGGTCTGCGTTATTTCGCGCGCCCTGTCCGGACGGAAGTTGAAGAATATAACGGAGTCATTCGCCTTTATTTTGGCAACAGGCTCACCGTTCTCTGTTATAACCGTGGGTTTTACAAATTCGTCGTATTCTTCACGCGCGTAGGAATCCGCCATCGCGGTAACGGCATCGGGTGCGTTCAGCCCCTCGCCCTTCACCATTGCGTTGTAGGCCTGCTCCACACGTTCCCAGCGGTTGTCCCTGTCCATTGCGTAGTAACGCCCCATAACGGTTGCTATCCTGCCCGCGCCGATTTTCTTTATTTTGGCTTCAAGCTGCTCTATAAAGCCCTTGCCGCTGTCAGGCGGAACATCTCTGCCGTCCATAAGGCAATGCACATAGGTACGGTCGCCAATGCCTTGCTGCTTAGCCAGCTCAAGCAGTGCATAAAGATGCTCTTGATGGCTGTGAACTCCTCCGTCAGAAATAAGACCTATGAGGTGCAGGGAAGTTCCATGCTCTTTTGCGTTTTTGATGGCGTCCAAAAATTCCTGCTTTTCAAAAAAGTCTCCGTCCGCTATGGACTTTGTTATACGGGTAAGCTCTTGATACACCACGCGACCCGCGCCGATGTTCAGGTGACCCACCTCAGAATTGCCCATTTGCCCGTCCGGCAGACCCACCGCCATACCGCTGGCACCAATAGTGGTGTTTGGGTATTCGGCCATGAGCCGTTTTATGTTGGGCGTACCCTCAGCCATTATGGCGTTGCCGTCTTTATGCTCCGTTATGCCGAAGCCGTCCATTATTATAAGCGCTGTAAAACTCATCAGAAATTAACCACCTTTGAAAAATCTTCAGCCTTGAGCGAAGCGCCGCCAATGAGGCCGCCGTCTATATCGCTCATTGCCATAAGCTCGGAAGCATTTTTGGGATTCATGCTGCCGCCATACTGTATCCTTACCTCATCCGCGGCCGCGCCAAACATTTCTTTTACGGCGGCGCGTATTTCTTTTATGGTATTATTGGCATCGTCATTGGTGGCAGTCTTGCCCGTGCCTATTGCCCAAACCGGCTCGTAGGCTATAACAACCTTGGTAATGTCTGCCGCGCTTATGCCCTTTAGAGCCAGCTTTGTCTGCTTGCGAACTATCTCGGCGGTGATGCCGTCCTCGCGCTCTTCCAGCACCTCGCCCACACATACTATGGGTATGAGGCCTGCCTCAAGCGCCTTTATTGTTTTAAGGTTAACGGAAGCGTCCGTCTCTGCATAATACTGGCGGCGTTCGGAATGACCCAGTATAACGTATTCCACGCCCAGCGCTTTCAGCATATCGGCGGAAACCTCGCCTGTGTATGCGCCGCTTTCATGATAATCCATATTCTGCGCGCCAAGGCCTATGTTTGAACCGGCCAGAGCCGCTTTTGCCGCCGTCAGGCAGGCGTAGGGCGGGCATACCACGACCTCAGCCGCCGCGTCCTTAACAAGGGGCTTCAGCTCGTTTATAAGCGCTGTTGCCTCATCCGGCGTTTTGTTCATTTTCCAGTTTCCTGCTATGATGGGTTTTCTGCTCATTTTATATATTCTCCTGTTAAAATTATTTTCAATATTTTTAAGGTGTAATAAAGGGGTATGTAACATACCCCTTTTCATCTGCAATATTTTGCGCAGCCGCTTATTTGTCGTTCAGTGCAGCCACGCCGGGCAGCTCTTTGCCCTCCAGGAACTCAAGAGAGGCGCCGCCGCCGGTGGATATGTGCGTCATCTTGTCCGCATATCCCAGCTTCTTTACTGCCGCCGCGCTGTCTCCGCCGCCTATTATTGTTATGGCGTCCGTATTTGCAAGCGCTTCTGCAACCGCCTTGGTGCCCTCGGCAAACTCCGGTATCTCGGCCACGCCCATGGGGCCGTTCCATATAACGGTTTTGGCGTTTTTCACCTCGTCTGCGAATATCATGCGGGAGGCGGGTCCTATATCCAGCGCCATGCTGTCTGCGGGAATGGCATCCACAGGAACTATCTGCGTGGGTATGCCTGCCTTTAGCTCCGCCGCAACAACGAAGTCTGAGGGAAGCATAACCTTAACACCCTTGCGCTTGGCCTGCTCCATAAGGTCGTTGGCAAGATCAAGGCGTTCGTCATCCACAAGAGATTTGCCCATTTCAAAGCCCTGTGCCTTTATGAAGGTGTTGGCCATGCCGCCGCCTATTATGAGGCAGTCCACCTTTTGCAGCAGGTTTTCTATAACGGCTATCTTGTCCGAAACCTTTGCGCCGCCAAGTATTGCTATGAAGGGACGCGCCGGATCATCAAGTGCCTTGCCCATTATGGAAAGCTCTTTGCCAATGAGGAAGCCCGCAACGGAGGGTTTGAGGTATTCGGTAACGCCCGCTGTTGAGGCGTGCGCGCGGTGCGCGGTGCCAAAGGCGTCATTTACATACATTTCCGCAAGGCTGGCAAGCTGCTTTGAAAATTCAGGATCGTTCTTTGTTTCCTCTTTGTGGAAACGCAGGTTTTCAAGCAATACTACCTCGCCGTCAGCTATTGAGTCCACAGACTTCTGCGCGGCCTCGCCTACGCAATCGCTTGCGAAAACCACTTTCGTATCCAGTATCTCATCCAGGCGCTTTGCCACGGGAGCCAGTGAAAACTCCGCTTTAACCTCGCCCTTGGGGCGCCCTAAGTGCGAGCAGAGTATAACCTTCGCGCCGCCGTCCAGCAGATATTTGATGGTGGGAAGCGCGGCCTGTATGCGCGTTTCGTCCGTTATTTCGCATTTGTCGTTAAGGGGCACGTTGAAATCTACGCGCACTAGCACCTTTTTACCGGCTACATTAATGTCTTCGATAGTTTTTTTCATTTGTCTCTCCTTTGTTCCACTTTTAAGCAGATACTTTGTATCAAATTGTAACATATACTATTTTAATCAAATATGGCGCAATAATCAACCTTTTTATGGGTATATGGATATTGCGCCAAAAACCTTTATTAAAGCTCTCCGCGAATTACAACGGCAGAGATGTTTGCAGAGTGATCTGCTATACGCTCCATCATTGTTACCATATCTGTGAAAACGGTGCTGGCAGCGGGAGTGCAGTCGCCTTTCTTGAGACGCTTGATATGGTTTTTCTTTATTTTCATTTCCATTGCGTCCACTTCGTTTTCAAGCTCCATGGCACGTTCCGCGCTTATAATGTCGCGTTCGTCCATAGCTTTTAGCGTGCAATCCAGCGATTCGTTTATTTTTATTCGCATAAGCTCCAGCTCTTCGGCGGCTTTTTTGCCCAGCTTTATTTTGGAATCTATCCGGTATACCGAAAGATTTGCAATATTCTCGGCTATATCAGATATGCGCTCTATATTCATGAGCGCGTGCAGCATTTCCGTGATAACGCCCGTGTCGCCGTCCGGTATCTCAAGACCGGAAAGCTGCGTCAGCTCGTGCGTTATTTCGCGGTTGAGGTAGTTTACAGTCTTTTCCGTATCGTAAACCGTATTGGCGAGCTTTTCATCCTGATTTATGAAGCTGCCCACCGCATCGTTAAAGTTTTGCGATGCAATTACCATCATTCTGTGACATTCCTTTATGGCAAGACCCACTATCATTGTGGGGCTGTCCGGCAGGGGATGCACAAGGAATTCCAGCTTGCGCCCCTCTGTTTTCTTATCCTCTCCGCGTATGAAGAAATAAGATACTTTTACCAGTACAAAGGGTATAAATATGAAAAGTGCGGTGGTGATTACATTGAAGAAAGTGTGGAAGTTTGCTATCTGCCGCACGGGGTCGCCCGGAGACCAGGTTTTCACCCACTCCACTATGGGGAATATTTGCAGCAGCAGCATGAATATCATTGCGCCTATTATATTGAAAAACAGCAGTGCCACGGCTGTACGCTTTGCCGTTTTGGTTCCGCCAAGGCTCGCCAGTATGGCGGTTATACATGTGCCGATGTTAAGACCCAGTATGAGGAATACAGATGAATCAAGCCCCATTATATTTTGCATGGCAAAGGCCTGCACAATACCCATAGTGGCCGAGGAGCTTTGTATTACCGCTGTTACTCCCGCGCCCGCCAAAAGGCCTACCCACGGGCTTTCAAAGGATGAAAGCGCGTCTATGAAGGGCTGGAATTCTGTTAGCGGAGCTAAAGATTCGCTCATCACGTTCATGCCGAAAAACAGTATGCCCAGTCCGCCTATTATTTCGCCCAGCCTGCGTATGGAGCGCTTTTTGACAAAAAGCACTATGAGTACGCCCGCAAATAGTATGAGCGGAGCGATCTTGGTTATTTTAAAGGCTATTATCTGTCCGGTGATGGTGGTACCAATGTTCGCGCCCATGCCCACGTTTATTGCCTGTGTGAGCGTCATCAGTCCGGCGTTTACAAAACCTACAACCATTACGGTAGTGGCCGATGAACTCTGTATGACCGCGGTTACGCCCGCGCCCACACCAACAGCGGCAAAGCGGTTCTTAGTAAGCTTTTCCAGGCCGTTTCTGAGCTTGTCACCGGCCATTGCCTCAAGGCCGTCCGACATCATCTTCATGCCGAATAAAAACAATCCCAGTCCACCCAGCAGTGCAGCAATGATCCAAAAATCCATATAATTCCCCCGTGAAGCGTTTTGTAGATATAGGCGGCCTATATAAGACCAGTATACCCGTTTTGCCTGAGTGCCTCATAGGCCGCCACGCAGACGGCGTTTGAAAGGTTCAGGCAGCGTTGATCCGGCACCATAGGTATCCTTACGCACATATCGCTTTTGTCCGCAGGCATTTTTTCCCGTAGCCCCTGCGTTTCGTTGCCGAACACCAAGTAGCATTCGCTGCCGAAACGAGCCTCTGTAATAGTTTTTTCTGCCTTGGATGAGAAATACCATATTTCCGCATCCTTATTTTGGAAATAAAAATCTTCAAGGCTTTCATATATCCTCAAATCAAGGTATTGCCAATAATCAAGCCCGGCGCGTTTCACATGCTTTTCGCTCAATGAAAAGCCCATTGGCTTAACTATGTGCAAAAAACTGCCCGTAACAACGCAGGTGCGTGCTATATTTCCCGTGTTTTGCGGTATTTCAGGCTCCACCAGCACAATGTTGAGCGGCATACAGCGCAGCGCCTCCTTCTGTCGAGTTATCCCCAAAATATTATATTGTAAAAACTATGTGAAATCAATGTAAAATAGTTGTTAAGAATTTTTTTTTGCGTAACGATATTTTTGCCGCTTTGCAATATAAGCAAGAGGCAGCAAAAAAGCCGCTGTACAAATAATATACAGCGACTTTAAAAGCATTGGTTCTTGCAATTCGGCAAGCGTAAAGCAAAGCACAAAAAACCGTATCTGTGTGCGCGGCCAGCTTGCCCTTCATTGTGGGACACAGCCAAGCGGATAGCTTTATCATTCTATACCCGTAACCTTATAGCCGGCGTTTTCTATTGTGGATATAAGCAGCGCATCCTCCACCGCTTTGGACAACTCAACCTGCGCCTTGCCCTCAGTATGGCTCACATCCGCGGAAACACCGTCTATTTTTTCCAGCAGACGTTTTATCCTGCCGGAGCAGCCCTCGCAGGACATGCCCTCTATATGTATGACCTTTTGCATAGCGTTCCTCTCCTGCATCTTTAAAAACTATTACCGCAAAACAATTTTTGCGTAAAATCTATCAGCGGTTATTTAAATTATAAATCTTTCCGCGTCCGCTAAACAATATTTTTTTGACATTGGAGTATATGCTGTCCGCCTGCGGTACGGAGGCCGCTTCAATATCGCGGTTAAAAGCGAGCGGCATATCTTGACCGCAAAAGCGAAATACCGGTGCTTTAAGCGAATAGAATGCGTCGCTTTGGCAGACGGCGGCGGAAATTTCTGCACCCACGCCAAATTTCTGCACTGCCTCATGAGAAATGAACAGGCGTCCGGTCTTTTTGACAGATTCTATTATACAGGGAATATCAAGAGGCCAGAGAGTGCGCAGATCTATGACCTCCGCGTCTATACCGTCACGCTCTAAGAGCAGCGCGGCTTCCATGCATTTTATGAGGTTGTGCGAATAGCTCACTATTGTTACGTCGCTGCCGCCGCGCACCACCCTCGCCTTACCCAGCGGAAGCGTATATTCTCCGTCAGGCACACTGCCGGAACTGTTATATCCGAGCTTGTGCTCTATAAATATCACAGGGCCGTCGCTTCTTATGGCAGATTTGAGCAGTCCCTTTGCATCGTGCGGCGTGGAGGGAGAAACCACCGTCAAACCGGGCACGTGGCAAAACCAAGCCTCAAGGCTTTGGCTGTGCTGTGCGGCCGCCTGTGTGCCGCTGCCGCCCGGCATGCGCACCACAAGAGGCATTTTTATCTGCCCGCCAGTCATGAAACGCAGCTTGGCTGCCTGATTTGCAATGGCGTCCATAGCGTAGGCGGAAAAATCTGAAAACATTATTTCGGCAACGGGCCGCTGCCCGGACATTGCCGCGCCTACCGCCAGACCAACCAGCCCGTTTTCGGCAATTGGCGTGTCTATTATGCGTTCTGAGCCGAATATGTCTATAAGCCCCTGCGTAACGTTGAAACAGCCGCCAAATACGCCTATATCCTCGCCTATCAGCAGCACGCTTTCATCATTATACAGTTCTTCTTTGAGCGCCTCATTAAGCGCCTCGCGCATAGTTTTCTCAGCCACGCAGCACACCTCCGGCGGAATATACGAGAGATTTTGCATCCGCAAAGGCGGCGGCAGGGGAGGAGCGGGCAAATTCTACCGCGCGCTCTATTGTTTGTGTGGCACGGTATTGCGCGGCGTCCATATCATTAGTGGATACGCCGTTTTCGCTCATGCCCACACGAAAGCGTGCTATGGGGCAGCGCTCCATCCACTCCGCCTCTTCTTCGCGCGTGCGGTAATTTCTTGTGTCGCTCTTGGAATGCCCCAGCCATCGGTAGGTCGCAAGCTCCAGCAGGGAAGGACCGCCGCCGGAGCGGGCGATATCCGCCGCCTTTGCCATGGCATCCATAACGGCAGGCACGTCATTTCCGTCCACGCAAACTCCGGGCATACCGTAGGCCGCCGCGCGGTCTGCCACGCTGCCTGTGCTGTTGTGGCGGCTTATATGAGTAGACATGCCGTATTGATTGTTTTCGCAAACAAAAACAACGGGCAGCTTCCATAACGCCGCCATGTTTAGCGCTTCGTGGAAAGCTCCGTTGTTTGCAGATGCATCACCGAAAAACGCGGCGACTATTTTTTTGCTTTTTTCCCTCTTCAGAGAGAGGGCAATACCAGCCGCTATGGGCAGTGAAGCGCCCATTATGCCATTTGCGCCGTAATTGCCGGAGGCGGTATCCACTATGTGAAGCGAACCGCCCAGACCTTTGCAGCAGCCGGTTTCCCTGCCGAAAAGCTCTGCCATCATGGCGTTTGGGCTTGCACCCTTTATTAGGCTTATGGCGTGCCCCCTGTGTGTGCTCAGCACTAGATCTGCAGGCTGAAGCGCGTATATAACTCCCGCTGCGGTGCCTTCCTGCCCCACGCTGAGGTGGGTAGTTCCATATAACTCGCCGGATTTGAAAAGCTTTTCAAGTGTTAGCTCAAATTGGCGGGCGCAGTACATATCGTACAATATATCAAGTGATGTTTTTTTATCCGGAAACATCTTAGCTCCTTATTTGGAAATATGAGACGAACAACAGATATTGTTTGAATCGCAAGTTATTTTACTATATCGCTGTTTGAAAGTCAAATAAGTTAACAATTTTTGAACAGTGCATACGGGCTAGTAAAAGAATTTTACAAAAGCGCAATATTGAGACGAAAAATATAATTTTAAAATGACATAAAACGGTTTATATAATGTACATATAAATATATTGTAGTGTTTGTAAAATATTTGCGGAAGCAAAATTTGCCAAAAGCCTTTATTTAGCTAATATTAGGGTATGTGCGGTATATGCTACACTAAATTCATTTGTTGTAAAAATAATTTATTTTTGCTGGAAGGATGGACAAAACAAGTTTTATGTGGTAAATTATGTATACAACGTGGGTAGACTTGAAGGCAAATAGGTGGGACTATTAATAATTAAATAATAGTATATAGCAAACTGAAAATGCCGTGAATTTTTTCGCGGCATTTTCGGTTGTGTACATTTTCCAGCAGCGCCTATCTATTCCTGCGCTGAGCAAGCCATATGCGCGCAGCAACTGCCTGCAACCCCAAAATATAAATACTTTCTGTTTAAAAACCCAAAAGCGCAGATCAGACCGGCAATTTTTGCTTTTTATGTGAAATCCGGTGCAACATTTATTAGCATTTACGGAATAATTTACTGCGTCTATGCTGTGAAATTGCAAATTGATATTTGCAGGTAAGATAAAGGACAAGCATGTGTGCACGAGCACATGCGCTTGATCGTTAGCGATAAGAAATAAGTAAAAAAATACTGAATAAGGCCGCCAGCAAAAGAAAAAACGCGGAAAATTTTTAAAAAATACCTGTTGACTTGCAAAATAAAATGCTATATAATCAACTCATAAAATAAATGTGCACGAACACACACTTTTCGACTGGTTTTAGATAAAATTTTAAACTGTAAAAGCAAAAATTAGGAAGCGGATAAATTAAGAAAAGCCTTTTATAAAAGGAATAATTCGTTTTACGATAGTTTATTAGCATAAAATGTGTACGAGCACAGAATCTATCCAGATAAACACATACAATAAAAATGCAAATGGAGAATTGAGAATGTCTAATAGTTATTTTATGGGATTGGACTATGGAACGCAGGGCGTGAGATGCGGTATTGCGGACGATAAAGGCAATCTTGTAGCACTCAGCGAGGAAAAATATAATACGGTTTACCCGCAGCCGGGCTGGGCAGAGCAGCGCCCGAACGATTGGACCAACTGTACCAATATAGTTGTTGCGGCATGTCTTGCGACTGCGGGCGAGAGTGTTTTCAAACAAATTGAATCCATATCCGTATGCGCCACGGCTTCTACGGTGATACCGGTGGATGCTAATGATATGCCGCTTACGGATGCAATACTTTGGATGGACGTGCGCGCGGTTGCGCAGGCCATGAAAATAAACGATACCCGCCACGAGGTGCTGAAATTCTGCGGAAATGAAGAATCTGTAGAGTGGCTGGTGCCCAAAATGATGTGGATAAGGGACAACACGCCCCAGATATTTGACCGTGCCAAGCGCATTGTGGAGCAGCAGGATTATATAAATCATTTTCTTACGGGAGAATGGTGTGCCTCCCTTTCACAGGCCACCTGCAAATCAAATTATGTGGATGAATACGGCGGCTTCAGCAAAGACTTTTTCCACACTATAGGCTTTGACGAATTTTTTGATAAGGCTGTGCCGAACGTTGTGCGGCAGGGAGATCCGGTGGGTACGGTGCGGCGTGAAATAGCAGAAAAATATTGCCTGAGGCCTGATGTTAAAGTGTATCAGGGCTGTTTGGACGCATATACCAACATGATAGGGCTGGGCGTATGCAAGCCGGGTGAAACGGGAATAGTTATGGGCAGCAGCTTTGTGCATCTTGCAGTAGTTGAAAAACCCATATTTGAAGATGGTATATGGGGGCCATATAAAGATGCGCTGGTTCCGGGCAGCTATTGCCTGGAGGGCGGTCAGATATCCGCAGGTTCAATAACAAAATGGTTTTTACGGGAATTTGGCATAGGCGGCCAAAAGCCATATGAAGTCATGGCGGAGGAGGCATCCAACATACCAATTGGCAGCGACGGGCTTATAACGCTTGACTTTTTTCAGGGCAACCGCACGCCATATAAAGACCCTATGGCGAAAGGCGTTTTCTACGGGCTTACTTTGAGCCACACCCGCGCGCATATGTACCGCTCCATACTGGAGGGTATAGCCTTTGGTACGCGCAACGTGCTGGACACAATAGAAAACGGAATTTCCGTTATAGAGCAGATACGCGGCTGCGGCGGCGTAATAAGAAACGAGCTGTGGCTCAAAATAATTGCCGATGTTACGGGCAAGCCCATAGTTATAACGGAGCATTCCAGCAACGCTGGCGTGCTGGGCTGCGCGGTGACCGCCGCCGTGGGAAGCGGTGCCTTTCCGGATTTCCAAAGCGCCTGTGACAGCATGGTGAAGGTGACAAAGGTGGTGGAGCCTTCCGCAGACGCAAACAGACAATATTCAAAATCGTACCAAAAATATCTTGCCATATACGAATATTTAAAGCTGATGATGAGAAGCTGAACAGGAGGAAGATATGCCGGATGTAATACTTGAAATGAAGCATATTTGCAAGAGCTTCCCTGGTGTAAAGGCGCTGGATGACGTAGATTTTTCTGTGGAGCGCGGCGAGGTGCACTGTCTCATAGGCGCGAACGGCGCGGGTAAATCCACGCTTATGAAAATACTTTCGGGCGCTTACGCCAAGGACAGCGGGGAAATAGTTTTCGATGGAATAAATATAAAGGAAGCTAACCCGCTGCTCACAAAAAAGAGCGGTATATCGGTTATATATCAGGAGCTTTCGCTGGTAAACGAGCTTACGGTGACTGAAAATATACTGATAAACAACATGCCCAAGAAGATGGGCGGTATAGACTGGAAGGCTTCGCAAAAGCTGGCGCAGGAATATATAGACAAGCTGGGCATAAATATTTCGCCAAACGCTTATGCGGGCGATCTCAGTATAGGATCAAGGCAACTGGTGGAGCTTATGAAGTGCCTTGCCTCCAATTCCAAGCTGATAGTAATGGACGAGCCGTCCGCAACGCTCTCTCGAGACGAGTTCAACACGCTGCTGCGCATAATAGCAGATCTGAAATCTCAGGGAATGACCATCATATACATTTCGCACAGGCTGGATGAGCTGTTTCAGGTGGGAGACAGGGTGAGCGTGCTAAAGGACGGCAAAAACGTTGTTACGGAGCGGCTTGCGGATATAAATGTGGACAAGCTGGTGGAATATATGATCGGCTACAAAATGACGGCCAATATGTTCCAGTCGGCTGAGGTGACAACCGGCGGCGACTATATACTGGAAGCTAAAAATTTCAGCAATAAAAAGCTGGAAAATGTATCTCTCAATCTCAGAGAAAATGAAATAGTGGGGCTTTACGGACTGGTTGGCGCGGGCAGAACAGAATTTTTGCGAGCCATATACGGCGTAGACAAAATTACAGAGGGTGAGCTATTTATAGATAAAAAGAAAATGCTGCCCAAAAGCGCGCGTGAGTCTATAAAAAACGGCATTGGCATGCTGCCGGAGAACCGTAAGATGCAGGGGCTGGTGCTGGGGCTTCCCGTGTGGCAAAACATTTGCATGGTGGCAATAAAAAAATTCCGAAGCAAGCTGGGGCTGGATTATAAAAAGATAAGCGATGAATGCAAGGAATACATAAAGGATCTGGAAATAAAGACACCCAGTGAAAAAACGCCCACAGTATCCCTTTCGGGCGGAAATCAGCAAAAGATAATACTTGCAAAGTGGCTTATGCAAAATTCAAAAATATTGCTGGTGGACGAGCCTACACAGGGCATAGACGTAAAGGCCAAGAACGAGATATACAAAATACTCAGAAAAGCGGCGGAACAGGGACACGGCATAGTGATAGCCTCCAGTGAGCTGGAAGAGCTTATAAGCGTATGCGACAGAATAATGGTAATGTTCCACGGAAAGATAGTGGGAGAGTTTAACAAAAACGAAATTCAGGAATCTATTATATTGCAATACGCGGTTGCGGGGAGGTAACTTTTTTATGGAATCCTTAAAGAATAAATCATACGTAGAGATATTAAAAAAATACAGCGTGCTTATACTGCTGGTGGTGTTCGTGATAATAGCTTCCATTGTATCAAAAAGCTTTTTCACGC
Organism: uncultured Christensenella sp.; assembly: GCA_964463305.1. Taxonomy (GTDB): domain Bacteria; phylum Bacillota; class Clostridia; order Christensenellales; family Christensenellaceae; genus UBA5399. Next base: position 2,088 of record CAYXBW010000037.1, on the reverse strand, counting down.
TTTCCAACTTCTTCAACCTGCTGCAATCCTATGCGGCGCCCGGCATAATAGCCATAGGCATGACCTATACTATACTTTCAAGCGGAACCGACCTTTCGGTAGGTTCGGTAGCGGCGCTGGCGGGAATGACCTCTGCGCTTATGCTGTCGCTTGGGGCGCCCGTTGCCGTTGCGGTAATTGTGGGCGTGGGCGTGGGTGCGCTGCTTGGCACTATCACCGGTCTTATAATAACATTCTTCAATTTGGCGCCTTTCATTGTTTCGCTTGCCACCATGGTTTCTGCCAGGGGGTTGGCCATGCTCACCACGGATGGTAAGGTTATATCCGGTTTGGCAAAGATGGTGGGCGGAGAAGAATTTTGCTTCCTCGGCGGCGGCTCTTTCCCGGTGGGTGATCTAAAACTTCCCTTTGCGGGAATAACATGGATACTTGTAACTATAGTTGCCGCTTATGTATTGAGATATACCGTTTTTGGGCGCGGGCTGTATGCCATTGGCGGAAACCGCGAGGCGGCTATGCTCTCCGGTGTACGGGTAAAGCTTTACAACACACTTGCGTGGACCATATCAGGCATGACGGCAGCCTATGCCGGTATTATGCTTACCGCGTGGCTCACAGTTGCGCAGCCCACGCTGGCACAGGGCTTCGAGCTTGACGCGATAGCGGCGACCGTAATAGGCGGAACGTCTATGCTGGGTGGACGTGGAGGTGTGTTTGGCACGCTTGCGGGCGTATTCATACTGGCCATTATTACCAACCTGTTCAATCTTATGGGCTTGCCATCATATTACCAGCAGATATTCAAGGGTGTCATAATTGTGGGCGCGCTGCTGCTGAACCGCGTGGTTTCGCGAGATGACAACTAAAAAATGAAATTAATTTGCGCTAATAATAGCAGCATAATCAAAAATATAATGGAGGAAAGTTTAATGAAAAAAACACTATTGATCGCACTTGCTCTGGTTTTCGTTGTTTCCATGGCACTGGCAGGCTGCTCTGCGCCCGCTCCGGCCGCAGAGACACCCGCTGCTCCGGCTGCCACTGAGGCACCCGCTGCTGCACCCGCTTCCGAGGCGCCGGCCGCGCCTGCGTCTGAGGCTCCCGCTGCCGCAGCGCCCGCAGAGGCATCTGCCGCTGCTCCTGCCGCCGCCGGGGATATCGTTATAGGATTCTCGCAGTGCACAATGGCATCTCCCTTCTATGTATCTCACGTAGATGCGGCTAAAGAAGAAGCCACAAAACAGGGTGTTGAGCTGGTGGTTGCGGATGCGAACGAGGATGTTACGAAGCAGAATCAGGACATACTGGACATGCTGGAAAAGGGTGTAAGCGTACTTATACTGAATGCGGTTGACCCGGACGGCGTTGCTCCCTCTCTTGCTAAATGCGCTGAAAAAGGTGTGCCGATCATAACGGTTGACAGATTTGTAAACGGTGATGTTGATGTTATAGTAGGCCGCGACAATGAGGTTATGGGTCAGGCTGTTGGTGATGCTATAGTTGCTGCTATGGGCGGCAAAGGCAAGGCCACAGGTAAAATACTGGAGGTTATGGGCAGCGGCGGTGACCGCGTGCAGGAAGCCCGCTCCAAGGGATTCCACAATGCTGTTGACGCAGAACCCGGACTGGAGATAGTACAGACTCCCTATTGCGACTATGTTCGCTCAAAGGCTGCCACGGCTACTCAGGACATTATACAGAACAACAGCGATATAGCAATGATATACGGACACAACGATGATATGGCTCTGGGTGCGCTGCAGGTTTGCGAAGATGCCGGCCTGAAAGTTCAGTGCTCCGGTGTTGACGGACTCATGGAAGCTGTTGAGGCCATAAAGGACGGCCGCTATCTGGCTACATCTGCAAACGATCCCTTTGCCTTTGGCAGACTGGCTGTTCAGCTGGCTGTGAAAATGGCAAGTGGCGAGCAGGTTGAGGCATATGAGGATGCAGGTACATTCCTTATAGATTCTACAAACGTAGATGAATACTTCAATCCTGACATAGCTTTTGCAACACAGGCGTAATACTATAGTAAATACAAACGTATCAACAACCCCACGGCGAGTGCCGCGGGGTTGTTTTGTT
>CAYXBW010000036.1:0-21420 GCA_964463305.1 uncultured Christensenella sp. | reverse complement strand
CCACATGGGGGAAATCCGGCAAAAGATCTATCAAATGGCTATGTGCCTTCATGCAATAGGGGCAGGAATAATCAAAAAATATTTCCAGCGGGTGCTTTTTGCTACTGCTTTTTGTTTTATTGCTTGTCATAGCCTACATTTTCATCAAAATATTTTCAAACTGATAGAAACATCGCGGTTTCCGCAAATTTTTTTGTTTGTATACGCCATATTTTAAACGCGCTCGGCCGTTAAATCAATACCCTAAAGTGACCATTCTTGCCAGCGCAGGAATAAAATTCAGGTTTCAATTTGAGCTGTGTTATGGTACTATTAATAACAAAATTGAGAATGAGAAAAACAAGGGAGGTAATTTTATGGCGTTTATTTTTAAAGAAGTATCGCGCACTTTTGGCGAGTATCTTCTAGTGCCCGGATATTCGTCTGCTGAGTGCACGCCGGATAGAGTGAGTCTGCGTACACCGGTAGTTAAATTTAAAAAAGGCGAGGAATCTGCGTTATCTATGAATATACCTATGACCTCTGCTGTTATGCAGAGCGTTTCAGGTGAAAAAATGGCCATCGCTCTAGCCATAGAGGGTGGCATTTCTTTTATATACAGCAGCCAAAGCGTGGCGGATGAGGCGGCTATGGTGAGCAGGGTGAAGGCGTATAAGCGCGGGTTTGTGCGTTCAGACTCAAACTTGAAGCCAAACAGCACGCTGGCAGACGTTATTGATATAAAGAAAAAAAGCGGTCACTCCACCGTTGCAATTACGGACGATGGCAGTGCAGACGGTGTTTTGCTGGGGCTGGTGGCCTCAAGGGACTACCGCATTTCCCGCATGGATCTTTCAACACCCGTAAAAGAATTTATGACTCCCCTTGAAAACCTTGTGGTGGCGGACGAAAGTATTTCTCTAAAAGAGGCAAACGATATAATATGGGACAACAAAATAAATTCGCTGCCCTTGGTGGATAAAAACGGAAGGCTAAAGTGCATCGTGTTCCGCAAGGATTACGATTCGCACAAGGAAAACCCCAATGAGCTGCTGGACGAAAACAAGAGCTATGTAGTGGGTGCAGGCATAAATACTCGCGACTATGAGGAGCGGGTGCCTGCTCTTGTGGAAGCGGGTGCGGATGTGCTTTGCATAGACTCATCAGAGGGTTTTACAGAATGGCAGAAGCGTACACTGGAGTGGATAAAGGGCCGTTATGGCGACACCGTAAAGGTGGGCGCGGGCAACGTGGTGGATGGAGAAGGTTTCCGCTTTTTGGCAAGTTGCGGAGCGGATTTCATAAAAATAGGAATAGGCGGCGGCTCCATATGCATTACGCGTGAGCAAAAGGGAATTGGCCGCGGTCAGGCCACCGCGCTTATAGATGTTGCGGCAGAGCGGGATAAATATTTTGAAGAAACGGGAATATATATACCCATATGTTCTGACGGCGGCATAGTATACGACAATCACATAACGCTGGCTCTGGCTATGGGAGCGGATTTTGTTATGCTGGGCAGATATTTCAGCCGTTTTGACGAAAGCCCCACCAGCAGGCTTTTGGTTGGCGGCAGTTATGTTAAAGAGTATTGGGGCGAAGGCTCTGAGCGTGCGCGCAACTGGCAGCGCTACGATATGGGCGGAGACAGCAAGCTGGGCTTTGAGGAGGGCGTGGACAGCTATGTGCCCTATGCCGGAAGTCTAAAGGATAACGTGGGCATTTCACTTTATAAAGTAAAGAGCACCATGTGCAACTGCGGAGCGCTGAATTTGGAAGAGCTGCGGGATAAGGCGAAAATAACACTGGTTTCCTCTACAAGCATAGTTGAGGGCGGCAGCCACGATGTGATTTTGAAGGATAAGTCAGAGTAATATTGCAAGAGGGTGGAGAGAATGAGGTTGTACGCGTTATATTTCAGCCCGACGGGCGGCACAAAAAAGGTGATGGATGCGGTTTGCTCCTCGTGGGACTGTGAAAAGATAGGTGTGGACATGGCGGATGCCACACTGGATATGGCGGGCTTGGAATTTGGCGGGGATGATGTGCTGGTGGTTGCCGTACCAAGTTTCAGCGGTCGTGTTCCGCAGTTTTTGATACCCAAGCTTGGCGCGCTGCGCGGAAATTCTACACCCGCTGTGCTGGTTGCAGCCTATGGGAACCGTGATTTTGACGATACACTGATAGAGCTGAAAAATGTGCTGGAGCCGGCCGGGTTTCGTTGTATGTGCGCGGTGGCAGCCTCCGCCCAACACTCGCTAATGCCTGTTTATGGCGCGGGCAGACCAGACGCGGCAGACATTGCAGAGCTGGAGGCGTTTTCGAAAAAATGCCGCGGCGCGGTGGAAAAGAGAGCGGCGGCTGAGATACCCGGAAATATTCCGTACAGGGAATACCTTTCCGTACCGCTTAGGCCGGAAGCTGATAAAAGCTGCAATTCGTGCGGGCTATGCGCCATGAGCTGCCCGGTGGGGGCCATATCGGCACAGGATATTCGCACGTCAGACAAGGCAAAATGCATTTCCTGCATGCTGTGCGTCACCGTATGCCCGCAAAAAGCCAGGCATCTTAACGGGATAATGCAGCGTGCCGCGCAGGTAAAAATGAAAAAGCTATGCTCCGGGCGCAAGGAAAACAAATTGTTTTGCGCAGAATGAGCGGGCTTTAAAGCCATGCCCGCGGCAGCGGCGCTTTGAATGCCGTTGCTATATTATATAAATATTTTCGCGCTCGTGAAAAACATAAACTTTTATTATATATCATAATTAATGGGAAACAAAAGCAAAAAGCCTTGCGCCGCGCATAACGGAGGAAGGCTTTTTCGTTTATGAGGCGGGAGGTGTCACCGCCGTTACTTTACCAGAACGTTTGTGATTTCAGCTATATAAAGTGTGTGCAGGTCTTTTTGCGGATACCATCTGGGCAGTATATCTGCATTAATAAAAGAGGTTTCCGAATAAGGCTGGGCGAATAGCTTTTTGCATATCAAAACGGTGTTGGCTTCTTCAAAATAGGGCGCGCCGCCGCTATGTGCAAGGGTCAGTTCGCTGTTTTTTATTTTGTCCTCATCCCGCCCGGAAACGGTGCCCATGTAGTTTAGCCGCTCTTTATCTTTACCTATGAATGAAAGTGAAAAACTGTCTGCGGCATCCACAAATTCTTTTGTGTAGCGCTGCGGACGGAGCACCACAAAAACTACATTTTTGCCCCACATCACACCCATTCCGCCCCAGGAAGCGGTCATTGCGTTTGCCTTTCCCCGGCTTTGTGCCGTCACAAGCATCCATTCGCTTCCTATTGCCTCAAAAACATTTTTGTTAAGATCTTCGGGTTTTATACTTTTGAAATTGGACATGTGTACCTCCAAAATATTGCTGTACGCCTTTTGGCAAACATACTTTTCTATTAGTCTACTCTAGCACTTTAGTGAAAACTGAGCAAGTGGCAAGGACATTTCGGGCACAAAAAAGCCGGAACACAATGGCTCCGGCTTTGATCACTATATAAGCTGATGTTTTTATTTATTAACCAAAGTATCTCTTCAGCAGACCTTCAAAAGCTTTGCCGTGGCGGGCTTCATCCCTTGCCATTTCGTGAACGGTGTCATGTATGGCATCAAGTCCGGCTTCTTTAGCCAGCTTAGCGATATCGCATTTGCCCTGTGTAGCGCCATTTTCGGCATCCACGCGCAGCTCAAGGTTTTTCTTTGTGCTGTCTGTAATAACTTCGCCCAGTAGCTCAGCAAATTTTGCAGCGTGCTCTGCCTCTTCCAGAGCGGCTTTTTCCCAGTACAGGCCTATTTCGGGATAGCCCTCACGATGAGCCACACGAGACATAGCCAAATACATACCAACCTCTGTGCATTCGCCTTCAAAATTCATGCGCAGACCAGCCAAAATCTCTTCCGGTATACCCTTGGCAACGCCTACTACATGCTCTGCCGCCCAGGAACGGTCGCCAGACTGTTTCTTAAACTTTTCTTTGGGCGCTTTGCACTGCGGGCAAGCATCCGGAGCCTCGGTTCCCTCATAAACATAACCACATACTGAACATACGAACTTTTCCATAATTTTTGTCTCCTGATTCTATATTTTTATTATATCTGAACCGACGCCTGCCGCGCCGTTTCCTCACAACAATTACCGCACAACCCATAAAAATTGAGCTGATACTCATCCACTCGGCCATCCACTGCCGGTATATCCGGCGCCTGCTCCTCCATAAGGTCTGACACACTGCCGCATTTTTTACAAACAAAATGTGCGTGCGGTTCTATATTTCCGTCAAACCTGTCCTGCCCATTCACAGAGCCTACGCTTTTTATTTCGCCGCTCTCCTTGAAGAGGGCCAAATTTCGGTATACTGTGCCTAGGCTCAAATCAGGGTATTCGGGCTTTAGGCGAGTGTATATCCATTCTGCGCTAGGGTGCGAAACAGTGGAGCAAACCGCTTCATATATGGCATTTCTTTTTCTGCTATACTTTCTTGCAGTTTCCATTTCCACTCCTTAAACAATAACAATTATCATTATTGATTTAAATATAACACATGGATTTGTGTTTGTAAAGAATTAAATTTTAAAATATTTACCAAATGTAAGCGATCTCAAATGCCAAATTTTTTGGTACAAAGCCGTACAGCGCAATTTTTGCTCGCGCGCGGTTGATTATTTATATGTTTATTGATAAACTGGTAATTAACAGCTCAAAACAATTTGATGCAAAATCATGCAATATAAAGGTGAGAAAGCAGGTGTTTTGATAAATTAATTTCTGTATTTGAAAAAAATTGTGAAAAACGAACTGTTTTTTCAAATATGTACTTGAAGTTTTGTGAGATACAGGCTATGCTAGGGGTGAGGTATCGTTCTCACATGATGCCATTGTTTTTTACACTTCCAAATATATTAACATTCAAGGAGAAATTTTTGCTATGGAATACAGAGAGATTGGTAACACCGGGCTGAAGGCCAGCACTATAGGTATGGGCGCAGAGCATTTGGACGGGAAGCCCTATGACGTAGTGGAAAGTACAATCCACGCGGCAATAGACAGCGGTGTGAATATACTGGACGTTTTTATGCCGGGGGAGGATATCCGAAAAAAGATAGGCAAGGCGCTAAAGGGAAAGCGTGATAAGGTTATGCTGCAGGGGCATATCTGCTCTGTGGATCTGAATCAGCAATATGATATCACACGTGATTTTGAAATAAGCAAGAAATACTTTGAAGATTTGCTGCGCTATCTTGAAACAGATTATATAGATTTTGGAATGCTGTTCTTTATGGATACGGACGAAGCGCTGGATCAGGTTATAGACCACGGCATACTAGATTATATGAAAGACCTAAAAAAGAAGGGTGTGGTTCGCCATCTGGGCGCCAGCTCACACAATCCGCTGGTGGCACGCCGTCTTGTGGAGATGGGAGATATAGAGGTACTGCTTTTCAGCATAAACGCCGCCTTTGATATGACTCCGGTAAAAACTCATGTGCTGGACACGCTGGAGGCAAACTTTGACGGGCAGCAGTATATGGGCATAGACCCGGCGCGCGCCGCACTATATAATGTATGCGAGCAGCACAATGTTGGCATAACGGTAATGAAAACATTGGGTGCGGGCAAATTGCTATCTGCAGAGCATACGCCTTTTGCAAAGCCCATGACAGCCGGCCAGTGCATACACTATGCGCTTACACGTCCGGCGGTTGTAAGCACGCTGCTTGGCTTTAAATCACCGGAAGAGGTGGCAGACGCTCTGAAGTATTATGATATGACAGAGGAGCAGCTTGACTACACGGATATAATAAACACCAATACGGGCAGCATGAAGGGAAGCTGCGTATATTGCAGCCATTGCCTGCCCTGCCCGTCTGAAATAGACATAGCCAATGTAAACAAGTATCTTGATATAGCAAAGCTGGATGAAGCAAATATTCCGCCCAGCATAAAGCAGCACTATGCCTCGCTCTCTGCTCATGGCTCAGACTGCATTGGATGCGGAAGCTGTGAGGAGCGCTGCCCGTTCAGCGTGCCCATAATAGACAACATGGCAAAGGCAAATGAGCTGTTCGGCGAATGATTTGGCGTAAACTGCCGTAAAAAATGCATGTATTATGCGAAATATTTATTGCGGCCGATATTACAAAAAATATATCCATTGTGTGTTTTGTATGCAGAACTAAACAATGTGATTGATTGAAGGCTATAAAAACTGTTGCATCCCGTGTCGGGGCAACAGTTTTTTTAACTTGCAATCGTGGGTTCAAATTGGTCAGTATAAGAAAAATTTAAGCTAAAATGTAAAAAACTGATTTTGCAGGCCATTCTTATTTTATACTAAGTCAAGCTATTGGCGGAAGGGGCTTTCTAAAATTTGCTGCCGGAAAAAATAGTTAATGCCCCTCAACAACCGGATGCCAAATGGCCAAATGCTGATCAACTTTCGTTTGTATTTTGCACCTCTGCCATCAAATTGTCCACAGCCTGAGCACAGATAGCTTCCCTTAAATATCCGACGCTTTTCCGACGCAGCGTATTTTATAATAATCAAAATCAATGTATTGTGAAAAATACACAGCGGATCGGTATTAAATCTTGTAACCATTTACAGCAAGATAATAATAATAGTAAAGAGGAGAAGCGTAATGAAAAAAAAGTTTTTAGCGGTGTTATTGGCAGCATGCTTACTATTAAGTATACTGCCGGTGTCTGTTGCTATGGCTGCGGATGAGCCTGTAGCAGAGGAAACGCTTGTAGAAGCGGAAGCGGTTCCGAACGAGGTCGTGGAGGATGTTACGGAAGCGCCTGCCGTTGAGGCAGAGATCGTAACAGATGAAAATCCAGAAGCGGCGGCAGAGCTTGCAGCCACAGACCTGAAGTATTTTGCGGGCGAGGTAATAGTGGTTTTTGAATCCGGCGCAGACGTGCAGGCTATAGTTCAAGAGAATGCCGGCGAGCTGAAGAATGTGGATAAAATTAATGGCGTGGGTGACGCGGCGCTGGTGGGTATACCCACAAATCAGACCGTTGCTCAGGCAGTGGCGAGCTATACAGGCAAACCGGGCGTAAAGTATGCTCAGCCAAACGGCAAGTTTGAAATGCTGGCTTCAGAGCAGAGCCAAACGGAGCAGGTGGCTTCCGCGCAGGCGAAAACCAATGATCCGCTGGCTTCAGAGCAGTGGTATCTGGATAAAATAAAGGTACCGGCAGCTACAGACTTGATAGATGCACTGCCCAATCGTGAAAAAGTAAGAGTAGCAGTTATAGACTGCGGCTTGGATTTTACACACGAAGATCTAAAGAATGTAGTTAACAAAGAGCTAAGCAGAGATTTTACAAGCGGTAGCATGGAGCCATATCCGGAAACATTGGATCCGGGCGAACTACATGCTACACATGTAAGCGGAATAATTGCCGCTGAAGCGAACAATGGCAAGGGTATTGCCGGTGTTGCAAGCGGAAGCCGCAACCAGGCAGTTGAAATCATGAGCTGCAGAATAATGTCGGGAGTGTCGGTTTCGTCAACATACGGCATAGCGCTGGCTATATCCTGGGCGGTAGAATGTGGCGCTAAAGTATTGAACATGAGCATAGGCGGCCAGTCCGAATATCCTATAGGATCGGAAGAAAGGCTGCTAAGAGATGCCATAGACGCTGCGGTGGCGGCCGGATCTACAGTTGTGGCGGCCGCGGGCAATGAAAATTCCGATGGCCCAACTATGCCCGCAGACTATGAGTCTGCAATAAATGTTATCGCAACAACAAACTTTTCAAAACCCACAAATATGTGCAGAGCGTCGTTTTCAAACTACGGCATACTTAAAGATATATCGGCTCCCGGTGAAGATATTTTAAGCAGTGTACCGGGCAATAAATATGAAGAACAGTCTGGAACATCTATGGCAACTCCGGTTGTGTCTGGCGTTGCTGCGTTGATGTATTACGCAAAGCCAGATATAACGCCGTTCCAGGTAAGGCAGGGATTGACCACTACAGCTACAGATTTGTTTGTGAAAGGCTTTGACTTCTTCACGGCATGGGGCAATGTAGATACCGAGGCGGCTGTAAAATACGCGCTGAACATAAAGCCCACCCCGCCGGAGCCGGATATCAATTGGCCCGTGCCGCCGACAGATGTTAATGCAGCAAATGTTGGCAAAAATGATGTTACATTAAAATGGACTAAGTCGGTTGACCCTAAGGTGGACGGGTATATAGTTATGCGTTCAGAAGCAAAATACAAATCCATATATCAGGGTTACAATACTGTAAGTGAAAAGATTGGATCAGACGTTACACAGTATGTGGACAAAAATCTGGAGCCAGGCAAAAAATATCATTATGCAGTAGTTTCATACTATGATACAGAAGATGGTGATTACGATACGGGAGTATTTTCCAACAGGATATCGGTAACCACAAAAAGTAAGTAGAAAGTAATCAGATAAAGGAGATTGATTTATGAAAGCAAAAAAATATATTGCGTTTATACTGGCTTTCTGTCTTGTGTTCAGCTTTGGCGCGGCGGGAACGGCATTTGCCGCAGATAATTTGGAAAGCGTAGAGAACTCGGAAATAGTTGCGGAGCAGCCGGCGGAGGCGGAAGCTACACCGGAGGAGACTGCTCCTGAAGAGGTAATAATAGAGGAAGTTGAAGCGCAGGAAGCAGCAGTAGCTACAGATATGACGGCACAGGATCAGGCGGAGGCGGCGCAGTATAGCTATGTGCCCGGCCAAGTGATAGTTGTGTTTGGAAATGGCGCATCTGAAGCTACTGCGCAGAGCGTTGCGGAAACGGCAAGCTGCGCAGTGATGCAATCTGAGGCGATGGTTAGCGGTGATACCATGAGTTTGGTAGACATACCGGAAACACAAACGGTACAGCAGGCGGTGGAGATGTTCAACGCTATGCCCGATGTAAAATACGCCCAGCCAAACTTTACTTATCAGCTGGAAGAGACTGAGAAGGTTGAGCAAACAGAGGCTACAGATGTGGATGATACACCCGCCGCGACCCAGGCTGCTTTGACAAATGACCCCTTGCTTGGCGAGCAGTGGTATATGGATAAATTGGAAGTGGGCAAAGCGTGGAAACTGGTGGAAGACTATGCGGCTGCGGATTCAATAACAAAAAAAGTACGCGTTGCCGTGCTGGATTCTCCCATAGACATGAACCATGAAGATTTGCAGGCTGCACTGAATAAAGAGCTGAGCGTGGATGTGTCTTCGGATGTAGTGCGTCCTCCCTTTGATACTCCGGGAAGCGTTAACGAGCACGGAACGCATGTGGCCGGTCTTATTGCCGCTACATCAAATAATGGTAAGGGCATCGCGGGTGTTGCCGCAGGCACAAAAAACCAGATAGTTGATCTGGTATCCATAAGCGTATTCGATCAGCAGGGTAAAACCACAGACTACTCTACGGCAGTAGGAATGAACTACGCCATAGGCATTGGATCGGATGTTATAAACATGAGCCTGGGCGAGAGATCGGAATACCCCTTTCCCGAATATGGCAAGGTGCTGCGCGATCTTTGTGATGCGGCTTACACACGTGGTATAATCACGGTTGTGGCGGCGGGCAACGAAAATACCGATGCGCCCACATTCCCGTCAGATTTTGAATCTGTAATAAGCATCATGGCCAGCAAAAACTGGACAGACCCTTCAGACTACAGAGCGCCTTTTTCAAACTATGGTCCGGAAAAGGATTTCATAATGCCGGGTGTAAACATATTGAGCACCATACCCTCCGGCGAGTATGATATGATGAGCGGCACCTCTATGGCCTCGCCCATAGCTGCGGGCATAGTGGCGTTAATGAAGTATGTAGATCCGTCACTTGATATGAAACAGGCGTATCTTACAATGAAGACAGGTGGCGTTACCCCGCTTAGCCCATATGGATATGATATATACAGCGGCTGGGGCCAAATAAACGCCAGAAAAAGTATTGATAATGCGCTTTGGACTGTTTCCAGTCAAAAGAAACCGGCGATTCCCCAAAATGTAAAGGCGGTAAGCACGGGTATAAGCAGCACCAAGCTCACCTGGACTCCCGTTAAAGGCGCTACGGGTTACATAATTTACAAAACAAATGATGATAATGAGTTTAATGACAACAACTATTTCGAGTATAAGGAGGTTACAACCGCAAGCTTCACAGATACCAAAGCTACCGTAGGCAAGAAAAACAGCTACAAGGTGGCAGCGTATGTTAAATTTAATGATGACATATTTTCCGGTAATAAAACGGATGCGGTAAGCGTAACTCCTGTATGTGCAAAGCCTCAAAACCTTAAGCCTAAGGGCATAGACAAGTCGTCCATAAAGGTAAGCTGGGATAAGGTAGCTGGAGCCAAGGGCTATTATGTATATGCTTCCGATAAAAAGAACGGAACCTACGGCTATCTGGGCAAGGTAACAGGAAACTCTATCACAGCAAAAGGGCTGGCAAGCGGCACAAAGTATTACTTCAAGGTTTTCGCTTACAGCATAGATGCGGCCGGAAAAAATCTGCGGGGAAACACAGCAGGACCGGCAGCAGGTCAAACAAAGTCCTGATGATCTGAAAATATAAATAACTCTCTAAAAAACTACTAATAAACCACGCAAAAAAGCCGCGAAAGCGGTTTTTTTGTGTGGTTTGCGACGCTATACCGACGGTTCCTTTTATATAATGACTCATAAAATTTTTTATTGAAACGGAGGAACCCTGTGATAAAAAAGCTTGAGATATGGTGTTATGGCGGGGAAAGCAAGGCTTTTTTCATAAAGCATATAGAGGTCATACATCAGTATAATTCTAAAATGATGGATAGATTGCTTATTATTATGACGATTATAATAGGGTGCTATCTTGTGATAGGCTCCAGAACAGAGCTGTTTGCAAAGTACTACTATGCTTATCTTGTATGCTTTATTGCGTTGATCATATTGTTTTGTACGTTCAAGCTGAAAAAAAATAAAAGTATAACATTTACCAGAATATATATCTTGATTTTTGCCTGCGTTGTGTTTGCATTTGTAAGTCTGCTGGGAACTATGTTCGAACCGAACTCCAGGGCGACTCTTTTTATTGTATATGTGCTGGCTCTGCCCATGCTGTTTATTGTTCCCACGCACTATATGTATGGATATCTCACAGTGGTGACCTGTATTTTTTCCGCTATGGCGTTGAACATAAAGATGCTAAACTATGCGGAAATGGATATTGCGCATGCCGTCACATGCCTTGTGATTGGTATGTTTCTTTCCCATCATATTTTGGAGAGCAGAATTTCCCTGTACCAAGCCAACGAGAGGCTGGACACGCACAACCTCAAGCTGGACAGGCAATTGCAGGAGCAGGCGCAGCAAATGCTTCAGAGCCGTATTGCAATACTGCTTAGCCAAATACAGCCGCATTTTTTATACAACACCCTTTCCGTAATATGTGGCTTGTGCGATGAAAATCCCAAAGAAGCCCAAAAAGTGACAGCCGAATTTGCGGATTACCTGCGGCACAATTTGGATACATTGAGCCAGCGTACGCTGGTTTCTTTTGAGAATGAATTAAAGCACACCAGGGTTTATCTAAACATAGAAAAAAAGCGCTTTGAGAATAATTTGCATGTGGCGTACGATATTGAGGTAGAGGATTTTCGCATTCCTTCGCTTACCGTACAGCCGCTTGTGGAAAATGCCGTAAAACACGGGGTGCTAAAGCGCAAAAATGGCGGTGTGGTTAGCATTGTCACTCGTGAGTTGGAAAATTTTTACCAAATTATTGTTGTTGACGACGGTGTGGGCTTTGATTCTGCAGATTTTCTTGAGGAGCCAGGTATGCATACCGGCATTAAAAATGTGAGAAGCCGTCTGCGGGCTATGTGCAAAGGCACCCTGGAAATTGAAAGCGAGGTTGGCAAGGGTACAAAGGCAGTAATACTCATACCCAAGAAAGATGATGGAACAGCGTGAATGCTCTTTAGTTAAAACTTTACCGGCGTTCAAAATACGCATCGCCTAACATTATCCATAGAATATCAAAACCTTACGGATAAGTATAATATGCCGTTTGGCATAAGCGGCGTATTTGCCTAATGCCGCACAGCACAGCGGCCGCGTTTATACGGTATTTATAAGGCTGCGCACAGGGCATCTGCTAGATGCTTTTTTTCTCTGGCTCTACAGCCGCCAAATCAAAGCCGCCCAAGGTAAACTCGCCCCAACTGTATTGCGACATATATTCGCCCCTATAGGCGTTTATGGCTTGAGGGTCGCCATCTATCCAATTATAGTAATCGCAGGATATCTCATCCGGTACTATTGCCATAACGCCACGATGCTTGCGTATAGCGCTTTCTATGCCCAGTGAAGCAAAGGTAGACAGCAAATCTGCACGCAGATCCCGCAGATAAGAATTTTTCTTTGTGCTGTCACTGCCATCCCATAGTGCCGTAATGATCTCAGAGTTGGAGCAGAGCGAACCTCTGCGGTCCACTAAAAAAGCAAGAAGTTCCTTCGTTTTGCCGTATTTGAATTTTATTGGCTCACCGTTTGCGAAAACCTCAAAATTTCCGAAGCACCGCATCCATACACTGTGCTGGACAGGCATCAAAACGGGATGCCGCAAATTTTCCAGCTCTCGTTCTATTTTTTCTTTTGTGGCGGGCTTCATAACATAGCCGCTGCTGTAAAGAGACAATGCTTCAATAGCATACTGTGAATAGGCAGTAACGAATATGATATTTATATTTGGGTTCACTTTCTTTAGATGTTTTGCCAGCGTGATACCATTCATATCGCTCATGTCTATATCCAAAAACGCTACTTCATAAAAATTTTCTTTTACAGAAGCAAGCACCTCCTCTCCCGATCCAAAGCCGTGGATGTTTGCTTCGGGCAGCGCCTGATAAATGGAATTTATCAATAGCTGCAATGCTATTCTCTCATCATCCGCCGCAATAATATTCATATTTTTCTTCCCCCTTAGGTATACTTATAAAAGCTGTGGTACCTATTCCAATCTCGCTTTCAACCGTAAGCGTTCCCTTGCACATCGCCCATAGACGGTCTTTGGCATTTTGGATACCAATATGCAAATTGTTGTCCTCTTTTATATAGCTTGTATCGAAACCAACACCGTTGTCCTTTATAGACACCTCATAGCAGAGGTCTTTTTCTATTGTGGAAAGTGTTATCCTGCCGCCAGATTTACTCTTCATAATACCGTGTTTTACCGCGTTTTCCACTAGCGGCTGTACAGTAAGAGAAGGTATGGCAAAGTTTTGAACCATAATATTATAGACAACATCAAGCCTATCCTCAAAGCGTTTCTTTTCAATATCCAGATATATTTTTGTATGTTGCAGCTCCTCCTCAAATGGTATGGGCGCGGTTTGAGTTAAAGATTCCAGATTATGACGCAGATAATCCGCAAATTCGGCAGTTGTTTTTTTTGCCTCAAGAGGGCTTTCATCACACAGCCCGCAGATGGAGGTTAAAGTATTATATATAAAATGCGGCTGTATCTGGCTTAGCAGAACAGCGATTCGGCTTTGGGCAAGCCGTGCTTCTCTTTCCGCCAAACGTTGACGCTGTTCTTTGTGTATTACTGAATATATCCAAACCAGCGAAAGCGAGGTGCCCAGAAAAATAAGCGGACCATCCCAAAAAGGCCGCAGCAGCAGTGCAATAAGAGGAAAAACGCAATAGCTTATGAGCGGCAGCAGTTCATTTTTATTCAGCCCATTACGGCAGCGCAAAATAAATACTATGCCCATTACGCATACAGAGCTCCAAAGTAAATGACCAAGCCAATAGATCCAGCCATATTGCAGCACATCATATTCGGTCTGTATATTCGTTGCGTTATTAATTCCGTTAATAAATACGAAGCAGGCCCACGTTATTATTGCCAGACCAAAGGGAACAAAAACCAGCATTTTAGTTTTAAGGGAGATCAATCCCTTCTGAGATAAAAAGTCAATTGTAAAGCAGGCAAAAAAGGCGTTTTCAATAAGCGCCAGTATAGTGGGCGCAAAGGACAGCACCGCCATAAGAGCATTCAAATCTGTACGCTGATACAAAAACCAGTGCGCGGCATCCAAAAGCAGTACCAGTATATGGCAAATCAGTATTGCCGAAAGACGTTTTTGCGCAGCATCTATGGCTTTGCCATGGTACATACTTATGAATATTATCAATAAAACGATTACCGAAAAAACTTCAAGACATCCGTTTGTTAATTCCATTTCGGTCTGCCTTTCCCCCTTTATACTAATTCCTATTTAAAACATCTGTTTTAAATCACGCGCAGAATGCGCGTCCCCCAAAAATGTTTTTCGTTTTTTGGGGTGGAAATGTAGTTAATACTGATTTCATTCTAAATATTTTGTATTTTGAATCTGCCCAATGGCAATGATAAAAATATCGCTTTTGCACTATTTCTATCTGGAATCAGTATTATTAGCTGAAAAATGATATATCAAGATATCATTGGGTGTTTACTAGTTAATTCTACTATAAAATAATTACTTAAACAACAATGGCGCTTGAGCAGGCGGGAAACACATATATATATTCATACCGAAAACCACTCAAAGACCGCCTTTTTTTTGGGGGGGGGAGATATATTTTTTATCTCTGCCGGGCCGTACTAAAGGCATCGACGGTTTACCGACGTTATGTTTGCTAAAATACATATATGCTGGTTTCGAAGCACAAATTTAGCAAACATTTTTGAGCGTAGTTTTATGTATTTTCAGAAGATGAAAGTCCATATAATGCTTAAACCGTGCAAGGAATAGCAACTATGAATAGATTCTTCGGGGAAGGGGGTATATTGCGTATGACAGCTTTAATAATTGGTCTAATAGCAGCTGTTTGCACAGGTTTATCTTTTCTGCCTGTTGTAAATTGGTTGGGTTTTGTTGGTTTAATACTTGCGATTGTTGCTTGGATTGTTGGTGGAAAAGCGTTGAAAGCGGATCCGTCGGATAAAAAGGCAAAAGCCGGTAAAATAATTGGTATGATTATAACTATATTGTCAATTGTTTCAATTATTTTGTTATTTGTTGCGATGGCGGCGCTTGTTGGGGCAGTTGTAACTGTTTCATAAAGAGCTTGTTTTCAATCACAGAACTATCAAAGGTATATAGCCATGTATTAAAAGCAACCAATATCCAGGTATTGCTAGGTGTTGGTTGTTTTTGCCTTTAAAAAAGCACTTAATATAATAGCTTATATCGTTGCGCGCTTGTGTACTAATTCTAATAATACGCAAGAGGTTGTGTTTGATAACAAAAACAAATATTTATTAATGAATATTTTGTTGAAAAACAAATAGGAGGAGAGCAATGAGACAAAATAACAAAAGAATAGCGCTCTTACTTGCGCTGTGTATGCTGCTTGTATTTGGTGCGGGGAGCACGGTATATGCCGCAGAGGAGGCGCCCATATTAGAAGAGACAACAGTTGCGGAGGATGCGGCTGTTGCAGAAGATATAGTTATTGACGAAGTTGCCGCGGAAGAAGCGCCCGCCGAAGAAGCCGAGGCACCATTGGCGGAAGCGCAGCTCAATGGCATGCCCTATGTGCCGGGTCAAATAGTAGTGGTATTTGATCAGGGCGGCGAAGCTGCCGCACAGGCCTGTGCAGAAGAAGAAGCGGCGCAGGTGCAGGCAATAAATCATATTGATGGCGTTGGCGACGCTGTTTTGATAAAAATAGCCGAGGGACAGAGCATGGAAAGAGCGGTTGCGGCATATTCGGCAAAGTCGGGCGTTAAGTATGCGCATCCCAATTATGTTTTCAAAACACAGGCCAATGTTTCGCAGCTGCAGCAAGCGCCACAGGGATCGGAAAGTGTGGCACAGTCAACACCAAACGATCCGCTTTTTGAAAATGAATGGTACTACAAAAAGGTGGATGCGGGTTCGGCTGCGGATATGATAGCCGCTTTGCCACAAAGAGAAAAGGTTCGAGTTGCGGTCGTAGATACCATAGTGGATATGAAGCATGAGGATCTTGCAAACATAGTAAATAGAGATATCAGCAGAGATTTTACAAACGGCGTAATGGAGACCTACCCCGACATCACAGAAAACAGCCAGACTCATGGCAGCCACGTAAGTGGAATTATAGCCGCCGAGGCAAATAACGGCAAGGGTATAGCGGGCGTTGCCAGCGGTACCAGAAACCAGGTGGTGGAGCTGATGTCCTGCAGAGTGCTGGACGACGGCGGTATTGGTACATCTTATAATATAGCCATGGGCGTTGCGTGGGCAAATGAATGCAATGCCAATGTTATAAACATGAGCCTGGGCGGTCTGCCAAGCTATCCGGAGGGAAGCGCGGGCAAGCTGGTAGAGGATGCCATAGACAAAGCTGTAGAAAATGGCGCGGTAGTGGTAGTTGCTGCCGGCAACGAGAACACGGACGCATACTCTACACCTTCTGATTATGATTCCGTAATAAGTGTAATAGCCACTACAGATTATAAAGATCCCAATGTGAGATGCAAAACAAATTTTTCAAACTTTGGTACGGCAAAGGATGTTTCTGCGCCGGGCGAAAGAATATTGAGCACAGTACCGGGTGGTAAATACGAATATATGGACGGAACCTCTATGGCCTCGCCCGTTGTGGCAGGCGTTGTGGCGCTTATGAGGTACGCAAATCCGAATTTAACACCAGCTCTTATAAAGAAGGGTCTGGAGAGCACTGCGGAAGACCTATATTTCACAGGTTTTGATACCACAACTGCCTGGGGCAATGTGAACGCGAAGGCCGCTGTGGAGTATGCTTTAAAGGATACCCCGCCCGATCCCCCCGCTCCCAAGCCTGTGCCATATTCACCGAAAGATACTAAAGCGGTGAATGAGTTTGGCGGAAATATAAAGTTGGAGTGGACTTCCCTGGAAGACAGCGACGGTTACTTCATACTTCGCTCAGAGGCGAAATATAAGTCCGACATGAAGCAATATAAAAGAATAGATAAGGTAGAACAGTCCGGTTTGGATAAATATAGCTATACGGATACAAGCGTACAGATCGGTAAGCGATACTGTTACACTGTGCTCGGTTACAAGCTGGATGAACAGGGAAATCCCAAAACGGGTTATTTTGGCAATACGCTATATGCAACAGCGCGCTGCGCCGCACCAGAAAACTTTAAGGCCGCAGGCCAAAGCAAAAGCAGCATAAAGGCGGAGTGGAGCAAAACGGATGGCGCGGATGGATACTATCTATATCGTTCCAGCAAGGCTTCCGGCGGTTTTAAGCTGGTATCAAAAATTGCTGGCGCGGAAAAAACCGGCTATACGGACAGCGGTTTGAAGCCAGCCACAAAATACTATTATAAGCTCATAGCCTACACCAATTCTGACAGGGGAGCCTTAAAGGGCGCAACGGCAGGCGCTGTAGCGGCGCAGACAAAGAGCAAATAATACGCGAAGGAGATAGAGTATGAATTATAAAAAAATTATTTCTGTGATACTTGCGCTGTGTCTGGTGTTTAGTCTGGGCGCAACATCAGCGCTGGCCGCAGATTCAGAGCCGGTGCTAAGTGAGGCGACAGTGGATGAAGCGGCGGTAGAAGAAGCGCTTGTTGAAGAGGAAACCGTAATAGAGGAAGTTGCTGCAGAGCAGCCTGTGGACAGCGCGCAGGTGGATGACATATTGGCGCTGGCAAAAACGGACGGTGCGGGCGCTGCTGCAATGCTGAACGGCATAGCAGATACCGCTCAATACGAAAGCACGCTGCGGGCGCTGCTGGATATGTATTACTCCGGAGATCAATCTCAGCTTGCAGCCTTTACGGCCGCTTTGGATGGCCGCGCGGCGGAGCTTTTGGCGGCATACAGCGGTGCGGCTGCAGAGCGCGCCTCAGATGATGAACTGGGCTTTGTGCCCGGCCAGATACTTGTGATGTTTGAAAACGGGCTTGATGGCGCAGCGCTGCAGAGCGTGTCAGAGCAGGAGCATGGCGCCATAATACAGTCAGAGGCGCTTGTAACGGGAGACACTCTGGCCGTGGTGGATATTTCACTATCCCAAACGGTGGAGCAGGCGGTAGCTGCATTTGAACAGCAGTCCGATGTAAAATACGCTCAGCCAAACTATATATACAGTGTACCGCAGCCGGAGGAGAAAAAAGAAGTGGCCACAAACGATCCGCTGCTGGAAGACCAGTGGTACATGGAAAAGGTGGGGATTAATGGGGCTCATGGTTTTGTTGATGCGTTGATGGCTGGTGAAGATCCTAAAAAGGTACGCGTAGCCGTGCTGGATACCCCTATGGATCTTAACCATGAGGATCTGCAGGATTCGCTCAACAAAGAGCTCTGCGTGGATACCAGCACAGGTGTTGTAAAGCCTCCAATGGAGGATATAGGGTTTGCTGAGCACGCAACCCATGTGGGCGGTATTATTGCGGCTTCCACAAACAACAACAAGGGTATATCCGGTGTGGGCAACACATCCAGAAACAACATAGTGGATCTTGTGTCCGTAAGTGTTTTGGGAAAGAGCGGCGGCGGTACTTCACTAAGCGTTGCAACCGGCATAAACTATGCTATGCGCATAGATGCCCAGGTAATAAACATGAGCTTGGGAGGATACACAGATTTGCCTTATGGCGAAGAGGCAAAGATAGAACGCGCAATGTGTGACGCAGCGTATACGCGCGGTATAATAACGGTTGCCGCTGCGGGTAACGGTAATACGGACGAGCCTTCTATTCCAGGAGATTTTCAGTCTGTAATAAACATAATCGCCAGCAAAGACTGGACGGACAAAAATGATGCCAAGGCAAGCTTTTCAGACTACGGCACCAAAAAAGATTTCACAGCGCCGGGCGTTGATATTGTAAGCTGTGTGCCATACAGCGAATACGATTTGATGAGCGGAACATCTATGGCGGCACCCGTGGTTACGGGCATTGTGGCATTGCTGAAATATGTAAGGCCGGATATGAATATGGATGATGTATATAAGCTATTAAAAGCCTCGGCTACAGACCTTTATACCCCCGGATTTGATATATACAGCGGTTGGGGCGAGGTAAACGCAACGAGTGCTCTGTTTACTTTGGTGCAGGACGATATGGCTGATGGAGTAAGAGTAGGCGAAACCAACAATTTCAAAGTAAAAAGTACGGGCGTAAGCAGCACGCAGCTTACCTGGTCTGCCGCTAAAAATGCAGAGGGTTATATAGTATACAAAAACTCCACGCCTAATGAATTTAATGATGAGGCTTATGTGGAAATTGCAAGAGTAACGGGTACCTCGTATACAGATAAAAACTTGAAGCCGGGACAGATGGTGGGCTACAAGGTATGCGGATATAGGGAATTTGGAGGCTTTGAAATTCTCGGATCGCTGACAGATTTTATAGCTTTAACACCGGTTTGCGCAGCACCCAAAAACCTGACTGCAAAAAGCACGGTCAAGGGAACCGCTAACCTTACATGGAGAGCATCTGCCGGTGCAGATGGTTACTATGTGTATCGCGCTGCCACAAAGGGTGGAAAGTACAGCAGTGTGGGTAAAATAAGCGATACAAAGTATAGTGATACCGGTCTGAAAAGCGGTGGTACATATTTCTATAAGGTGTTCCCGTATAGTATTGGAAGTGAGGGCAACACATTGCGAGGACAGGCCGCAGCAACCTCGATAAAGGTGAAATAAGGCCAGTAGACTGTACCTGCCAATTAAGGTTTCAATGTTACTGCAAAAAAAGAACATAAAGGCGAAAGCGGCGGCATCCATCATTGGGTGCCGCTTTTTTGCGTAAGCAGGCAAGTATAATATATTATAGATCATGCGCGTATAATAAAATGGAAGGTATTTATTATGCTTATGTGTGAGGCCTGCTGCTTAAAGCGTCTAAAAGTTGACAGCACAAAAGCAAAATGCAGAAAGTGCTCAACTCTCTGCATTTTTTTAATTAATGTCTTTGTTCGCTGTCATGGCTGCGGCTGCTAAGATGCTTTTTTTTTGCCAGCCGTGCAGCCATTTATGGCAATAGTGTTGCAGCTCGTATTCAAAACATAAAATAAACTGAGGTCATATAAAACTGATACCTAGGGTTTTGAACGCGGCCTTTTGGCAAATCATTCTAATTTGGGCTTATTCCTCTTCCTCTACATAATATTGCATAGGATAGGTCATGTATTCTACCGGACGCATTTTTTCCACCGTATAGAAGCCGGGAGGGCAGCTAAGCAGCACGGGTATACGGTTTACTATTGTGGCGCAGGTGTGCTCCACCGTGGCGGGCTTTTGCACAAAGAAGGTAGTATCTGGCTCGCCAATTATTTTCCAGTCACACATATCGCCATCATCAGGTCCGTATACCTTTCCAATGCATTGGGTTTCTATCACCGGCCCTTGAAAGGTCTCCGTGGTAACCACTGCGCTCATGCCTATGCAGTTGCCCCTGGGTATAGTTTCGCCCAGCGTGGAAGAGTATAGATCACTGTCATAAAAATATGGTACGCTCTTTTGTGTTTGGGATTTGATGGTCCAGCCCATTTTAGAGCAAAGCGCCTCGTTTGAGTTCCAAACGTAGGCAGGCTCCAGCTCCTGTGGATGGGCTATCTGCTTTTCAAATTCCTCCGGCGTTAAGCCGGCGCCGTGCGCCTTTGCCAGCGCAAGACCGTAATCTTCAACATTGTAGCTAACTGCGCCCTCTATCTTATCTATGCGGTGCACCCCGCCCGCAATGCCGGCAATCATGTTTATCCAGTATATATCCTGCATACCTGATCCCGCTATGGCGCAGCCGTTCATTTTGGCAAGTAGATCCAGCCTGTTAGTTATTGAAGGGGAGGTCGTCCACGGGTATATGGCTTCCTCGCAGGTGGTGATGGCGTTTATGCCCCTGCTTACAACATTGGCCATTGCTTCTTCCATATCCGGCATGAAGCTCATCATAGTGAGTATTGCCACGTCTGCATCGCAGCTATCCAAAACCTCGTTTGCGTCGCTCTGAATGGTGATGCCAAGCTTTGTGTCAAGTTCGGCAAAATCACCCACGTCCATACCTACAACCTCCGGGTTAACGTCTATCGCGCCCACGATCTCCGCTCCCTTTTCATACAGATAGCGAATGATGTATTTTGCCATCTTTCCGCATCCATATTGCACTACTCGTATTTTTTCTTTAAACATACCAACACCTCGCTTTTTCTATTTTCCTTAAACCACCAGATGTTATTTTATAACAGCCTCTCAAATTGACCTGCTTTAAACGTTTTTTTGAGGAAGGCCATTATTTTAGGTATTGCGTTGCGCACATTGTTACGCGCAAAATAAAATACGTTTTGGGCAATTGCCCTATTTTAATATATACACTAAAATAGCAATGTTTAAAAGTATTGTTCAAATAAAAAAACGCCGCTTAAAATGCGCGGCGCGTAATATTTAACTGAGGAATGTGTAAGGCGAGCCTATA
>CAYXBW010000035.1:0-22047 GCA_964463305.1 uncultured Christensenella sp. | reverse complement strand
TAACGGAGCTGGCATACAAAACGGCGAAGGAAAAATATGGCGATCCGCTTCCCGAAATCGTGGAGGCGCGGCTCAAAAGAGAGCTTGATTCCATCGTAGGTCACGGCTTTTCCGTGCTGTATTACAGCGCGCACAAGCTGGTTAAAAAGTCGCTGGACGATGGATATCTGGTTGGCTCGCGTGGTTCGGTGGGCTCCAGCCTTGCCGCCACCATGACGGGCATAACAGAGGTGAACCCGCTGCCGCCGCACTATATCTGTCCCAAATGCAGGCATTCGGATTTTGAGGTGGACGCGCAGCGTTTTGCCTGCGGCGTTGACTTGCCGGACGCGGACTGTCCGGTGTGCGGCGCGCGCTACAATAAAGACGGCTACGACATACCCTTCGAGGTGTTTTTGGGCATAAACGCAGACAAGGTTCCAGATATAGACCTCAATTTTTCGGGCGAATATCAGGGCGTGGCGCACAAATACACGGAGGAGCTATTCGGCGAGGGTCACGTTTTCCGCGCGGGCACAATAAGCGCGGTGCAGGACAGGATAGCCTATGGCTACGTGAAAAAATATCTGGAGGAAACGGGTCAGACGGTGAACGCGGCGGAGATGGATCGCCTCATTCAGGGCGTTTCCGGCGTAAAAAAAACCACCGGCCAGCACCCGGGCGGCATGGTTATAGTGCCGCATGACAGGGAGGTATATGAATTCACGCCCGTGCAGCGGCCGGCCGATAAGGCGGATGCGGAGTTTATAACCACGCATTTCGACTTCAACTCAATGCACGATATACTTATAAAGCTGGATATACTGGGGCATGACGTGCCCACCATAATAAGGATATTGCAGGATATGACTGGCATGGACCCGCTCACCATACCGCTTGACGACAAGCCCACGATGGAGCTTTTTTCCTCCCTCAAGCCGCTTGGCATAACGCCGGAGCAGCTGCTGGGCATAAAGACGGGCACGCTGGGAATACCCGAATTCGGTACAAAATTTGTGCGGCAGATGCTTATAGACACCATGCCCACCACCATGTCTGAAATAGTGCGCATAAGCGGGCTTTCCCACGGCACGGACGTGTGGCTGGGGAACGCGCAGGATCTCATTAAAAGCGGGGTATGCACGCTGAACGAGGCCATTTGTACGCGTGACGATATAATGAACTATCTTGTTTCAAAGGGCGTGGAAAAACGCGCGGCCTTCTTCATGATGGAAAACACCCGCAAGGGCAAGGTGGCAAAAAACGGTTTTACGGAGGAGGAGCTAAAGGCGCTTTCAGACGCGGAGATACCTCAGTGGTTTATAGACTCCTGTAAAAAAATAAAGTACATGTTCCCCAAGGCGCACGCCGTTGCCTACGTCACCATGGCTTTTCGCATAGCCTATTGCAAGGTGCATCACAAAGAAGCGTTTTACGCCTCCTATTTCACGGTGCGCTCCGCAGAGTTTGACGCCTCCTTTGCTGCCGGCGGGCTGGAGGATATAAAAAAGAACTGGCAGCTGCTGGAGTCTAAGGGCAAGGCCGCCAGCGCGAACGAGCAGAAGATGGCGGGTATGCTGGAGGTGGCCTGCGAAATGTATTTGCGGGGAGTGCATTTTTTGCCGGTAGACCTCGCAAAATCTGACGCGGTGAGATATATAATAGAAGACGGAAGCCTCAGGCTGCCGTTCCAATCGCTGCCCAAGTTGGGAGAAAACGCGGCGCTGGCGCTTGTTGCCGAACGCGAAAAGGCACCCTTCCTCTCGGTGGAGGATCTAAAAAAGCGCACGCGCATATCCGCCGCCGTAATAGAAGAGATGCACAAAATGGGCACGCTTGCAGGGCTAAAGGAATCGAACCAAATAAGCCTGTTTGACATGTGATGAAAAAAACAGCTGCATGATGTGCTAAACCGCTTTTGGAGCGCTTCTGTTTTGCGCTCAATTCTTTGATTGACTATTATGTTATGGGAATATATAATAGATAAGTGAGTTTTTTGATGGAAATAATTATAAATGGCGGATTTACAGGCCGTTTGATTGCAGGGAGGAGTATTTGGGTATGAAGAAAAAGACGAGCAGCCTTATTTGGATAATCGTCATTATTGCGCTTATCGGGCTGTTGGGGTATGTCACCATTAACGGGTTTAATGCAGGCATATATGACGTGCGCCCGCTTAACGGCATACAACAGGGACTTGATATAACAGGCGGTGTATACACAGTTTATGAGGCAACAGACCCGGCAACGGAGGATTTTGAGACCAAAATGGACGGTGCCGTGCTGGTATTCAGAAACCGTCTTGACGCAAAGGGTTTCACAGAGGCCACAATAACGCGGCAGGACAATAACCGCATACGTGTGGAAATACCTATAAACGATTCCAGCGAAATAAAGGATCCCACAGAGGTTTCAAAGTTCATTGGTTCTCCGGCAAAGCTGGAGTTTGTAGACCCCAACGGCGAAGTGATACTTGAGGGTAAGGATATTGAGACGGCGCGCCGCAGCGTGGGTGAGGGCAATATGCCCGTAGTAGCCTTCAAGCTGACGGACGAGGGCGCCAGAAAGTTTGGCGAAGCCACCACAAAATTCCTTGGCCAGACAATAAGCATAACGCTTGACGGCACAGTGATCTCTGCGCCTACCGTAAACAGCGCCATAATGGGCGGCGAGGGCATAATTGAGGGCAACTTCACGCAGGAGAGCGCGCAGGATCTTGCGCTTCAGATAGAGAGCGGCGCGCTGCCTCTTGATATGAAGGAAATAGAGGTTCGCACAATAAGCGCCACGCTGGGTGAAAATGCGCTGCAAAACAGCATATTTGCAGGCTTTATAGGATTGCTGATACTGTTTGCTTTCATGCTGATAACCTACAGGCTGCCCGGATTCGTGGCATGCCTTGCGCTTTCGTTCTATATATTTGCAGTGCTGCTGATGCTGGCAAGCGTGCCGGGCGTACAGCTTACGCTGCCGGGTATAGCGGGTATCATACTGGGTATTGGTATGGCGGTGGACGCGAACGTAATAATATTTGAGCGTTTCAAAGAGGAATTCAGAACGGGCAAAACGCTGCGCTCCTCCTTTAAGGCGGGTACGCAGAAGGCCTTCATAACAATATTGGATTCCAACGTAACAACGCTTATCTGCGCCATAGTGCTTTCGCTCTTTGGTACAGGCCAGATAAAGAGCTTTGCCTACACGCTGATAATAAGCATAATAATTTCCATGTTCAGCGCGGTTGTGGTTTCCAACGGTATAATGAGATTGTTTATAAATCTGGATATAAAAAACCCGAACGTATTTATGGCTAAGGCCAGGCAGCTAAGGGAAGCTGCAAAAAATGATGGAGGTGCTGTAGCGTAATGTTTACCGGAAAGTTTAAAATAACTGCGAGTATCTCTATATTGATAATAGTTGTGGGCATAATAGTTACCATAGCTTTTGGCGGGCTGAACCTTGGCATAGATTTCACGGGCGGAAGCCTCACCACTATAGATATGAAGGGTGAGTATGACACTAACGTTATAAAGGAAGTATTGGCGAAAAACAACGTAACAGATTCTTCCATCGTTAAAGCGGGCGACGGCTATACTCAAGCCATAATTCGTATGAAGGACGTGGGCGACGATCAGATACAGGCCACCATGACGGACAGCATAATAAGCGGTGTGCAGGAGACCTATCCTGATACCGTGCTTGTAAGCGTTGACCGCGTGGGCGGCGTAGCCAGCTCTGAGCTTGTGAGAAACGCGTTTTTATCTGTGGTTGTGGCGTGTATACTTATGATGATATACATTTGGATACGCTTTGAGCTTTATAGCGGTATAGCGGCGGTGATCGCCCTAGCTAACGACGTGCTTATAATGATCTGCGTAATATCAATAATACGCATGCAGATAAACAGCGGGTTCATAGCGGCCTGTCTCACAATAGTGGGTTATTCAATAAACAACACTATAGTTATATTTGACAGGATAAGAGACAATTTAAAGGTGCTGAAGTCAAAGCACCTCACCCGCAAGGAAATTGCGGATATAAGCATAAAGGACACGCTTACAAGAACCATAAACACCACAGTTACCACGCTCATAATGATAGTGTGCCTGTACGTGTTTGGTGTGGATTCCATAAAGGAATTCTCACTGCCCATAATAATAGGTCTGTTGGCAGGAACCTTCTCCTCCATATTCCTTTCGGCTCCCATATGGGCACTGCTTTCAGATAAGTTTTCTGACAGGCAGAAGAATGGCGGCAAGAAAAAATCTAAAAAATCGGGCGCGAAGAAAACAGCTAAAGCCTGAGTAAACTGATAATGAACAAAAAGAGGCCTTCATTATCCGGCATGTGCATGTGCGCGTTCGGATGGAGGCCTTTTTTGGAACATAGGGTAGGGCTATGAAATATCTGCTGAAGCAAAAAAATCCACAGGTGGATGAAACTGCGGCTATAGGCCTTTCAAGGTCTCTTAATATAGGCGTTGTTTTGGCGAAGATATTGTGCGCGCGTGGCATGGCAGACCCTGCCGCCGCAAAGCTGTTTTTGAATCCGGATAAGAGCCAGCTAAACGATCCCTTTTTGTTTGCAGATATGGCGGACAGCGTCAGCCTGGTGAAGCACACAATAGCCGCGGGCGGACGTATGCTTATTTACGGAGATTATGATGTAGACGGTACAGCGGGCTGCGCAATAATGTTTCACACGCTTAACAAAATTGGAGCGAACGTTGAATGTATGCTGCCAAGCCGTATGGAGCACGGCTACGGCCTCAGCATGGAGGCAGTGGAGCAAATGGCAGGCTATGATCTGCTTATAACGGTGGATTGCGGCATAACAAACGTAGCCGAGATAGACCGCGCGCGGGAGCTGGGCATAAAAACCATAATTGCAGACCATCATGAGTGCGGCGCGGCTCTGCCCAAGGCGGATTACATAATAAATGCCAAGCGGGAGGGCGAGCGGTACCCGTATAAAGACCTGTGCGGCGCGGGCGTGGCTTTCAAATTTGCTGTTGCGCTGGCGGGTGAGGCGGCTTATGAATATATAGACCTGGCGGCAATAGCCACCGTGGCGGATATAGTGCCGCTTACCGGAGAAAACAGGGTAATTGCAAGGCTGGGGCTGGATAAGCTTAATTCCGCTCCCAATCCGGGCATAGAGTGGCTGGTGAAAAAATCAGGCGTAAAAAGCCGTGTGATAGATTCGCAGACTGTGGCATACAGCCTTGCTCCGCGCATAAACGCTGCGGGCAGAATAGCCAGCGCGCGCGTGGCGTTCGATCTTATGACGCAAAGCGGTGACAGCAGGCTGGAAAAGCTTGCAGAGGAGCTGTGCAGCCTAAATTCAGACAGGCAGTCTCGTCAAGAGCAGATGTACAAGCAGGTGCTTGAGATGGAGGATGAAATAGATTCCGGCCGTCTGGTGCTGCTGTACAACGAATTTTGGGATGCCGGCATAATTGGCCTTGCCGCTTCAAAGGTGGCGGAGCGGTACTCTAAACCGGCTATATTGTTTGGCAAAGTGGGGGATATGTATGTAGGCTCTGCCAGAAGTATAGACGGAGTGAACATATATGAGGCGCTTGCCACCCAAAAAGATCTATACGAGAAATTTGGCGGGCATGCGGGCGCAGCGGGGCTTACAATAGACGAAAAGCATCTTGAAACGCTAAAGAGGCGCATGGAGCTTTTTTTAGATAATAAATACGGAGATGAGGTGTTCACTCCCGTAAAATATTATGACGTGGAGCTTTCGCCCGCCGAAATAAATAAAAAATTGCTGAATGAACTGGAGCTTTTGCGTCCGTTTGGCCATAAGAACGAACTGGTGGAAGTGTTGATACGCGGTGCGCGGCTGGCGGATATAAAGCCCATTGCGGATGGCAAACACAGCCGCTTTATAGTGGAAAAAAACGGACGCAGTATAAACGCCGTCATGTTTGGCAAAACGGTGGCGGATATTCCTGCCAAAAGCGATATAGTGGGCGTGGCGCGCATGAACACATTTGATAATCTGCCGCAGATAGTGGTGGAAACGCTCTCCACAGAGGAGATAACCTACGCAGAATATGAAGAAGCGCGCAAACGGCTTAAGGCGGGCGCGTTGCCCAAGGATGCTTATTTGGGTCGCGAAAAGCTGCTGGAGGTATACACGGTACTGCGGAGCATCTGCGAAAAAAAGCTGCGCTTTGGAGATATGCGTGAGCTGTTTGCCATATTGACGCGTTATGTGGAAGGTTTGAACGCGGCAAGGACGGCGTTTGCAGTGCTGGTGCTGGAACAAATAGAATTGCTTCAAATAAAAAAGAATGGTAAAATAAGCGTAGTTACGCGCTCCGGCAAGCGAAATCTGGAGGACAGCGAGCTGTATAAAAGATTGACCGATTCCCGCGCCGATTCTTGATCGGCTGCTTTATTTGGCAAAGCGGGTGCGGTATAGTGTTGATATTGCGCATAAAATAAGGTAGTTCTTATTTTAAAATAGAGTATTGGGAGGAAGTATACACATGGATTTGAAATCAAAGATAAGGGATATACCCGATTTTCCCGAAAAGGGAATCATGTTTAGAGATATAACCACTCTTATTGGTGACGGCGAGGCCTTTGCCTATGTGGTGGATGAAATAGTCAGCAAAATAGAGCCGCTGGATGTGGACGTTATACTGGTGCTGGACGCACGCGGTTTTTTGGTGGGTTCGCCCGTGGCATATGTGCTTAAAAAGGGCATAGTGCCCATAAGAAAGCCGGGCAAGCTGCCATATGATACCTACCAGGTGGAATATAAGCTAGAGTATGGCTCAGACAAATTTGAAATGCACAAGGATGCCATAAAGCCCGGTCAAAGAGTGGCCGTGCTGGATGATCTGCTGGCAACGGGCGGCACCGCAAAGGCGGCCTGTGAGCTGGTTGAAATGGCGGGCGGAAAAGTAGCCGTGCTGGGCTTTGTAATAGAGCTTAAAGACCTTGGAGGGCGTGATAAGCTGAAGGGTTATGATACATTCTCTTTAGTGGAATATTGATGGGAGCCGCAATGGCGGCAAAAATGCGCGGGAAGGCGCAAAAAAAACAGCGGAGCGCGCACGAAAAATGAAAGCATTAAGCGCTGCAAAACAGAAATTGATTGGAAAAGAGTACCTGAATTGACGGCATACTATAAGGATTTTATAAGAAGGCATAAGCTGGAATATGACGCGGATGTGGAAAAGGCGTTCGAAATAGCGGAAGCGGCCCATGAGGGGCAGTTCCGCCATTCCGGCGAGCCTTTCGTTTCCCATCCTTTAGCCGTTGTGGATATAATTGCAGATCTGGGGCTGGATAACACCACCATAATTGCAGGAATACTTCATGACGTGGTAGAGGATACCAAAATAACTATAGAGGACGTGGCAAAGCAGTTTACGCCGGAGATAGCCAAGCTGGTGGATGGCGTTACAAAGCTGAAAAACTACGAGTTTCAGTCCAAGGAAGAGCAGCAGTCTGAATCGCTGCGCAAGATGTTCCTTGCTATGGCAAGCGATATACGCGTTGTTATAATAAAGCTGGCAGACCGCCTGCACAACATGCGCACGCTGCGCTATCAATCGGAAAACAAGCAGATAGAAAAAGCCATAGAAACGCTGGAGATATACGCGCCGTTGGCTCATCGTCTTGGCATAAGCACCATAAAATGGGAGCTTGAGGATCTCTCGCTCAAGTTTTTGCACCCGGACGATTATTTTGAGATAGCGAACCAGATAGCCGCGACGCGGGACGAGCGCGAGGCGTATTTGGGCGCGGTTATTGGCAAAATTGAGGAAAAAATAGCCGAAATGAAGATCTCGGCAGACATTGAGGGCCGGCCCAAGCATATATACAGCATATATAAAAAGATGAAGGGCAAGGGCAAGACCTTTGACGAGGTGTATGACCTTACGGCAATACGCATAATAGTTTCGGGTATAAAGGACTGCTATGGCGTGCTGGGGCTGGTGCACACTATGTGGAAGCCCATACCCCTGCGCTTTAAAGACTATATTGCAGTGCCCAAGCAAAACATGTATCAATCCCTGCACACAACGCTGCTGGGAGATGACGGCAGACCCTTTGAGGTGCAGATACGCACTTACGAAATGCACAAGACCGCCGAATACGGCATAGCGGCACACTGGAAGTACAAAGAGGGAGCAAGCGGTCCGGGCAGCATGGATTCCAAGCTGGCGTGGCTGCGCGAGCTGATGGAGTGGCAGAACGATGTTAAAGATTCGCGCGACTTCATGGAAACGCTCAAAATTGATATATTCTCAGACCACGTGCTTGTGTTCACGCCCAAGGGCGACGTGAAGGATTTTGTGAACGGCGCCACACCGCTTGATTTTGCGTACAGCGTGCACAGCGACGTGGGAAACAAATGCGTGGGCGCGCGCATAAACGGCAAGCTGGTACCCTTTGACTACCAACTGAAAACGGGTGATATAGTGGAGATAATCACCTCCAAAAGCTCTCCCGGTCCAAGCAGAGACTGGCTAAAGGCGGTAAAGACCACGCAGGCGCGAAACAAGATACGCCAGTGGTTCAAAAAAGAGCTAAAGGAAGAGAATATAGCAAAGGGCAGAGAAATGTTTGAGCGGGAGGCCAGAAGGCAGGGCTACCGCGCGCACGACCTGCTGAATGCAGAGTGGCTGAGCGTGCTTTTTAAACGCTTCACGCTAAAGTCTGTAGATGATATGTTCGCTTCCATAGGCTATGGCGCGCTCACGGTGAATCAGGTGCTTTCCAAGCTGGCAGAGCAATACAGGCTTGCCAACAATATAGAGGATGCAGACACCCTGCCCAAGGTGGTGAAGCAGCAGCGCACCCACGCCGAAGAGGACGTTACTGTGAAAGGCTCCAAGGATATGGCGGTTAGATTCGCCAAGTGCTGCAATCCTGTGCCCGGTGATGAGATAGTGGGCTATATAACGCGCGGCAGGGGCGTATGCGTGCATGTTAAGGACTGCAAAAATATAAGTGATATAGGCATAGAATCTGAGCGGCTAATAGATGTTGAGTGGGCGGAAGATCACGCTTCTTCATACACTGTGGAGCTTCACGTTGTGGCAGAGGACAGGCCGGGGCTTATGGTGGAGCTTTCGCAGGCCATATACAATGCGGGAAGGGATATCTCTTCCATAAACGCAAACTCAGGCAAAAACGGCGTGGCAAATATTTCGCTGCGCGTAAATATTTCCTCTGTACAGGATATGGACAATCTAATGAACAAGCTGCGTTCTCTCAAGGATGTTTCAGATGTATACAGGGTGAATTATTGATATGAGAGCGGTCATTCAAAAGGTAAAGCGGGCAGATGTTTGCGTTGAGGGCAGCACCGTTGCGGAAATAGGCGCGGGTATTGTTGTGCTTTTGGGCATAGCGAGAGAGGATGCCGAAGCCGATATTTTATACATAGCTGAAAAATGCGCAAACCTGCGCATATTTGACGATGAGGAAGGTGTGATGAACCTTTCTCTGAAGGATGTTGACCAGGAACTGCTTTTGGTTTCGCAGTTCACATTGTATGGAGACGCAAGAAAGGGAAGGCGCCCCAGCTACATAAAAGCGGCGCCGCCGGAAGAAGCGCGGCAGATATTTGAGCGCTGCGTGGAAATATTTAAAGAACGCTGCGGAAGAGTTAAAACCGGTCAGTTTCAAGCTATGATGGACGTTTCGCTTGTGAACGACGGACCGGTCACAATATTGCTGGACAGCAAAAAGGAGTTTTAGCTATGCGCGTGATAACTGTTGTGACGGGAATGCTGGGAGAGAATGCATACATAGTTTTTGAAGAGGGCACCGGCAAGGCTGCCGTTATAGACCCCGGTGATGACGCGGCATATATTGCGGCAGAGCTTGACAAAAACGCGCTCAAGCTGACAGATATATTGCTCACCCACGGGCATTACGACCATATAGGAGCGGCTGAAGCGCTGCGAAAAAAGTACGGAGCAGGCATTGCCGTACATATGGCAGATGCTGAAATGCTTACTGATGTAGATAAGAACGTACCCATAACAGGCGCTGATACCGGCCTTTCATCACCGGCAGACAAACTGCTTTCAGATGGTGAAAAGCTTATGGCGGCTGGGCTTGAGTTTTTGGTAATGCACACGCCGGGGCATACGCCGGGCAGTGTTTGCTATCTGGTGGGTGATGCGCTTTTTTCAGGAGATACGCTTTTTTGCGGAAGCATAGGGCGCACGGATTTTCCGGGAGGAAGCTGGGACGATATGCACAGCTCGCTTAGAATGCTAAATCATTTGGAGGAAGATTACAGGGTTTTTCCCGGTCACGGAGAGAGCAGCACGCTTGACCAGGAAAAGATGGAAAACCCCTATCTTTGTATGTGACATGTTTGGACTTTACACGCAAACCGAAAGGTTTTTCAATGATATTTGCGATGAGATACGTCTTTTTTACGCAGAACGCGAAATAGCGCTGCTGGGTGAGGAAGACAGCTTCGGGGAGAAAGTGCTGAGGCACTTTTTTTCTGTTTCAGATGAAATGACCTCCAAAGCGGAGCTATATGAAAACGGAAAACTGCTTGGAGAGGCTATGCTAAAGGCGCCGCTTCCGCAGGGCGCGGATGAATTGCTTACAAAAAAGCTGCAAAAGCGGCTTGTAAAGCAAAGCGTGTATGCGCTGCTCAAAAGGGTGACGGGCAAGCGCCCGCCCTGGGGCTCATTGACGGGGATACGCCCCACCAAGCTGGCGCGCGAAAGCATAGAAGAGCTGGGCGGTGTGGAGGCCATGCGCCTGTTTTTGGAAGAGTTTGACGTTTCTGCGGAAAAGACAAAGCTGGCCTTTGACATAGTGGGAAACCAGCTGCCATATATAGACGTACCGCAAAATGCGATAGATCTTTATGTAGGCATACCATTTTGCGTCTCGCGCTGCAAATACTGCTCCTTTGTTTCGCAGGATATAGCGCGCTCCGCAAAGTTTAAGGCGGCCTATCTTGAACAGCTCAATTGGGAGCTGCGCGCCGCCGCGCCCATTCTGCAAGGCTATCGCGTACGCGCCGTGTACATTGGCGGGGGCACACCCACCGCGCTTGAGGCGGGCGAGCTGGATTCGCTTATGCAAACGGTGGGCGAGGTGGCGGGCGTTCCTATGGAATACACCGTGGAGGCGGGCAGGCCGGATACGGTGACGGCTGAAAAGCTAAACGTAATAAAAAGGCAGGGCGCACGCCGCATAAGCATAAACGCGCAGACCACAAAGCAGCAAACGCTTGATATGATAGGCAGAAAGCACAGCGTGCAGCAGTTTTTTGAGGCTTTCACCATGGCGCGTGAGGCCGGGTTTGAAGATATAAATACGGATATAATACTTGGCCTGCCGGGCGAGGATATGGCGGACGTTGCGCGTACGATAGACGAGGTTGCCGCGCTTTCACCCGAAAACATCACCGTGCACACGCTTGCGCTGAAGCGTTCTTCCGCCTTTGCGCAAGAGCAGGAGGGCAGCTTCCACGCAGCAGAGCAGATATCGCAAATGGTGGAGCGCACGCACGCAATGCTGGGCGGGCAGGGCTATATTCCATACTATTTATACCGTCAAAAATATATGAGCGGCAATTTGGAAAACACGGGCTATGCGCGCCGCGGCCACATCTGCGTATACAATATAGACCACATGGAGGAGACCACGGGCATAATGGCCTTTGGCGCGGGCGGCATATCCAAGCGCATATTCGGCGCAGAGCAGCGCATAGAGCGGGCGGCGAACGTGAAGGATATAGAGCACTATATAGCGCGCACAGCAGAGATGGCAGAGCGCAAGGCCAGCCTGTTTGCGCCGTGAAGAGGGCAATATACGCTGTTTACTTTTTGGCGGTCAGCTAGTATAATATTGTTGGTTATCACTATGCTTTTATAGTAAGAGAAGCATAGGGTGTTGTACGCTGCAAAACAGTGCAGCACAGGCCGCGCAAAGCGCGGAGCTGCCGGAAAAAATATTTTTTAGCTTTGGCAGTGGTATTAGGTAATAAAAATATCCCCGAAGGGCGCGGGCTTTTTGGGGTAAGTTTTTAGAGGGGGACTTATATATTGGCGATCAAGGCGCCCAAGGGAACAAAGGACGTACTGCCTGGCGAGAGCTATAAATGGCAGTATATTGAAAATATAGCGCGTGAGATAACGGCAGTGTTTGGCTACCGTGAGATCCGTACGCCTGTTTTTGAGCACACAGAGCTTTTTTTACGCGGGGTGGGCGAAACTACAGACATAGTGCAAAAGGAAATGTACACCTTTGAAGATAAGGGACACCGCTCCATCACGCTGAAGCCGGAGGGTACGGCGGGCGCGGTGCGCGCCTTTGTGGAAAGCGGCATGGCGGGAGAGGCTCAGCCCACCAAGATGTACTATCTTTCCGCGCCGGTGTTTCGCTATGAGCGGCCGCAATCAGGCAGGCTGAGAGAGCATCACCAGTTTGGCGTGGAGGTTTTTGGCGCCACGCAGGCAAGTGTTGACGCGGAGGTGATAAGCATAGCGCTTTCGCTTTTCGCTAGGCTGGGCATTGGCGGGCTGCGGCTAAACATAAACAGCATAGGCTGCCCGGTTTGCCGCCCAATATACCATGAAAAGCTAAAGGAATACCTACGCGGCAACTTTGATTCGCTTTGCAATGACTGCAGAGAGCGTTTCGAAAAAAACCCGCTGAGAATACTTGATTGCAAACAGGAGGGGTGCAAGGCTCTCGTGGCAGATGCGCCCGTTATGATAGACCACCTTTGCGGCGAATGCGCCGATCACTTTGGCGCGCTAAAAGAATTTTTGGGCGTTATGGATATAGAATACAGCATAAACCCTTTTATTGTGCGCGGTTTGGACTACTATACCAAAACGGTGTTTGAAATAATTTCAGACAGCATAGGCGCACAGGGCACAGTGTGCGGCGGCGGACGCTATGACGGTCTGGTGGCAGAGATAGGCGGGCCGGCTATGGCGGGCATAGGCTTTGGCATGGGCATAGAACGCCTGCTTTTAACGCTGGAGAGCGAGGGCATAGAAATACCAAAGCCCGCGGTGACAGATATATTTGTCTGCTCTATGGGTGAGGCGGCGCGGCTCAAGGCGGCGGAAATAGTGAAAAAGCTGCGCGAGGCGGGCAAAAAAGCTGATATGGATCACGCTGCGCGCAGTATTAAGGCACAGTTCAAATTTGCGGGAAAGCTGGCCGTTGCCACGGTAATAACAATAGGCGAAAACGAGCTTGCAGAGGGCACGGCAGTTGTGAAAAATATGGAAACGGGCGAGGAAAAGAGCGTGAAGCTTGAAGAACTGCTCACTTTTGTATGATTATAAAAGCCTGCCAAAATGACGGACCGTGAAATCAGCCACCCCGCTGCAGGCAACGGGTTATGGCGGATACAAAAGGACGAATTTATGGTCAATACGCCCTAAAGGGCGGGACGACCCTGATGTGTAATAAAGTTTGATATAGAAAAAATAGGAGAGTTTGTTATGGGAGAAATGTTGGCCGGCTGGAAGCGCAGCGCGCTGTGTGCCGAATTTACTACAGAGGATATTGGAAAGAGCGTAACGCTCATGGGCTGGGCGGACACCCGCCGCGATCTGGGCGGGCTGATATTTGTTGACCTGCGTGACCGTTCGGGCATAATGCAGGTGGTGTTTGACGAATCCACATTCAAGGGCGATTTTTCGCAGGTGGGGCAGATACGCAGCGAATTTGTGTTGGCTGTGCGCGGCAACATTGTGGAACGCTCCGCCGATACCGTTAATGATAAAATACCAACCGGACGTATAGAGGTGAAGGTGGAGGAGCTGAAAATACTTAGCGGCGCTGAAACACCTCCCTTTGAGATAGAGGATGGCTCCAAGGTGCGCGAGGAGCTGCGCCTTAAATACCGTTATTTAGACCTGCGCCGTCCGGAGATGCAGAAAAACCTTATGCTGAGAAACCGCATAGCAAATTCTGCGCGCAATTTTCTGCAGGAAAACGGATTTTTAGATATAGAAACGCCCATGCTGCAAAAGAGCACGCCGGAGGGCGCGAGAGACTATCTTGTACCCTCACGCATAAAAGAGGGCTGTTTTTACGCGCTGCCGCAGTCGCCACAGCTTTTTAAGCAGATATTGATGGTGTCCGGCTATGACAGATATTTTCAAATAACAAAATGCTTCCGCGATGAAGACCTGCGGGCAGACAGGCAGCCCGAATTTACTCAGATAGATATGGAGCTTTCCTTTGTGGAGGAAAACGACGTTATGGAGCTAAACGAACGTCTGCTGCAAAGGATGTTCAAAGATGTTATGGATATGGATGTAGAGCTTCCGCTAAAGCGGCTCACATACAAAGAGGCGATGGAGCGCTACGGAAGCGACAAGCCGGACACACGCTTTGGCTTTGAGCTTAAAAACGTGAGCGATATAGTGGAAAACTCTGAATTCAAGGTATTTAGCTCTGTTGTGAAAAACGGAGGCAGCGTACGCGCGGTAAACGCAAAGGGCTGCGCGGACAAGTTTGCCCGCCGCGAGATAGACGCGCTGGTGGATTTTGTGAAAATATACGGCGCAAAGGGCATGGCGTGGATATCCATAAAAGAAGACGGCATGAATTCGCCCATTACAAAGTTTATGACGCAGGACGAGATAGACGCTATAATGGAGCGGCTGGACGGTCAGGTGGGAGATATACTCTTCTTTGTGGGCGATAAAAACAAGGTGGTTTTCGATTCGCTGGGCGCGCTGAGATTGAAGCTGGCTGAAAAGCTGGAGCTTATACAGCCGAACACCTGGGATATGCTGTGGGTAACGGAATTTCCGCTGTTTGAATATTCTGAGGAGGAAAAGCGTCATGTTGCGGTGCATCATCCCTTCACCGCGCCTATGGATGAGGATATAGACAAGCTTGAGGTTGAGCCGGCAAGCGTGCGCTCCAAAGCTTATGATATAGTTATAAACGGAAACGAAGCGGGGGGCGGCAGCATAAGGATACATAACACAGAGCTGCAGGAAAAGATGTTTGACGCGCTGGGCTTTACAAAGGAAGAGGCGTGGGAGCGCTTTGGATTCCTTTTGGAAGCTTTTAAATACGGCACGCCGCCTCATGGCGGTTTGGCCTATGGGCTTGACAGACTGGCCATGCTAATGGCGGGCGCAAGCTCCATAAGGGACGTGATAGCTTTCCCCAAGGTGCAAAACGCTTCCGATCTCATGACGCAGGCACCCACGCCTGTTGATAACAAGCAGCTGAGAGAGCTGCACATAAAGGTTACGGAGTAAATATGATTTAAAAATATGCCGCGTGACTTGTGAAAAGCTGCGCGGCGTATTGCAAACTATGGAAAAAGCGGGAGGCGGCGAGATATGAAAGAAACGGGCGAAGTGGTTGATATAAAAAACGGTACGGCATATTTGCTTTTTAAGCGTACCTCCATGTGCGCCAAGTGCGGCGCCTGTGGTATGCTGGCCGGCCAAAACGACATAACAGTAGAGGCTAAAAACACCTTGGATGCCAAGCCGGGAGACCGTGTGGAGGTGGAGTTCACCTCAAAAAGCGCGCTGCAATCCTCGCTGATAGCGTATATCTTTCCGCTTATAATGCTGTTCTTAGGCATATGGGTGGGGTACTCAATACCGGCTACAGCGGCGGTGCCTACTGACGCCATGGCGGCAATAATGGGAATAGTGTTTGCGGCGGCGGCATTTGTTGTTCTAAAGCTTTTAAATCCGGTATTCAAAAAAAAGTTCGCGCACGTATATTCAATGGTGCGTATAGACAGTAAATAATATATCTGTCACGCATCAAAAGCAGGGAATGTTTTTATAGCAAGAAGCGCATCTGGGTTGGATGAGGCGGTTCCGCGAGGGTTTGCGCGGCGCACTCAAATTACAAGTTTTAAGATTTGAATTAAAATCTGTGTTTAAAGGCGCGATCAGGTAATGTATTTAAAAAGAATTGAGCTAAACGGTTTTAAATCGTTTTCCAATAAAAAGGAAATAGCAATAAAAAACGGAATAACGGGTGTGGTGGGGCCAAACGGCAGCGGCAAAAGCAATATTGCGGACGCCATGCGCTGGGTGCTGGGAGAGCAAAGCTCTAAAAACCTGCGCGGCACCTCCATGCAGGACGTTATTTTCAACGGAACGCAATCCCGCCAGCGTAAAGGCTACTGCGAGGTTGCGCTCATTTTTGATAATGCGGATAAAAAGGTGGATACCGATTATTCGGAGATTTGTGTGCGCCGAAAAATGTATCGCTCTGGTGAGAGCGAATATTCCATAAACGAGGGCAATTGCCGCCTTAAAGATATACTGGAGCTGTTTCGTGATACAGGCATAGGCAAAGAGGGTTACTCCATAATAGGCCAGGGGCGCATAGACGAGATTTTGAACAGCAAGGCGGTGCAGCGCCGCAAGGTGTTTGAAGAGGCCGCGGGCATAACAAAATACCGCGTACGCAAGGAAGATGCGGAGCGAAACCTTCAAAAAACGAACGAGAACATACTCCGCATAGATGACATAATATCAGAGCTGGAATTGCAGATAGAACCGCTTGAGCAGCAGATGGTAGAGGCAAAGGAATATTTCATACTGCGCGATCGGTTGAAGCAGCTTGAAATAAACCTGTTTTTATATAACCATGAACGCGCGGAAGAGAGAGCCGCAAAAACAATGCAGCAAATAGGGCAGTGCGAACAGGAATCTGCCGATTTGGATGTGCAGGCGGCAGAGCTTTCCGCCCGTCAGGCGGAAACGCGTGCAGAGCTGGCCGCGCTTCAAGCGGAGATAGACCAGCACAGCGCCAAAGTGAACGAGATGATGCAGCTTCAGGAAAAGCTGAAGGGCGAGCGTGCGCTGCTGGATGAAAAGGAAGCGAACCTCAAAGCGGCGATTGCCGAAAATACAGACAAATGCGAAGCGTGGGAAGCGCTGATACAGGAAAACACACAAAAGATAAGTGATATAAACGAGAGAGTAAATGCGCTCAACGAGGTTATGGACGAAAACTATGAGCGTATGCAAGCCCTAAGAAAAACGCTTTCCGATATGACAGAGGTGGCGGATGGGCACGCGGAAAATATTGGCGGGCTAAAGGAGCGGGCGGAAAACGCGCGTGTAATGCTTCAAACGCGGCAGATAGACTATAATGAGAGCAGCGTAAAAGCAGAGATGCACTACAAGCAGCGCCAGGAGGTGGAGGGCCGCATAGCCGCGCACGAGCAGGAGCACCGCGCGCTTGAAGAGGAGGCCAAGCTGCAAGGAGAGCAGCTGAAGCTGCTAACCGCACAAAACGAGGATACGCGCAAGAGCGCAAACGAGCTGGCCCTAAAGATGCAGGAGGCCGTTTCTGCGCTTTCCGGAGCAAAGGAGCAACGAAATACAGTTTCTAAAAAACTTGATGAGGAGCGCTCGCGCTTTGCGCTTTTAAAGGAAATGCGTGAGGCACATGAGGGCTACTTTGACAGCGTGCGTATGCTTATGCGCCGCGCGGCAGACCACCCGGCTATTGCTGAAAAAATAACAGGCGTGCTGGCAGAGCTGGTGGACGTGCCCAAGCGTTTTGAGCTGCCCATGGAAGTGATACTTGGCAACGCACTGCAAAACATTGTTACAAAAACGGACGGAGACGCAAAAGAGATAATAGCCTTTTTGCGAAAATATGAGCTGGGGCGCGTAACATTTTTGCCATCCCTATCACTAAAGGTGAAATATCTTAGAGATGATGAGCGCGCGCTGCTTTCTATGGATGGCGTGCTGGGCGTGGCAAGCGAGCTTATAGATTGTGATGAGACGGTGCGGCCCGCTGTGGATTTTTTGCTGGCGCGCACTGTTATAGTGGAGGATATGGATGTGGCCGTTGCGCTTATGCGCAAAGCGGAATATTCTTTCCGCACGGTAACCATGCAGGGAGATTTCATAAAGCCGGGCGGCGTGATAACGGGGGGCAGCATAAAGCAAAAGGGAACGGGTCTGCTTTCGCGCAAGCGCATGACGGAGGAGCTGGAGCAGTCTATAAAGCAAAACGCGGAAAAGCTGGATACGCTGAGAGCGCAGGCGGATGAAAAGCAGCAGTTTTTGGAAAAACGGCAGGCGGAGCACGCCGCTCTGGTGCAAAAGCTGCGCTCGCAGGAAATAGAAATAGCCTCATCAAAGCAAAAGTTTATAGCGGCGGAGCAGCGTGCCAGCGAAAAGCGCACAGAGCACACTTCGCTGGCAGAGCAGGCTGGCAGCGCAGCCGATGAATATGAAGGTCTCATGCAGGCGGCAAAGCAGGCGCAGGCAGATGTTGAGCGATTGCAGGCAGAGTATGACGAAATATACGATACGCTGAGTAAGGCGGAGCAGCGCATGTCTGAAGATATGCGGGAGAACGCAGAAAAGAAAGAAGCGCTTGGCACAATGGAGCTAAAGCAGGGTGAGTTTAATAGCGAAAAATCTATGCTGCTTCAAGAGGCGGAGCACTTGCGCCGAGCCGTAACGGAGGCAAAAGGCTCTATAGATGCCGCAGACGCGCTGTGCGAAAGCGCGCAGGCGGAGCTGAAGGGAATAAAACATCGCAAGCACGCTTTGGCAGAAGAGCTGGACGACGTTTTTACAGACGTTAAAAATGCGGGCGCGCTGGTGCAGGATAAATTTGAATACCGCGAAAAGCTGAACGCGGAAATTGCAGGGTATGCAGAGCAGGCGGAAAAGCTTACAGAGCACAAAAATCTTTTGATAGAGCAAAAATACCGCTTGATAGCGCAAAAGGAAAAAAACGAGCTGGCGCGCGAAAATATGCAGACAAAGCTATGGGACGACTACGGGCTAACCTACGCAAACGCGCTCTTACTAAAGGAAGAAGATTTTTCCGGCACCTCACGTGAGCTGGATGAAATAAAAACAAGGCTGAGGGGCATGGATTCCGTGAACCCCAACGCCATAGAGGATTATGCGCGGGTGCGTGAGCGCTATGACAATCTGGTGGTGCAGCGTGCCGATCTGTTAAAGGCGGGCGAAGACCTCAAAGTGATTATAGGCGAGCTTTTATCCGGCATGAAGGCCAGCTTCCGCGATAAGTTTTCGCAGATAAACAGCGGCTTCAAAAAGGTGTTCAGCGAGCTTTTCGGCGGCGGCATAGCAGAGCTGCAGCTTTTGGACGAGGAAGATATAATGGAGTGCGGCATAGAGATAATAGCAGAGCCGCCCGGCAAGAAGCTGCAAAACATATCGCTTTTATCCGGCGGGGAAAAGGCGCTCACCGCCATTGCGCTGCTGTTTGCGATGCTGCAAATAAACCCCTCTCCCGTGTGTCTTTTGGACGAGATAGACGCGCCGCTAGACGAGGCGAACCTTGTGCGGCTGGCAGATTACCTCACAAAGCTGTCGGCAGAGCTGCAATTTATAGTTATCACGCACAGAAAGCCCACAATGGCTATCTGCGATACGCTGTATGGCATAGCCATGCACGAAAAGGGCGTTTCGGATATCGTTTCCGTGAGTCTGGAAAAGGCGCAGTGAGCGCATTTGTGCGGCACAGGTTATATAGAAAGGAAGAAAAGATATGGGATTGTTTGATAAGATCAAGGCAAGTATGCAAAAGACGCGGGAGAATATCTCCGGCAAGCTGAATAACGTTATAAAGAGCTTTCGCAAGGTGGACGAGGAGTTTTTTGAGGAGCTTGAAGAAGCTCTCATACTTTCGGACATAGGCGTGGCCACAACGGATAAAATAATAGACGCGCTGCGCGACCACACCAAAGAGCACAAGATATCCGACACGGAGGAAATAAAGAGCGTGCTGGTGGATATATTGGCAAAATATATGCAGGCAGAGCCGCTTGAGATAAAAAAACCCAGCGTGATGCTGATAGTGGGCGTGAACGGCGTGGGCAAAACCACGGCAATAGGCAAGCTTTCGGCACATTACAGCGCGCAGGGCAAGAGCGTTATTTTGGCGGCGGCGGACACCTTCCGCGCGGCGGCGGCAGAGCAGCTTTCCGTGTGGGGCGAACGCTCCGGCACCCGCGTGATAAAATATGCGGAGGGGGCAGACCCCGCGGCGGTGGTTTATGATGCCATAGACGCGGCAAAGCACGCGGACGCGGATCTGCTCATAATAGACACGGCGGGCAGACTGCACAACAAAAAGAACCTCATGGGCGAGCTGGAAAAGATCAACCGCGTGATAGACAAGGAATATGCGGATGCGCACCGCGAAACCTTCTTGGTGGTGGATGCCACAACGGGTCAAAACGCCATCTCACAGACCGAGATATTTAACGAGAGCGTGAAGCTTACGGGCATCATTCTCACCAAGCTGGACGGCACGGCAAAGGGCGGCGTGGTGTGCGCCGTAAAGGACATCACGGGCGTGCCCGTGCGCTTCATTGGCGTGGGTGAGGGCATAGACGATCTGCAGCCCTTTGACGCAAAGGATTTCGCCAAGGCAATAATAGAGTAAAAAACGCTTGACAAAGCGGCATATAACTGTATAATAAAACAGGTGTAAACCAAAAAACCTTTACACCTGTTTTTTTGAAGGGGGAGCGATATGAAAAGCGAAAAAGATCTGGATATGCCGCTTTTCTTCGATTTTTACGGCAGCTTTCTAACAGAGAAGCAGGCAAAGGTGTTTGAACTATACTATAACGACGATCTTTCGCTGGCGGAGATAGCGGGCGAATACGGAATAACCAGACAGGGCGTGATGGACATACTGAGCCGCGCGCGCAAAAAGCTTGCCGATATGGAAGCCAAACTGGGTCTGGTGAAAAAGCAAATGGAGGCCGGCGAAGTCGGCACGGAGAATATATAAATGGCGTTTGAAGGAGTAGCGGAAAAACTGCAAAGCCTGTTCAGCAAGCTTACCTCACGCGGAAAGCTTTCCGAGGTGGATATTAAAGCGGCCATGCGCGAAATAAAGCTGGTGCTGCTGGAGGCGGACGTAAACTTTGCGGTTGTAAAAAATTTCATAAAGGATCTTTCGGAAAAAGCTACGGGAGTTGAGATATTAGAGAGTCTCACGCCCGGCCAGCAGGTGATAAAGCTGGTACGGGACGAAATGGCGGAGCTTTTGGGCGGCACGCATACGGACATAAAGAGCGGCAACCCCACCATAATACTAATGATGGGGCTTCAAGGCGCGGGCAAGACCACCTTTTGCGCCAAGCTGGCAGGCTGGTACAAAAAGCAGGGCAGAAAGCCGCTTTTGGTGGCTTGCGACATATACCGCCCCGCTGCCATAAAGCAGCTGCACGTGGTGGGCGAGCAGGTGGGCGTGGACGTTTTTGACAAGGGTCAGCAAAACCCCTCCGAAACTTTCAAAGAGGCGCTGCACCACGCAACGCTCAGCGCGGAGGATGTTATAATCGTGGATACGGCGGGTCGGCTGCACATAGACGATGAAATGATGGCGGAGCTGAAGCAGCTCAAGCAAACGGCGAACCCCACAGAAACGCTGCTGGTGCTGGACGCTATGACGGGTCAGGACGCGGTGA
Organism: uncultured Christensenella sp.; assembly: GCA_964463305.1. Lineage (GTDB taxonomy): Bacteria > Bacillota > Clostridia > Christensenellales > Christensenellaceae > UBA5399. The sequence continues at coordinate 612 of CAYXBW010000035.1, read as the reverse complement.
ACGCCGCCACCACCTTCAATGACAACATTGGCATAGACGGCATAATAATGACCAAGATAGACGGCGATACGCGCGGCGGCGCGGCGATGTCTGTGCGCGCGGTGACGGGCAAGCCCATAAAGTTTGTGGGCGTGGGCGAAAAGCTCACAGATATAGAGCAGTTTCATCCCGACCGCATGGCCTCTCGAATACTGGGCATGGGCGATGTGCTAACGCTCATAGAAAAGGCCGAAAATGCATTTGAGGAAAAGAAATCACGCGAGCTGCAGCAGAAGATAACAAAGGATCAGCTTACGCTGGAGGATTTTTTGGAGCAGATGGAGCAGCTAAAGGACATGGGTTCCATGAGCGATATACTGGCAATGATGCCGGGCGGCGCAAAGCTTAAGGGTATGCAGTTCGATGAAAAACAGCTGGCGCGCACCAAGGCGATAGTGCTTTCAATGACGCGGGAGGAACGCATAAACCCGCAGATAATAAACGGCTCTCGCAGAAGACGTATAGCGGCGGGCAGCGGCACGCAGATACAAGAAGTGAACCGCCTTTTGAATCAGTTTGACCAGATGAAAAAGATGCTCAAGCAGTTCACGGGCAAGGGCGGCAAGCGCCGGG
>CAYXBW010000034.1:0-23302 GCA_964463305.1 uncultured Christensenella sp. | reverse complement strand
AGGATACGGATATGTACCGCTGGCCGGAGCAGGGGCTTTCGGCATATCAGATGCTTGAGATATACACTAAAAATGTGGCATACCAAAACTTTATGGAAGATATGATAGGCACAGTAGAGGTGGGCAAAAAGGCCGATCTGGTTGTGCTGGGTGAAGACATATTGAAAATAGACCCGAAGAAGATATCTGATACAAAGGTAGCCTACACCATATCCAACGGAAAGCTGGTATATGAGGGCAAATAGTATATAAGGCAATACCGCCCAAACAGGCAGACGGATTTGGGCGGTGTTGCGCACACTAAGGGAGGAACAATAATGAGCAGAATGGTTATAGCGCTGGGCGGCAACGCGCTGGGTAATACGCCGCAGGAACAGCTTGAAAAGGTGCAGAATACGGCAAAGGCTGTAGTTCCGCTTATAATTGAAGGGCATGATATCATTATTTGCCACGGAAACGGTCCGCAGGTGGGCATGATAAATCTTGTGTTTGAAAAGGGTCACGAGGCGGGCATATCTCCGCTGATGCCTTTGGCAGAATGCACGGCAATGAGCCAGGGCTATATTGGCTATCATTTGCAGCAGGCTATAGACGCAGAGCTGGTGAGGCAGGGCGACGACGAAACGCCCGTTATAACAATGCTTACACAGGTTATAGTGGATGCGGATGATCCCGCTTTCCAAAACCCCACCAAGCCTATTGGCAGCTACTATGACGAGGCTACAGCCAAGAAGCTGATGGAGGAGACCGGATGCAAATATGTGGAGGATGCCGGGCGCGGCTGGCGCAGAGTGGTGGCATCGCCCAAGCCGGTAAGCATTTATGAGCACGTCACTCTGGCAACGCTGATGAATGACCGTGAGGTAATAATAGCGGGCGGCGGCGGCGGTATTCCTGTAGTTAAAACAGAGCATGGCTACGAGGGTGTGGCGGCCGTGGTGGATAAAGATTTTGCTGCCGAAAAGCTGGCTGAGCTTGTTGATGCAGAGTATCTTTTCATACTAACCGCGGTGGACAGGGTGGCTATAAACTTTGGCAAACCTGATCAGGAAAATATTTCGGAAATGACAGTGGCACAAGCCAAGGCCTATTCGGATGAGGGGCAGTTTGCTCCCGGAAGCATGCTGCCCAAGGTTCAGGCGGCTTGCTTGTTTGCGGAAAGCAAAGCGGGAAGAAAGGCCATTATAGGCTCTCTTGAAAAAGCGGAGCTGGCGCTAAAGGGCGAAAGCGGAACTCGTATAATATAGCTTTTTTGAAACTTCCAGCAGCAATGCCGGAACGGACTGAGAAGAGAACTGGTTCACGCAAAAAAGCCGCGCATGAAGCGCGGTTTTTTTGTTCTCAAAATTTTAGCAGCGGCACATATCAGCGATTGGAAACGGGCATATGCCAAATATCAAAGAATATCCTTTTGAAAGCGCTTTGATATATTGAAGAGTGCTGCTCATCAGCGGAAGGGTGGTTTTATCAAAAAGAAAAAACCTCAATTTCTGACTTTGAGGTTTTTTTGGACGGCTTTTGGAAGCCGTATATTTTTGATATCAACTGCTGAAATTTTACTGCTTTATGCCGTGGGCAGTAAAATATTATTGCTGTTCGTTCGCCGATGGCTCTACGGAAGAATCCGGTGAGGGAGTAGGCGTTGCATCTGCTGCGGATTGCGCATCAGGCGAAGGGGTGGCTTGAGGTGAGGGCGAGGGTTCCGCTGTTTCCTCTGCAGGCTCCACATAATCTGCGGCGCCTTTCACGCCCAACTTCAGCAGTTTCTTGAGACGCTCGTCCTTTTTTATATCCGTAGTTACCTCGCAGGGGGTTCCCGGTGCGCAATTTTCGTATATCCAGCGGGCATCCGGAACCAGCAGACGTATGCAGCCGTGAGAGCCGGGAGTGCCAAGATTTTTATAAGAACTTTTGCTCAGCGTGCTTGCATCTCTCTCTGAATACAATACTGAGTGGAAATAGAAGTTTCCTGCCATTTGAGACCAGTACTGGCCGTAGCAATTGAAGCTGGGAAAATATCCAAAACGCTTGTAGTCATCATCCATCTTGTATTTTCCTTCAGGCGTCCAGTTTCCGTTGCCGCCGGTTGTACAAATCATAACGCGCTCCAAAACAGTATAGTTGCCCGCTTCATCTTGAGAATATGCCCAAACCGCCTGATTGTAGTAATCCACCACAAGGCTGTATTTTCCCGCGGGCGGACGCAGCTGGTTTTGTTCGTCTATATATATGCCGTTATCTCCCACCTGCTCCTCATATGAAGCACAGGAGCCGGGCGCATACTTTTCTGCCCAGGCCATACTGTATTTTGCGGGTATGGGTTCGGGCGTGGGTGTTGGTTCGGGCGTGGGGCTGGGCGTAGGAGTGGGTTTTGGCGTAGGCGTAGGCGCGGGAGTGGGCTGCGGGGTGGGGCTGGGAGTGGGAGAGGGCAGCGGCTCCGGCGTTGGGGAGGGAATGGGCGTGGGTTCTTCACCCAGCTTGACCCCCACTATTTTGAACGCATTTCTGAAAAGCGTGCTCATACCGTCCATTATATCTTCGCCTAGCGGCCTGTCCTGCTGGGGCTGCTGGGCTGACGAAGGTGCAGCGGGTGCAGCGGTTTCCGCCGCCGTGTTCGCGCCAACTATTTTGAATATATTGCGAAAAAGCGTACCAAAACCGCCGGAAATGTCCTCCGGAACGGTAAAACTGCATGCAGCCAGCATGCATACAACGAGCACCAAGCAAATCACAGTCCTGCGCATAATATTTTCAACTCCGATGAATAAGTATTGATATTATCATTTTACAATATATTCAAGGGTAAATGCAAGCTAAATACCGCTATAAATAGTTTTTTTACAGAATATGAGCATATTTTTGCGAAAATAGAATCAATGGCAAAAATCAGCCGATTTTGTCCTGTTTTTTATAGGGGTTTACGGTATTTAGTATAACCAGCGCGATCACAACGGCTGCTATGCCAGCAATGCCTGCCGGGCCAAGAGCTTCGCCAAAACAAATAACACCGGTGAGCGTGGCAACCACCGGCTCTACAGAGGCCATAATAGAGGCGCGCCCCGGCTCTACGCCAGAAAGCCCCTTTGTATACAGCGCGTAGGGCAGCAGACCTGAGATCACGCCAAACAAAAGAAGCAGCGGCAGCAGCGAGGCATCCGGAGAGATCACAGCCGTGCCGCCCAAATTGGCAAAAGGGGTGACGCCTATGGAAGCGAATATAAAAGTGTACGCAGTTACAGTCAGCGGGCTGTAGCGGGAAAGGGCGATCCGGCCGAATATGCTGTAAAGCGCATACAAAAGGCCTGAGGCAACACCAAAAAACACGCCTGCTCCGCTTACTGCATCGGCTCCGCCCAGCACGCCGGTAACAAGCACACAGCCAAGGAAAGCCAGCGCCAAAGCGGCGGCTTTTCTGCCGGTAAGCTTTTCCTTAAAAATGAGTGCGGACATCATTGTGACAAATATGGGTGCTGTATAAAGCAGGACGGCGGCTACAGACAGTGAAGCCATGCCAATTGCGGTAAAATAACAAAAATTGAAAAGCACGAAGCTTATTATGCCCGTGCCAATAAAATACCAGATGTCGCGCAGGCGTATCTTTAGCAGCGAACGGTCCTTTATTAGCAAAAAAACCACCAGCAACGCTGCCGAAACATAGGCGCGAGCGGCCACCATTTGCATAGCGGAAAGACCTATAACTGAAAAATGGCGTACAAATATGCCTATTATTCCCCACAGAACGCCCGCGGCTATTATGCAGATGTAATTTATACCAATGACCTTTTTACACTGCAAAACATACATCCCCCCGCGACATTATAACATTGGCGCAAGGTTTTTGACAACGCGGTAGGTATTTTGTATACTTGCGGTGTAGAGCTATATAAAATGGGAGGAAGTGTATTGGCGGAGGCTCGCATAAAAAAGGCGGCGGAAAAACGCAGCGCTGTAAGCAGAAACCTGCTGATAAAGGTGCGGGAATCGCTTACTGCCGTGCTGCCCATTTCTGTAATAGTGCTCATATTGAATTTTACGGTGGCGCCAATGCCGGCAGGAACTATTGCGCTGTTCATTGTGGGGGCGCTGCTGCTCATACTGGGCATGGGGCTTTTTACGTTGGGGGCGGATATGTCTATGATGCCCATGGGAGAGAGCATAGGTTCGCAGCTCACAAAATCTCGTAAGCTGCTGCTGCTTATAATCGTGTCCTTTCTAATAGGCGTAATAATAACGGTGGCCGAACCCGATTTACAGGTGCTGGCGGAGCAGGTGTCATCCGTGCCGTCTGCAACGCTTATACTTGCGGTGGCGCTTGGCGTGGGGCTGTTTTTAGTGCTGGCGCTATTGAGAATAGTTTTTCAGATGCAGCTTTCGCGCCTGCTTATAATATTTTATATTGCGCTCTTTGCCCTGGCTGCCTTTGTGCCTAAAGATTATCTTGCAATGTCTTTTGATTCGGGAGGGGTGACCACCGGACCCATGACGGTACCTTTTATACTGGCGCTTGGCATAGGCGTGGCGGCGGTGCGCGGCGGAAAAAGCTCAAGAGATGACAGCTTTGGGCTGGTAGCTTTGTGCTCTGTAGGGCCTGTGCTGGCGGTAATGCTGCTGGGTATGCTGTTTGGATCATCAGGGGCGGAGAGCGCCACGCGGGAGGCCGTTAGTATTTCAGGGGTTGGAGAGCTGTTGAGCGCGTTTTCCGCAGGATTTCCAAAGTATTTGAAAGAGGTGGGAGTAGCGCTGCTCCCAATTGTGGCATTTTTCATTATCTTTCAGATGGTTTATTTGAAACTTCCGCGCAGCCAGATATTGAGAATAGCCGTGGGGCTGGCATATACATACTTTGGCCTTGCTCTTTTTATGACGGGGGTGAATGTGGGCTTTATGCCGGTGGGAAATTACCTTGGGCAGGTGATAGGCGGGCTGGAATATAGCTGGATTCTTGTGCCGCTGGGTGCGGTGATGGGATTTTTTGTGGTTATGGCGGAGCCTGCAGTACACGTTTTAAACGAACAGGTGGAGGAAATAACGGTTGGTGCCATAAGCAAGCGCTCCATGCTGATAAGCCTTTCGCTGGGGGTGGCGGCCTCAGTGGGGCTTTCAATGCTGCGCGTGCTCACGGGCGTTTCAATATGGTGGTTCATACTTCCCGGTTATGGGCTGGCGCTGGCGCTGACATTTTTTGTGCCCAAGGTGTTCACCGCAATAGCTTTTGATTCTGGCGGTGTGGCCTCAGGGCCTATGACTGCAACATTTTTGCTGCCATTTGCAATGGGGGCGTGCGCGGCCTCAGGCGGAAATATATTAACAGACGCTTTTGGCCTGGTGGCGCTTGTGGCAATGACGCCGCTTGTCACCATACAGCTTTTGGGACTTGTGTATAAGCTGAAGCTGCGCAGCGCAGGAGCGGAAGGCATTGGCGAGCTGGGCGAGGAGCTGGCCGCCGCAGTACGAGAGACGGAAGACGATATAATAGAGATGTAACGCGGCGGCGGGTTTACCGCGCCGAACGGAATTGTGCGCAACATTGTTTTATGAGAGGTTTGTGTGATGGAGAGATCACTGGAAGGCGTAAATATTTGTACGCGAAGCGTATCAAAAAAGCGAATCAAAATTTTGGTAACAATTGTGGACAGAGGCCAGGGGCAGCGTGTTACGGAGATTTGTACGCGTGAGGGCAGTGATTTTCACCTGTCCTTTATGGGGCGGGGCACGGCCAATTCAGAAATAATGGATATACTTGGCTTGGGTGAGAGCAAAAGGGATATAGTGCTCAGCGTGGCTGCGGAAGAGCGCTTGCCCGCCATTATGGACAGGCTGCGCAAGGAGCTGGAGCTGGATCAGCCGGGCGGAGGCATAGCGTTTACAATACCCATATCAAGTGTGGGCGGGCCTATGACGCTGCAGTTTATATCCGGCGCGGCCGATGAATGATTTTTTACGGGGGTGAACATTTTGAAAGGCGGATTTGAGCTTATAGTTACAATAGTAAACCGCGGCTTTGCAGACGATGTTGTGGAGTCGGCAAGAAAGGCGGGTGCCGGCGGAGGCACGGTGCTGTATGCGCGTGGTACGGGCGCGCATGAGGCACAAAAGTTTTTCGGAATAACTATAGAGCCGGAAAAAGAGGTGGTGCTCACGCTGGTGGAAGCGGAGCGCAAATGTGAGATAATGAAGGCGGTATGCAAGGGCGCAGGGCTTACTACGCCGGGGCGGGGCATGTCTTTCTCGCTGCCTGTGGATGATGCGGTGGGGGCTGCGCGCATATTTGGCGAAGCAGAACAATAATCAATTGCAATGAATAAGACCTCGCTTTTGGGTTTATATTATAGAGGTATATAAATCCAAAGAAAAGAGGTATGGTCATGGCAGATATTTCTACAATAGGCTTTAATACGGTAGACGGCAGGAATGTGGGGCAAATAAATATTTTTGCATTGTCCACCTGTGGCTGGTGCAAGAAAACAAAGGAATTTTTTGATTCACACGGAATAGCATATTCGTATGTGGATGTTGATACTGTGCCCGAAAACGAGGAGGACATGGTGGTAGACATACAAATGGAGTTCAACCCCAGCGGCTCTTTTCCCACAATTGTTTTGAACGGAAGCGAGACAATAGTGGGCTATGATCTGGATAGGCTGGAGGAACTGGCGGGAAAGTGAGTTTTATGGATAGGGATATCATTGCTGAAAAATATTGTGAGATAAAGGAAGTGGCTGAGGCAGGAGGCTATAAGCTGCACCCGGATGAGGAATTTTGCAAGAACCTTGTAGCGGGTATATTGAAAAACGAGAAGCGCTATGGCATAGAGGCCTGCCCCTGCCGTCTGGTGCGGGGAGAGGCAAAGGACAATCTGGATATAGTGTGCCCCTGCTATTACCGTGACGAGGATCTGGCGCAGTATGGGGCATGTTTTTGCGCGCTGTACGTGGGGGAGAGCTTTGATGGTGAACGGCAGATACCTGACAGGCGGCAAGCCGAAAAGGCTGGTGCGAAGGAAAATGCGAAGCAAGGCCCGAAGCTGGGTGAAATACAATTGAAATACCCCGTGTGGCGCTGTTCTGTTTGCGGTTATCTTTGTGCAAAGAACGATCCGCCCGCCAAATGCCCGGTGTGCAAGGCTGCAAGCGAGCGGTTTGAGCGTTTCATTTAAATGTTTTTGGCATAATATAAATATTTACAGCTTGTTAAAGCAATGCACACAAGAAGTTCACAGTTGTGCGGTAAAGTATATATACAACCTTGATCCGCTTCACGGCGGGAAGAGGTATATCCATCCAACAAATTTACCCTCTTTTTAGGAGGGTATTTTTATATGGAGTTCACATAAAATTGCGGAGCATTATTCATATTATTAAGCGGAAAAAACATAGTGTGCGATTTGCGGACATACAAAGCTATTTATAAAAACATCATGCGTCTGCGGGGAGTATTTCGTACAGCACGGTTTCAAGTATGGCTATCATTGATATGCGCGATGTTATATCACGGCCGTTGTATTTTATTTCATCCGCGAACAAATAAAAGTTTATGTCGCTCATCATTTGCGTCATATTATTGTCTGCGCGCGTAAGGGAAACCACCTTGGCCGCTGTGTGTCTTTTTATGTGCTCTATCATGTCTATTATGCGCTTGTTTGCGCCAGTGTAGGAAAGTACGAAAACTAGGTCGTCCTCTTTTATGCGCTTTAACAGGGAGGACACCTGATAGTCCATAGAAACAAGCTCTGCATCATATCCCATTACTATGAGCAAATGGCGCACATACTTTGCTACCTCAACGGTTAGACCGTATGCCAGTATATATATTTTGGGGTGCTTGAGCAGCGCCTCTTTGAGCGCCTCCACACTTTCTTTTTTCAGCACGCGCACAGTCTCTATTATGTTTTTAAGGTACTCCTCACGATACCCCTGATTTTTCATTGTTTGGGGTATAACTGCGTGCTCCACATTGTCGTCTGTGAGCTGCAGCATGGCTATAAACTGATTGTAGCCCAAAAAGCCCAGCTTTTTGACAAAGCGGAAAACTGTGGTGGTGGAAATAAAGCATTCATGAGCAAACATACGTATGCTCATATGCTTTACCCTGTCCATATTTTTCACAACAAAATCAAACAGTTTCAGCTCTGTATCGTTTAAATTTTTTACGTTTTCAGATGTGAATTCAAAAAAATCCTTCGTCATGGCGACCCCCCTTAGGGCGTGAAACACTACTATACAACTACTAAGTTAGCATAAAAGGCCGTCATGCGTCAATATTCTCTGCGCTCATTTGGATGATATTCCCATCCGCAATCTGCGCTGTATATCATTTGTGTGCTCATACCGCCGTCTATTGTAAGGTTTTGGCCGGTTATGAAGCCTGCTTTATCGCTCAAAAGAAATAGGGCTGCCTCAACAATATCATCAGGCCGTCCCACCCGTTCAACGGGATGCTGTAAAATATCCGCTTGCGAATACCGGGGAGTGTAGCCTTCGGCCTGCTGGAATGCGCCGGTGTCTATCCAGCCGGGACTTATGGAATTTACCCGCGCCAAACCGCGCAGACTCACAGCCAGTGCGTGGGTGAGCGCAGAAATGCCGCCCTTTGCCGCAGTGTAGCTCTCTGTATCCGGTTGAGACATATATGCGCGGCTGGAGGATATATTCACTATGGCGGCGCCGGGTGCTAGATGCTGCATGAGCTGCAGCGTTAAATAATAAGGCGCGGTGACGCCCGTGCTTAAAATCTCGCTGAAGCGCTCCCAGGTGCAGCCGGAAATTATGCCGCCGTTTGAGAAGCAGGCGTTGTTTATTATGCTATCCACACTTTTGAAGCGTGATATAACAGCTGCCGAGAAAGCTTCTACGCTATGTTTTTCGGCAATATCGCCCTGCATGAAAAGTAAATTTTCAGATTTTGAAATGGAAGCCGGAGGGGCGTATTTATCTATAACGGCAACATTTGCGCCGCGCTCCAAAAGCGCCAGCGTGAGCGCGCGGCCTATGCCGTTAGAGCCGCCTGTTACCACTGCTGTTTTTCCCTTCATAGTTCACGCCTCCAATTTTTTTGCGGTTTTTTGATTTGCGCGCCGCGCACGAAGGGCAATAAGCCCCACCACCATTATGATGGCAAATACAGATGCCGCAAGCAGTCCGGTTTTAAGCCCGGTTTCCATAAGTGAGCCGCCGGTAAACCAGCTTTGTATATTTGCAAACATGCCATCCTCTGCCGCCCCGGATACCAAGCCCACAACGGCCGGACCTGCCGAGCAGCCCAAATCTCCTGCCAAAGCCAGAATTGCAAACATGGCAGTACCGCCCGCCGGAAAACCGCGTGAGGTGAGGCTGAACGTACCCGGCCACATAAGGCCCACGGAAAAGCCGGAAAGGGTGCAGCCCAGCAAAGAGAGAAGCGGTATTGGAGAAAATACCGCCAGCATATAGCTGGCTACGCACAGCCCGCCAGATATGAGAAGCGCATTTTTTAGATTCCATTTAGCTCCCCACAGGCCGTACATCATTCGGGAAATTCCCATAAAAAATGCAAATGCACAGGGGCCTAAAAGGTCGCCCACGGTTTTGGATACGCCCAGACCAAGCTCTGCAAATAGCGAAGCCCACTGGCTCATAGCCTGTTCTGACGCGCCTGCACACACCATGAATATCAAAAACATTATGAACAGCTTGCGGGAGAAAAGTTTTTTGAGCGGTATTTTTTCATGCTCTGAAACAAGCGGTACAAGCGGCGCTTTTGTGTATAGAATAAGAGCGGCAATGGGCACTATTGCCCAAAGCGCGGGCAGCAGATTCCAGTTTGCCAGGCCTATTGTATTGAAATAGAGCGTGGAAAGCAGCACCACCGCCATACTGCCCCAGCAATAAAAGGAATGCAGCAGGCTCATGGAGGCGGCTTTGCCATCTCCCGGCAAGGCCTCAATTATGGGGCTTACCAGCACCTCTATTATTCCGCCGCCCACCGCGCTTATTATTACCGCAACAAGCAGACCAACATAGGCGTTGCCCGAAATCAACGGGAAAAGGCCAACGCCGGCCAAGCCAATTGCGGCACAGGCGCAGGCTATTATTGCGGAGGCACGATAGCCTATTTTATCCACAAATTTTACAGAGAGAAGGTCTACACAGAGCTGAACGCCAAAGTTTATTGATATAAGCAGCGCAATTTGATCAAGCGATATGCCAAACTGGCGTTGGAACGTAACAAAAAGCAACGGTAATAAACCGTTTACTGCCGCCTGCGTAATGTAACTAAGATAACAGCTCAATTTTGTTCGGGTGTATGGTTGTGACATTCACTGATCCTCTATTTCCAATTGTTGATAATCACCCGTACAGTATAGCAAAAGGTGTTTTTTTTTGCAAAGATTTTTATAAAATGGGTCAATTATGTATTTGCAAAGAAAATAGATTATACGGTTTAGGCAAAAATTTAAAGGGTCTGTGCTGATTTGGGAAGCAGCGCAGTATTTTTTGCAAAGCTATTTTCGGGCGAAAAGTACGCAAAAGCTGTAGTATTTATATATGCAGTCTGCCTCACTAAAGCCGGCAGTGCGCAGCCAGAACAGCTGATCTTCAAGTGTGGATGGATCGTCCAGCATTACGCGTTCTCTGGCTTTTTCTATCTCATCAGCGGCCAGCCCGCTTTCCTTAACAGATTTCCATATGCGATCATAAAACATTGTTTCTAAGCTTGAATGGGGGCTTAACACCTGATCTGCATTTACAAAAAAACCATTATTATTAAGCAGAGAAAAGCACTTGGCGTATAGCAGCTCCTTTTGGGAGGCGGGCAGGTGATGTATAGATAATGCGGATATTATTATATCAAAACGGTCAGAAAAACAATGTTTTGTATAGTCTGCCGCTATATATTCAAAGTTTTTGTGCCCGGCAAAGCGTTCCTTCGCCACGGCAAGCATTTTTTCTGAAAAATCTATAAGAGTAAATCTGGCGTTGGGGTATTTTTCCAGCATAAATGAGGTAAATAAACCCGTACCACTGCCTATATCCAATATGCGAGGTGAGTCTCCCTGAAAATCTATGGCTTCAATGGGGAGCTTGTAAAAATCATCAAAGCAGGGTATGAGCTGCCTGCGCTGTGCATCATAGCTTTTGGAAATAGCGTCAAATTGCTGTTTTACACCCATAGTGTCTCCCTTTGCCCAAACCTGCTGTGCCGCTTTCGCAAACACCGTGTTGCGCGCCAAATGCTGTATTTACTGCAAGAACCCTTTTGTGAAGAACAATTATATCACGGCTCCCAGTTTTGATCGCCGTCTGCGTCTATTATTACAACAGTACCGCATTTTGGGCACACATACACCTGAACGCTCTGAACAGGAGCCTTGCTTGCCCTCTTTACCATTTCATTTTTGCAACGTTTACATTCCATACGAATAAGTATACCATAATAAACCATAATTTTTAATTCAGAAAATAAATTATTTACAAAGCCCATATAAATATGTTTTCTGAGAAAAATATGAATATAATGCAAACTTCATGCAAATTATATACCGTATTTTTATTTTATTGCTGGGTTGTTTGGTATGGTAATAGTGTGAAAATCTTTTTTATTGGCACATATCATAGAATTTATGGCTTGTTGCTATTGGTGTGAGGTGTTTTTAAAAAAGTATGCGCTGTGTGTGAAGCCAAGACCAATTTAAAAGATGCATCTTCAGTAAAATATTGCTGATACCTGATATGGAAGCTTGCGGATTTTAGTATGCCTGTATAAATTTCTTTAAAAATATTGGGGAATATACAAATACATATGCTTGACATAAGCTGTAATATTTATTATACATCATATTATGGATACGCTGAAAATTGCCTGCGGCAGGTCTGCGGTATATTGTGAAAGCGACAGACGTATTTACGGTGGCTGAAGCTTTTGGGAAACCGAAACGCAAGGCGGCGGCTTCGCCCGTTTGCAGGCAAACAGTGAATTGACTTGAGGCTGGCATTATGAAAGGAGCGCGTTAATGACGGAGCTGAACATAATTGCGCATATAAAAACTGATTTCCCATCTAAATTTGGTATCCCCCGCCAAAGCGGCTTAGTGGAGCAGCTTCACGCGGCTGTAATATTTGAGCCTGAATACAGAAGCGCAGAGGCTGTGCGTGGATTGGAAGAATTTTCTCATATATGGATACTATGGGGCTTTTCTCAGGCGAAGCAGGAGGATTGGTCTCCCACGGTTCGTCCGCCGCGGCTGGGCGGGAATGCCAGAATGGGCGTATTTGCTACCCGCTCGCCATATCGCCCAAATAAGATCGCGCTGTCCAGCGTGAAACTGGAGGGGATAGACAAGGCAGCGGAAAACGGACCGCTGATATATGTGAGCGGAGCTGACATGCTGGACGGTACGCCCATATATGATATAAAGCCATACCTGCCCTTTACAGACTGCCACCCGGAGGCCGCCACGGGCTTTTCGGCTCCGCCCTCACCGTTGCTGGATGTGCGAATGGGTCGGGAGAGCCTCAGGCTGGTAAATAAAGAAGAGGAGGCGGCGCTGCGCGCGCTGCTGGCACAGGACCCGCGGCCCGGCTATCACGCTGACGCTGAGCGTATCTACGGTATGGAATATAAAAATTTTGAAGTGAAATTTTGCGTGGATGGTAATACGCTTGAAGTATTGAGCATATTGAAGCGGTAGTGGCATCAAGAAGATGCACCGCTCCGCGAAACGCTGCATATTTTTTTATTTGCAGCCAACTGTGCCTTTAACGGTATATACTTCCATGGGGAATTTATGAAATAAGGGAATTCTGCATCTTTTGATGTATCCATTAAACGCAACGTGTGCTTTGATGTTTATTTTCGTGCCGTTTTAGGTCATAAATGCGTTTCCAAATAGGTGTGCAGGCTGGTATTCTGCGGCAGTTTGAGTTTTTTGCATATATTGAGCCTGTGATAATCTACCGCCTTTTTTGAATAAAGGGCGGTTTGTTTTTTTATTGCCTACTATTATATAAAATAGTGCTATAATAAGTTTAAATATGGCATTTATGCAAGCGGAATAGCCACGCAGGCCATTTTTAAAACCTTTGAGTTAGCGGTTTTATGAGCGTTAGATGTAATTACACTAATTAGGAGGGCTTTTTTATGCGTGGTATAAACAGAATAGAAATGAAGCTGGGTCTGTGTTTTTTGCGGCTCACTCTGTACTGCGTTGCTTCAACTGTGTACAAGAGTTTTTTCTGGGGCTGCTGGCGGGCGGAGCGCTATTTTTTATTATAGTGGGGCTGCTGGCGCAAAAAATATACCAGCCTTATGCACATATAGCTGCAATTCCGTAAAGGATTGAGGCTTGGTGAATAAATTTGATTTATAAAGAGTATAAAGCAGTTTTGCTGTAAATATATTTTGCTGCTAATCGCGGTGAATTGGCACAAGAAATACACTGAAAAGGGAAGTGGCGCTATGCAGTTACAACATTTTTTAAAATTGATGCGTGAGGTGAAGGATCTCGCGTTCGCAACGGTGGCGGAGGACGGGCGGCCCACGGTGCGCATTATTGACATTATGCGTGTAGAGGATGACGCGCTGTATTTTCTTACCGCTCGCGGCAAGGAATTTTTCAAGCAGTTAACGGAACAAAAATTTGTGGCTATAACCGGTATGACAAAAAATTGGGAGATGCTTTCTCTGCGCGGCAATGTTGAACGGGCCGACCGTGCTTTGTTGACCGATATCTTTGAGGACAACCCATCCATGAATGAGGTGTACCCCGGATCCAGCAGAGATATTTTGGAGGTTTTTTGCATACGTGAGGGGCAGTGCGAATATTTTGATCTATCCAAAACGCCAATATATCGCGAAACGATATTGATGGGCGGGTGGCAAGAGCAGGTAAAGGGTTACGATATTACCGGGGACTGCATAGCCTGCGGAACATGCGCGGAAGTTTGCCCGCAACAGTGCATAAAGCCCGGCTCGCCCTATGCCATACTGAAACAAAACTGTCTGCATTGCGGTCTTTGCGCAGAAAGCTGCCCGGCGGGGGCTGTGGTTTCCGCAGGGCAGCGGCGGTAGATCGCGTATCTGCAAATTGCCTGCAAACGCGCCGTTATGCGCTTTGTTAACGGCGGCACTCAAGCTGCGGGCGTGAAAGAACTCACCTGAGAGATTTCAGCTGTTCGTTTATCCATTTTTTTTGCATACACTCATAGGGAAGCCGCGCCCAATATTTTTCTGCCGCCATAAAAAATGCGTTCACAGTAACAAACTCACTGGACATGAGACGCGAGGAAGTATCGTTACTTCCGGATATGTACGCAAAACAATGGTTTTTCACCCAAAGATCGGCCGGCTCTAAAAACTTATCAAAACCGGGCGGGCTGAGGGCAAGCTCCACATTTTGGTTGTTGGCCACATCGTCCAGCATATCCAGCATAGCGTTAAGAATGTAGCGGCTGTCAAGCCAAACCTCCCTTTCCAGCAATGCGGATAACGAGGGAACCAATGTTTTTTCCTCTTCAAGCAGGCGCAAAAGGCGCTCCTGACCAATGATGAGCCTGTTAAAATCGTTTCCGGCTATTATTCTGCGTATCTGCACCGCGCAGTTTTGCGCAAATGTTTGCAGCCGTCGCTCCTCGGCAAATTCAAGATTCAAATCTGCTATTACCTGTTCAACAACCTCTCCTGAAAAGTTTAGCAGAGGCAGCCCCTGATGTATTATGTACTGACCGCCGTTTTTATCCATCATGGAAGACATTTCTGCATCCTGCATATCAAGGCAGATATCTCTGGTTTCAAATTTTCTGAAAAGCTGAGGCAGTGTGCTTGCCATATTTTCTAAAGAGGCGTCTATTTGAGATACTGTTATGGGATCGCTGTAGGCGGCGGTATACTGGTTTTGACGGTCGTGCTCGTGCGAGGCGCCCACAATAGCCAGCCTCCCCTTTATGCCGTATACATAGTTATAAAATGGCGGCTCAGTATCGTAGGTATAGTGTATGGTGGAGTGCTTCATCAAAAACAGGGGCAGCCATCTTTTATAAGTTTGAAATATTTGATCTGCGGGGCGGTTTATGAAAAAAATCACACAAAATCTGCTCAATTCTGCGAATGTGTTGAATATGCGGCGGGGCAGAATAGAATGTTCGTTTTCTTCATACGAATAGGTATCCGGACTTGTGTCATAGCATAAAAGTGTGTCTTTTTCCTCTGAAGACTCTAATACCTCCAGCATGTAAGATGCCGCATCGTGTTTGCCGGACGCGCCACGGTAGATCTTGTACGTGGCGTTGTACAAACTGCCGCCTGTATCCGCCTCGTGAAACTGCCGCTCAAATTCTTTTGATACAAGCCAAGACGAAACAAGTTTGTGGAGATCCTTGCGTTTGGAAACGGTTTTCTTTGTTATAGATGTAAAAAAACGTTCCAAGGTGCCCAGCCCGTGCAGCTCGTTAATATCCAGTACGGCGTTGACTATATCGTCAAAGTAGGCAGACTTCATGCTCAATTCCGTGCGCCCGTTTTTCCAACGGCTTATGACCGTGCGGTCAACGTGTACCATCTTTGCAAGCTGCGTACCTTGTATGTACAGCATGTCCATAAGATAGCTAAGCGGCGTATTATTTTGTACAGGCATCCTTTATCCCTCCTATATTGTGCTTTCCCTTAAGTTGCCCAAGAAAAGTCAGGTGTATCAAAACATATGAGTGCGGCCACACTGTTTTTGTATTATTGTAACACAGTTATATCACATTTAGCACGTTTGATATATATTTATTTGATATTTTTTGTGTATGAAGATTGTATAAAACAAAATTTATATGTAAACAATTGTTTATTTTTGCCGTTGTGCTATAATAAAATATGATGTTTATTACCGCTACATAATATTTTTTGCGAAACGAGGGGTAGAACAATCTATGCAGCTTCAATTGGCAACAGATTATGCAATAAGAATACTCAGCTACATGTACGAAAATGACGAAGAGCTTTCCACAGCCGTTACAATGTCTGAGCAGTTGGGAATAACTTATCTTTATTTCATGAAGATAATAAGCCGCCTAAAATCTGCAGGGCTGGTGAAATCCGTGCAGGGCTGCAACGGGGGGTATCGCTTGGCGGATAAAGGGCGAAAAATATCCTTATATGATATTGTGGTCATAATGGAGGGTGGAATAAGCATAAACCGCTGTCTCCAGGAAGATATGTATTGTTCGCGAAACGCCGCGCCAGATTGTGCAGTGCATAAGTATTTCAGATCTTTGCAAAATATGATAGTGCAAAATTTAAAGGGCGCATACATTGGAGAGCTGTGCGGCGAGTGAATAAAATATTACTGGGTTAAATAAGCGGCATGAAACATGCTCGTTATATTGTTTTGCCAGATAAGCAGGCAAATGAGATCCTATACAAAAAAACATACGGTTCTTTGGCAAAACTGCCGGAGAGCTGATTTTTTTTATAACACCCTTATTCAGCAAAGAATATTTAATAAAAAGGGCGGCGTAAAATGGTGACTGCCTGCTGCTTATGGTTTCATACTGCTCAGAACATGCTTTTAAATTTGTGCCTGATATTTTTATGGTATAATATATGGAAAAACACAGATACGCATTTTTAAATAGCGTTATGTTTAGGTTGATGAAAGGATGCCCTGGGTGATTAAAGCTTCTGTAAATAAAAAAACTGCCATAATTGTTATTAGCGCCGCGCTTTTTTGTGCGGTGATAGCTTTTATTGTATTTTTTGCAAGCAGAGTGGGTGACATTAAGCTAAATAGCGATACGGCGGAGCTGATAACGGGGGGCACATTCAGCATAGAGGCGGAAGTATCACCTGCTTTCGCATACAATAAAGCGCTGGCTTACTCATCAGATAATGAAGATGTGGCAATGGTTGACTCGGCAGGTGTGGTGACGGCATTTGCCCCCGGAAATGCGGTGATAAATGTTTTGGCGGAGGATGGCTCCGGTAAGAGCGCCGCGCTTTGGGTGAGGGTGCGGCAGTCTGGCGGAGATGAAATAAAGCTGCTTACGGAAAACGCTGAAATGCTTATTGGCGAAACGCTGCAAATAGCTTACCGTGTTACCCCGCAGGATGGCGAGGTGGTGTGGAGCTGCAACAATCCCGCAATTGCAGAGGTTAGCAAAACAGGGCTGGTGAGCGCGTACCATGCGGGAGAGGCCACCATACGCGCAGAGTCTGGCGGCACTACAGACGAGGTAGTGGTGAAGATCACTGAAAGGAAAGCAGCGGCATCTGCCAAAGCGGAAAGTGCCGGCAATGGGGATAATTCTTCTATAGTATTGGCGGGAAGCCTTATGTGCACATATGAGCAGCGAATGGCAGCGGCAAACGAGGACGATTTTAATTTTACTGCCATGCTTGCGCAGGTTTCCGGTATACTTTCTGATGCGGATTACGCAATTGGTCAGCTGGACACTCCGGCAGCGCGCTCCTTTCCCTATGCTTCTTCCGCACCTTCTGTGGGGGCGCCATTATTCAACGCGCCGCAATCTTACCTTGACGCTCTGGCGGCTTCGGGTATAGACGGCATAGCTGCGGCAAGCGGGCATAGCTGCGATATGGGGGCGCAGGGCATAGCGGAGACGGCTGAGGGGCTAAAAGACGCAAAGCTTCAATACACGGGCATATTTACGGCAGAGGATCAGCCGCGGTTTTTGCTTGCGGATGCCGGCGGCATAAAGCTGGGCGTACTGTCTTACAGCGAGTTTTGGAACGGCAGGGAGGCGCTGCTTTCCGCGGCGGAGCGAGCGTACATGGTGAATCCGCTTTCGCCGGAACGTGTGGCTGCGGATGCCAAAGCCGCGCGCGAGGCAGGGGCGGAGTTTATTATAGCCTATGTAAGCTGGAATGCGGACGGTCCGCAGGTTAACGAAGCGCAGCGCAAAATGGCGCAGGCAATAGCGGATGCGGGCGTGGATGTGATAGCGGGGACGCACCCGTATATGCCGCAGCAGGCAGAATATATAGAGCGTGAGAACGGGGGAAGCACATTGTGTGCTTATTCACTGGGCAGTTTGCTGACAAGCGCCCAAAGCGCAGACAGCATAATATTGAGGCTGGAGCTGGAGCGCGGTGATGACGGAGTTTTTGTGAAAACGGCAAATTATACTCCATGTTTTGTTTTTTCAGAATATGAGGGCGCAGGGTATGTGGCCTTGCCCATAAAGGATGGTGGTTCACAGGCAGCCGCGCGTATAGCACAGGCGGTTGGTACGCAGCTTGCCTCCGATGTGAGGCAGGGCGGGGGAGACGGAGTGGAGCAATGGAGCAACGGAAGCTATTTGATACAGGAAGATTAAAGTGGCCGGACTGGGTGCTGATAAGCGGAATAGCGCTTATTGTGATAGGCTATGTTTTGATGCATGATATTTTGGGAGGCACGCTGCTTATCCATTATGAGCTGGATAGCTATACTCTGCAGGCGCAGGCCTGGCTGGACGGAAAAATGTCGCTGGGGCAGAGCTACAGCTATCTTGAGCTGGCTGAGTACGCGGGGGACTGGTACGTTTCCTTTCCGCCATTTCCCTCCGTGGTGATGCTGCCGCTGGTTTTGATTTTCGACGGGGATACGCCCAACAACTTTGTTATGATGGTGATAGTTCTGCTGGCTGTCATCTTTGTCTTTTTCTGTTTCAAAAAGCTGGGCGCAGAAAGTACTGCCGCTATGTTTTGGGCGGTTTTTGCGGTGCTGGGCAGCAATATGCTTTGGATGTCCACCATGGGCGGCGTGTGGTTTATGGCGCAGGGGCTGAATATGCTGCTCTGCTTTGCCGCGGTATTTTGCTATCTCACGAAAAAACGCGCTGTTTGTTTGGTGCTGCTTGCTCTCGCCACAGGCTGTAGGCCATTTTCGGCAATATTTTTGGGCGCGCTTTTCATATTGATGTGCCTTGATGATTTTCACAAGAAAAAGGAGCCGCTGCGCTGCATAGTGCAGAACTTAAAGTATCTTATAATACCCGCGGCAATTGCGGCTGTGTATCTTTGGTACAACTACGCGCGCTTTGGCGATCCGCTGGAATTTGGACACAACTACCTTCCTGAGTTTTCTGCCGAGGGCAGTGAGCAATTTGGATTAAGGTATGTGCCGGAAAACCTGTACCGCCTTTTTGTGCGCCCGGTCACGCTGGCAGAAAGCGGGCGGCTGGAATTTTCGGCCTTTGACGGATTCATGTTTTTTGTGGCAAACCCAATTTTTGTTTCATGGTTCATATATATTGCTATAGACATAATAAAAAAGCGTTTTACTGTAAAAAAGGCTGTGCTTTGCGCGGGGCTTGCCGTAAATCTTTTTGCGCTCATGCTGCACAAAACGCTGGGAGGGTGGCAGTTTGGCGCGCGGTATACGGTGGATCTGATACCATTTGTGTTGCTGTATCTGCTGCTTTACCGCGCAGTAAAGCCCAGCCGCGTAGATGTGCTGCTGGGCTGCTTTGCCGTAATGTTCAACCTTTATGGCGTATTCTTTATGAATTTTGTGTATGTGTAAAATTTATTATTCGACCTCGGCAAATTTTTCGTCATAGCGACGCATGCAGCTTTCTATGACCTCAATGGCGTTTTGTCTGCCGCGCACCTCGTTTACTGTGGTGGTTTTGTGCTCCAGTGATTTATACACCTCAAAAAAGTGGGTCATCTCCTCCAAAATATGCGCGGGAAGCGCGTTTATGTCGCGGTAGCCGTTATACATGGGATCGCCGAAGGGAATGGCTATTATTTTTTCGTCGTGCTGCTCATCGTCTATCATTTTTATAACGCCAATTGGGTAGCACTGCACCAGGGACATGGGGAATATTATTTCCGAGCATATCACCAGCACGTCCAGGGGGTCGTTGTCCTCTGCGTAGGTGCGCGGTATGAAGCCATAGTTTGCGGGGTATACTGTGGATGTGAAAAGCACCCTGTCAAGCTTCAGCATACCTGTTTCCTTATCCAGCTCGTACTTTGATTTTCCGCCCTTTTGTATTTCAATGACGCTTACAAAATTGTCATTCTTTATTCTTTCTCTATCCATGTCGTGCCAAATATTCATGTAAAAAGCCCTCTCTTTTACCTATAATATCGCATAATTTACTCTACTATACCAATAACTTACAGCCAATGCAATGTTCTTTTTGTAAATAATGCTTTACGGTAGCGGTTTGCGGCAATATAATTAGTGAAAGCTCCGTATAGGATGGAAAAACAAGGAGGCGTATATGGAATTTATACTGCGCGAATGGAAGGAGTCGGACGCGGCAGACATAGCCGAGTTTGCGAACAACCCCAAAATTGCCGGAAACCTGCGGGACGGCTTCCCTCATCCGTACACTATTGATGATGCAAAAGCGTATATAGCGGGCTGCAAAGCGGATACGGCCAGCATCACACGTGCAATAGAGGCAGATTGGCGCGCGGTGGGCAGCATTGGCATATTTCCCGGTCATGATGTATACAGGAAGAGCGCCGAGCTGGGATATTGGCTGGCAGAGCCATATTGGAGTCGCGGAATAATGAGCCGCGCTATAGAGCGCTTATGTGCTGAGGCGTTTTCTCTTCTTGATATAGTGAGGATATTTGCAGAGCCGTTTGCCGGAAATGCGGCATCCAGAAAAGCGCTGGAAAAAGCCGGCTTCAGGCTGGAGGGAGAGCTTGAGAGCAGCGTGTATAAAAACGGAAAAATTCAGAACAGCTGCATATACGCGCTTATTAAGAGCGAGTGAAGAAGTGCAGCCGCAAATGACGCGGCGCTATCTGCGCTCCACCTCAACCCCGTTCATATTCAGCCGTTTTAGAAAATATTCGCGATAAACAAGGTGGGGGCTCAGGCGGTATATCCGCAGTGTGGTAAATAGTATCAGCGTAGATCTGGTGAGCAAGGCTTTGCTGATATCCTTGTAATATATCTGCTTTTTTACGCCGAGGGCAGAAATATAAATCATATATTCCGGCCTTACCTTTATTTTCCAAACCACGGAAAGCAGCAAAAACGGTAAGCCAAGCGCCGCCAATACAATAGTTAAAACCAGAGCCAGCGGCCCTATGCTCTGCCACACCAGCATATTTAGCAGCAGCACGGATACAAGCAGGAAAAACACTATACATATGAATAGATATACGCGCGGATAGCGAACTGTGAAATCTTTTTCTATGTCTATAGTTTTTACGCGTTCATTTTTTGCCGCATAAATTATAAAATTAGCTGCCGCTACAATAAGTACAGCTGTTAAAATAAATCTCATAATATCTGTCATATTTATATTATACACCATTGAGTGTGCGGGTGGTACATTTTTGCTATACGTCTCGCCTTGCAAACATCGTTTATAAATAATATAATGAAAATACTAAATATTTATTTTCACAACTACGCCGCAGGTGGAGCGCAATAATGGAGAAGGAAAAGAAAAAACGGAGCAAAGCGCCTATAGTTATAATAGTCATAGTGGCTTTAGTGCTGGTGACGGGCGTTGTGTGGAACGACATGACTACGCGTACGGAAAAGGATGCCTATGCCCCAAGCGGCCAAATTGTGGACGTGGGCGGCGCGGGTATGCATGTGTTTGCAACGGGCGAGAGGCAGGCGGGGGAACCCGCCGTAATAATGCTGTCCGGCTTGGGCACTTCATCTCCCGTGGCGGATTTTTATCCTTTATGGAGCCAGATTGCAAATGATTATTTTGTGGCGGTGCCGGAAAGACCGGGTTACGGCTGGAGCGACGGAAGCTCAAGCGAGCGTTCGCTGGAAAATATAGTGGATGAATATAAGCTGGGGCTGGCGCAGGCGGGCGTGGAGCCGCCCTACCTGCTGGTAGCAAGTGGTGAGGCGGGACTGGAGGCCGATTTATATACAAGCATGTACCCTGACGATGTAATGGGTGTGGTTCTTATAGACTCTCTTGCGCCCTCATTGATGGCGGCAAATCCCACATCGCCCAGCACACTGCAAAGCATGATGCCTGTGCTGCGTACGCTGGGCATAATGCGCGCACTTGGCAGTATATATCCGCCCATAATAGAAAATTTATCCTGGGGGGACAAAAACGGACTTTATTATGTGAATGACTACTACAAGTTTATGGACAAGCATTTTTATGTGACGGGATATTACAATCCTACAGTGCTGAGCGAGGCATCTGCACTTTCCGCAAATGCGCAGTCTCTTGTGGAAACTCCTTTCCCGGCAGAGAAGCCAGTAACGCTGCTTATGTACCAAAGCGCTGAAATGCCGGAGGATATAGACCCTAAGGATGAGGCGGCAGTGGCGGCATATGAGGAGGCGCAGGCGGCAAAGCTGGCAGCGCAGCAAGCGTGGATAGGGGAGGGCGAGACAGCTTCCGCGCTAAAGCAGATAATAACTATGGAGGGCGGGCACTATCTGCACCAGTTTTTTCCGCGCGAGATCGCGGAGGCCGTAATAGCCATGCTGGAGGATAGACCGGTAAATATAAGCGATAATGCTGATGCGGTACAGCAGCTTGCGGAGCCGTTGGCTTCTGCATCTGCGTCTCCTGAGGTCTCGTCAGCCCCCGCGGCAACGGCTTCCCCCACGCCCGAACCCCAAGCCTCAGCCACGCCACAGGCCACGCCATTGCCTGAGCCGACCGACTCAATGATGCCAACGGGTTTGGCGGCATAGAGGAGGGCTGCGCAACATTGTTTTGTGGTGATGCGGACAGCTATATTGATTTTTGATATGCCCAAATAAAATTTCCATAAAAAAGCCGCTCAAAGCAAAATAGAATTTGGTTGAGCGGCTTTTCTGAACTGTTGTGCGCCGTGCCAACGCTTTTTTCAGCCTCTGAAGCGTGCCAAATCTATATATGGCTTTTGCAAAGAATCGTGCGTTTCGCAGAATACTTGATACAGCTCTTTGTAAAAAGCGTTATTCTGGGCGTTGGGTAAGTATTCCTTATCTATTTGCAGCACGGCTTCGGCGGCTTGGGCGGCATCTGTAAACAGCCCGGTGGCCAGCCCGCCTAGCAGCGCCGCGCCCAAAACGCCGCCCTCGTCAACCTTTAGTGTATAAAGCGGCAGACCGTATACATCGGCCTTTACCTGATTCCAAAAAGCTCCTTTAGAGCCGCCAGAAACGTGGAACACCCGCTCTATATTTGCCCCGGAGCTTTCAAATATTTCAAAGGTTCGCTTGAATTCAAGCGCAACACCTTCCAGCATGGCACGTACCATGTGCCCCACCGTGGTGGAATGGCTTATGCCCACATAACTGCCCTTTGAATGCTGGCTTCCCAAGGTTCGCTCACCTGCCATGTACGGCATGAATAAAAGCCCGTCTGCACCGGGTTTTGTTTGTGCGGCCAGTTTG
>CAYXBW010000033.1:0-23771 GCA_964463305.1 uncultured Christensenella sp. | reverse complement strand
TTACAATGGTAGACGCGCTGGGCAAACGCTTTTACGAGACGGGCAGCGTACTATAAAAAGCAAACTGTAAAGTGAGGGAATACTCGAAATGGCTGTGATACTGGGAATAGATCTGGGCACGCAAAGCGTGAAGGCAATGCTTATAGACTCTGAAAAAGGCGCTATAGCCACAGCGGGAAATGACTATAGGGTGATGGTGCCCACGGCAAATTTTGCCGAGGAGGACCCGCAGGAGTGGTGGCAGGCCGTACAAAATATTTTGGCTATGCTGAAAAAAGAAGCTCCGGCCGAATTTGAAGCCATATCCTGCATTGGCATAACCGGACAAATGCATGGCATGGTGGCGCTTGATAAACAATATCAGCCGGTGGCTCCGTCAATAGTGTGGCTGGATCAGCGCTCCAAAAAGCAGGTGGACGAAATATACAATAAAATACCCATGGAGGATATAATATCCCATATACACAACCGCGTTTTCACCGGCTTCGGCTTTCCCTCGCTGCTCTGGCTAAAAGAGGAGCGGCCGGAGATATATTCTAAAATATATAAGATATGCAGCCCCAAGGACTATATACGTATGCGGATCACTGGCGAGCTGGCGGGCGAGGTAACGGATGCTTCGTCTATGACTATGTTCAATCTGCCCGCGCGCGAATGGTATTATGAGATGACGGATAAATTTGGCATAGACAGAGATATATTGCCGGAATGTCACGAATCTATGGAGATTGCGGGCAGCGTTACGCAGAGCGCGGCCAAGGCTACAGGTCTCAAAAAAGGTATACCCGTGATTTACGGGGCGGGAGACCAAAGCGCGCTTACTGTGGGCAACGGAGTATACAAAGAGGGGCTTCTGGTGGCAAATATTGGTACCGGCGCCACCATGGCTACATATTCCAAAAATGACGTATATGACAGAAAGCTGCGCATACACACGTTCTGTAATGCGTTGGGAAAATCGTATTCTGTTTTTGGTGCGATTTTGGGCGGCGGCATGTCTATGCACTGGCTGCGTGACAATGTTTTGAAGGCAAAGGGTTATCCCGAAATGACGGCACGCGCAGCCGAAACGGGCGCGGGCAGCGAGGGGCTTTTCTTTCTGCCGTATTTGGGCGGAGAGCGAACGCCGCATATGAACCCAAACGCGGAGGGAATGTTTTTTGGCCTAAAGCTGCGGCATGATGACAGACATCTCATACGCGCGGTTATGGAGGGTGTGGTGTACGCAATGAAGGATTCGCTTTCCATACTGGACGAGGTGGGCATAAAGACAGACAGCATAATTGCCTCTGGTGGCGGAGCCAGAAGCGAGCTGTGGCTGCAAATGCAGGCGGATATATTCGAAAAGGAGATATCCGTAACCAACGCGCAGGAGCAGGCGGCGCTGGGTATAGGAATAATTGCTGGCGTGGGTACGGGTATATTTAAAAATGCGGAGGAGGGCTGCTGCAAGCTGGTGGCCTTTGAGGAAAAACGATACACGCCAAATAAGGAAAATTTGCAGATATACCGCGACGGATACGAAACGTTTCGTTCGCTTTACAGGGCAAACGAGGGCATAATGAACCACGTGGCGGGAGTGTGGAGCGGCAGAGCATAATATAAGGAGGATGATTTTTATGAAGCTGGAGATTCAGGAATGGAGAAGTGGGCTTATTAGCGGGCTGGAGGTACAAAACATAGACGAGGTAAAGCCCTCGGGCGACTATTTTGATTGGCGGCCCTCGGATATAGTGACGAGATTTTCCACAGCCGATGTTTCGGGCGGAGTGGTGGAGGGGCGCTGCAAGCCCATAGAATACCATCAGGTGGAGTATCATGTGGATGAGGAGATATTTTATTTCGTGTCCGGCGAGGGCGTTATGCTGTTTTGTGATTTAAAGGATGGCAAGGCCGTGCCGGAAAGCTATGTGCTGCTGCGCGTAAGGGCGGGCATGCAGCTTAGCGTGGCGAAGGGCAAGGCGCACTTTGTGCCCATTTCCACAAATGAGGGTGATACGATCAAAGCGGTGGTGATATCGCCCAAGATGGACGCTATAATAGTGGATATGGAAGTGCCCGTAGAGGCGTAACAGGCAGATAAAAAAACGGTGTAGCAGGCAGTGACGGTTCCTATGGATAAGATTCCAATGGCGCTGTGAAATATGCCAATAAAAAACCTCCACACTTATGCGGAGGTTTTTTTCACATCTTATAGACGAACATAGTATGTATGCAGCCAATGCGCCGTTAGCGGTCTGCGGAAGCTGCGTTTTGCGCGTTAGGGCTGCATCTGCTGTCCGCCCGTCACGTTTATGGCTTGACCTGTCATATAGGCGGAATCCTCGCAGGCCAGGAATACCATAACGTTGGCAACGTCATCATAGCGGCAGCCACGCTTCATGGGCACTTGATCTATGTATATCTGGCGTATCTCTTCCTCCGTGCAGCCACGGTTTTGCGCATACTGCTTGAAGAGGCTGTTCACCCACAGCGGGCTTTCCAGCATGTTGCCGGGGCAGATGGCGTTCACGCGTATATTTTGCTCTGCAAGCTCCAAAGCCAGGCTCTCCACAAGGCCTATACCGCCAAACTTTGCCGCCGCGTATGCAGAGTTTTTGGAAGAACCCTTCTTACCTGATTTGCTGTTTATCTCAACTATTGTGCCGCCGCCCTGTTTTAGGAAATAGGGCACAAACGCCTTCATGGAGAAGAAGCAGCCTACCAGATCTACATCTATCACCTTGCGCCAGCGTTCCGGATCGAACTCCGTTACCGCGCCGGAAAAAAGTATGGCGGCGTTGCATATCAGCACGTCCACACGCCCGTATTTTTCCACCGTAGCCTTTGCGAAAGCCTCGCAGGAAGCGTAATCTGTAACGTCCAGCTGCACGGCTATGCCGCCCACCATATCTGCAGTCTCTTGTGCGCCCTCAAGGTTCATATCGCCAATGGCAACCATAGCGCCTTCTTCCTTGCAGCGCTGCGCCAGCGCCTGTCCCAATCCCTGCGCGCCGCCCGTTATAGCAACCACCTTATCCTTTAGCTTCATACATCTTTCCATGATATTAAATCCTCCGTTTTCTATATCTATTCAAATTTATGCGTAAATCATAATGTCCGTATATGCTATACCAGCGTTTCCATAAAATCTCCCAGCGCCTTTGCGCTGTCCTTTTTGCCCCAGCGCGCCTGTGCGGCACACATTTCATCCAGCTTTTGCCGGTTTATAAGAAGCTGACTTATAACGTCCTTTATGGGCTGGTATTGGTTTGCAAAAACGGCAAGCGAGTGATTCACTAAAAAGGTGAGATTCATATTTTCCACTCCCGGCATGGGCTTTGTTAAAAGCAACGGTTTTTGCTTTGCTATTGCCTCAGAGGTGGACAGTCCGCCCGGTTTAGTGATGAAAATATCGCAGGCATCCATGTATTCGTTCATATTATCCACAAATTTTAAAACATGTGTGGTGTTTTTGAATTGTTTGTCCGCAAGCTGCGCGTAGGCCTTTTTATTTGTGCCGCAAACGGCAATTATTTGCACATCATCTATCTGGTCTATTTCCTCAACGGCGCTTATGAGACCGGAAAAACCCATTCCTCCGGCAGAAAGCAGCACGGTAAACTTATCTTGGGTAAGCCCAAGCGCAGAACGGGCAGAACGTACATCCATGCCGCGAGAAAACTTTGGGTCTATGGGTATGCCTATGGGCAGCAGTTTTGTTACGGGAATGCCGCGAGACACAATTTCGGGAAACATTAGCTCGTTAGGGCATACAAAATAATCCATATCCGTATATTCCCAGAATGGGTGCAATGAATAATCTGTAACTATGCCGATAGATTTTATATTGCTGTCTATCATATCTGATTCTTTAAGCATAGTTATAAGTATGGCCGTCATAACGATGGAGCAAACTATAATGTCAGGCTTTGTATCCACTATATATTTTTGCAGTTTAGATTTGTTTATATCTGCAAAAAGCCAGGGAAAATACATCTTCATATCAGAACGACCGTTGTATTTTTCGGCCTGAGCGTATATATTTTCGTTCAAACGCGGCAAAAAACGCCCCATGAAGGTGTAGCCCTTGTCAAAAGCCTCGCCTATGGCTCGGTTCAAAAACTTATATGTGTCCAGCATATCGCAGGTGTGGCCGTTTTGCTCTAAATACTTTTTTATGGCGATACCGGCAGAATTGTGCCCGCGTCCCACCGTCATACTCAAACATAAAACTTTCATTCACAAGACCTCAAATTATAATATGCGGCGCAAGCTATACGCCCGTTGGCGATGCGCCGGAGAAAGATTTTGTTTGGGCTGTGCATAATACCCTGTTTAGTTTATCATTGTTTACATTTATTTTCAACATGGAGAATATGGTAAAAAGCGGCGTATTGTTGCTTATTTGGCGGAATAGTGGTATTATGAAAGCCATGAAAAAAAGCGCCGAAAATGCGGTTTTTATGAAAAAAAGGGACGAGGACAGTGGATGAATGATATCATAGTTTTAACGGGCGGCGGTTCTGCCGGGCATGTTACGCCCAATCTTGCGCTTGTGCCGCATCTTAGGCAGCGCGGCTACGATGTGCACTACATAGGCACAGCGGACGGCATAGAAAAGCAACTGGTGCAGGATGTGCCCTACCATGAAATAGAGGCGGGCAAGCTGCGCAGATATTTGAGCAAGAGCAACATATCGGATTTTTTTAAGATATTCAGAGGATACAAGCAAGCCAAATCAATATTGCGTGAAATAAAGCCCAAGCTGGTATTTGCCAAGGGCGGCTTTGTTTCCGTGCCCGTGGTATATGCGGCCGCAAAGCTGAAGATACCCGTGGTGCTGCACGAGAGTGATTATACGCCCGGCCTTGCAAACAGGCTGTGCACGCGCAAAGCGCAAAAAATTTGCCTCTCTTTTGATACTTCGGCAGCAGCGGATGGTAAGAGCGTGCTTACAGGCTCGCCGGTAAGAGACGAGCTGCTTTCTGGCAGTAAAAGCGCGGGGCTTGGCATATTGGGGTTTACGGGCGAAAAGCCGGTGTTATTAATAATGGGAGGCTCTTTGGGCGCCCAGGCTATAAATGATGCGGTGGATAGCTGCATAAAAGAACTCACAAAGGCTTATGACGTGGTGCATTTGCGCGGGCGCGGGCACCTCAATGAAGCGCTTGAGGGCGTGAGAGGCTACGTTCAATATGAATATGTAAGTGAGCAGCTTAAAGATATTTTTGCGGCTACAGACATTTCGCTTTCGCGTGCGGGAGCAAACGCCATATTTGAATACCTGGCGCTCAAGATACCGGCGCTTTTGGTACCTTTGCCTTTATCAGCCAGCAGGGGAGACCAAATACTCAATGCGGGCTACTTTGAAAAAAAGGGCTATGCAATGGTGCTGGAGCAGGAAAAGCTTACGGGCGAAACGCTGCTGCAAAAGCTAGAGAAGCTGAGCGCGGGCAAAGATGGCTTTATAGCCAGTATGGAAGCCAGCGAAGCGCTCAATGGAACGCAAAATGTACTAAAAGTAATTTATGAAAGTGTGCTTTAATGGAAGTTGGATATTTTGTAGAAAATTATAACACGATGCCCTTGGAGGATAGAAAGACCTATCTTTCGCAAATCTCCAAAAGTAAGGATATAAAAACTTTGTATTTGCATACAGAGGGTGAACATGCGCGCGCCGCCACGCGAATAATGGCAGATATGGGTGACCGCGTATCTGATTTTGTGTGCGAAAATATAAACAGTGTGCTAAAGCTTTTGAAATCATCCGATCCCAAGGTGAGGATGCACGCGGCGCAGATTATAGGCAATTCATGTGCGGCGGAATATTTGGATGAACTGATATATGCCCTCATGCATGAGGACACCATGTTTGCGCTGCCCTCGCTGCTATTGGCTATAGGGAATGCCAAAAACGCGCGCGCTAAGCGGTTTTTGGAGGAATACATCCCCCGCAGCGATATAGAAAAACATTTGTACGAGGAAAAGGCTGCGCTTTCCAAGGCGCTTTCAAACTTTGTAGCAAGAAGCAAGGCAAATGTGCGCATACTGCCCACAGATATAGTGCTGGTTTCAGCGCCCAATCCCAATGTTACATACAGCGCTTTTGATTCTCTGGAAATGAAACCCAAAAAGCTGGGCGAATATATAGCTTTGAGCGGCCTTGAGAGCTTTTACGATATATATAAGGTGCGTGCGTTTGGAGATGCCTATATATATTTGGGCAAATGCCCGGTTGCAGAGCTGCCGGAGTTTTTGGCAAGCAGGGAAAATGCCATAGTGCAGCGCACAGGGGTGACAGGCTATCGCCTTGAGGTGAAAAGTGTTTCTCACGAGGTGCGGCTTGATATAATAAAAAAATGTATAGCGGCTATGAACAAGCTTGTGAATACCCCGTCTGCGTATTCAATAGAAATAATGCTTGAAATAAACGACGATACTGCGCAGGTGTTTTTGAATCCGCTGGTGGATAAACGCTTTGCCTATCGCAAAAAAACTGTTGCGGCCAGTATAAACCCCGGTGTTGCTGCCAGTGTGTGCGCCTATGCGCGCGAATATTTCAATCCTGATGCGCGCGTGCTGGATAATTTTTGCGGCAGCGGCACTATGCTGTTTGAGCGTGGCTACTATCCGCACCACACGCTCACCGGAGTGGATATAAACATTGGCGCAATAGACGCTGCGGCGGAAAACAACCGCTTTGCAAGCGTACATCCGCAGTTTCATCACATGGATGCGCTTAAATTTACCGCCAAAAAGTATGACGAGGTGATAGCCAATATGCCTTTTGGCTTGCGCGTGAGCAACCATTCACAAAACGAGAGGCTGTATAAAAGCTACTTCAATATACTTCCAGAGGTGCTGGTGGATGAAGGCATAGCCATACTGTATACACACGAAAAACAGCTCATAGAAAAGCTTATAAAAGAAAGCGGCAGATTCGAGCTGCTGCGCCGTGCCACTTTCTCCGCGGGCGGGCTGTATCCGGCGGTCTATGTTATGCGGAAAAAGTAACCGAGGTTTACGCATAATGCTTACATAAGGAGGACATATTCTTTGGGGTGTGTCCTCTTTTTATATCGTTTTATTGCTATGTTGATTTTTTTGCAGACTTGAGTTTTGTGTTTTTTTGTTCTGGATCGTATAGAGGTTACGTCCGCGCGAGTGAGGGGAGTACCGCGTGCACGAAAGACAGATCCCGATGGAAAACGCGGCAAAAATTCACTGGACTTGCTTTGAAGTTGCGTTATGCCGCTTTGTTGCTGGAGCTGTGTGGAAAGTCTTGCTCGCGTTGATCTGCGCAAAAGGTTTCCTTGCGGGATCCATATTCACCATCCGCCGGAGTGTTGGGGGAGGAAGAGGCTTGAAGGTACGGTTTTTTGTGGGTATTTGCTTATGAAAAATCCAATAATCAAAAAAGAACCGATCAATTTGAGATGGGTTCTTTTTCATTCTGCATTATTCATTATTTGCCAATATATACTTTTCTATTGCCCTTGCCACGCCGTGTTCGTCGCAGCTTGATGTGTGGCAGGTCATGCGCTCCTTCACCCTTGGCGCGGCGTTTGCCATAGCAACGCCCCTGCCTACTGCCGTGAGCATGCTAAGGTCGTTTTCGTTGTCGCCTATGGCCATTATTTCATCCATGGCTATTCCAAGCGAATCGGCCACGCTTTTCAGCGCAAGCCCTTTGGAGGTGCCGCGCTTTGTTATTTCTATGTTCAGCGTTTCGCCGCTCACCACGTTGCACTGCGGCAAAAACACGCTTAGCGCCTCCATTGTTTCGCGATGCTGCGTCTCGTTCTTTGCCCATAGCAGCACTTTTTGCGTGTTGCCATCCGCCATGCCGTATATATCTTCAAAGCTGTCTTTCATTACCAGCGTGTCCATGGTGGTAAGATTGTCAAACCACTTTGAGAAAAGCTCGTCGTCCCGTTCGCTGGGCGTGCAGCATACATTATCTCCGCTGAAAACGTATTTTTGCATTCCGTGTGCCGCGCCCACCTCCACCACGCCGCGCACTGTATCAATATCCAGTGAATCGGAAAATATTGTTTTGTGATGCAGCCGCACATCCGCACCGTTACAGGCTATTACTGGTATCTCTATACCAAGCAGCTCCACCCAGTTTTTTGCGGTGGTGTATATTCTGCCTGTGGCCAGTGTCACCAGCACTCCGGCGGTCTGCGCGCGCTTTATTGCTGAAAAATTCTCCGCCGAAAGCTCTTTGGCCGTAGGCCGGATAAGAGTTTCGTCTATATCTATTGCCAACAGCTTTATTTGCATTCCGCCACAAACTCTCCTATCCGCTTAACAGCTTCTTTTAGGTTTTCCATAGATGAAGCGTAGGAGCAGCGCAGAAAGCCCTCTCCCGCCGCGCCAAAGGCGGTGCCGGGCACAACAGCCACCCGCTTTTCCTCTATGAGCTTAAAGCAGAAATCTTCAGAGCTCATGCCTGTGTGCTTTATGCTGGGGAAAATATAGAAAGCGCCGCGCGGCTCGAAAGCGCATAACCCTATTTCGGCCAATGCGCTTCTCAAATACTTGCGGCGTTGGTCGTAGCTGCGCGTCATCTTTGTGACCTGCGCAAAATCTGTTTCCATTTCGTATTTGAGCGCCTCCTCGCCCGCGTACTGGCTCATTGTGGCGGCGCACAGCATGGAGTACTGGTGTATCTTCACCATCGCGTCTATCACATCGCGCGGGCCTGCAGCATAGCCGAGGCGAAAGCCTGTCATGGCAAAGGCCTTGCTGAAGCCGTTTATAAGCACGCAGCGCGGAAATATCTCCGGGAAGGAGGCAATGGAAACGTGCTTTGCCCCGTATGTAAGCTCAGAATATATTTCGTCAGATATCACGAATAGATCGTGCTTCAATATTACGGGCACAAGCTCTTTGAGCTGCTCGCGCGTCATCACCGCGCCCGTGGGGTTGTTTGGATAGGGCAGCACCAGCGCCTTTGTTTTTGGAGTTATGGCGGAGGAAAGAAGCTCCGGGGTAATTATAAAATTGTCCTCCTCGCGGGTGTCCATACCCACGGGCACGCCGCCGGCAAAAGTTACGCCTGGCATATAAGAAACATAGGAGGGCGCGGGTATCAAAATTTCATCGCCGGGGTCTATGAGCGCGCGAAAGGCTAGATCCAGCGCTTCGCTTGCGCCAACAGTTACCAGAACGTCGTTTACGTCTTTATACGCAACACCGTAGCGCTCGCGCAGGTATTTTATAATCATATGCCGCAGGCTGGCCGTGCCGTGATTTGAAGTATAGTGCGTATGGCCGCGCTCCATAGAAAATATGGCGCTTTCACGTATATTCCAAGGCGTCACAAAATCCGGCTCGCCCACGCCCAAGGATATGGCGTCCTTCATTTCGCTTGCTATATCAAAAAACTTTCTTATGCCGGAGGGGGGCACTGCCGCCACCGTTTTAGATACAAAACTTCTGCTCACGGTGAGATCACCAGCCTATCGTCGATCTCGTCCTCCACCATAACAACGCCGCTCTCCTTATATTTGCGCATTATGAAAAGCGTTACCGTACTGGTGACACCGTCTATGACCGCCAGTTTTTCAAACACGAATTTGGAAATCTCCCTCATGCTGCGGCACTGCACTCGCACGGCAAGGTCGTATGCGCCAGCCATGAGGTATACGGCGCGCACCTCGTCATACTTGTATATACGGCGCGCCATATCATCGTAGCCGTAATCTCTCTGCGGGGTTATTTTAACCTCTATGAGCGCTTCGGCAACATCGTCTTCCGCCATTTTTTGGCGGTCTATGAGCGCGGTGTATTTCACTATAACCTTTTCAGATTCCAGCCGGTCTATCTCCGCCTGTATCTCTTCGGCGGACTGGCCAAGCATCATTGCCATTTCATCTGCCGTGGTGCGGGCGTTGTCCTCCAGTATATTCAATATTTCCGATCTAAGATCCTTTTCCATGATTACCTCCATATAGAATATTTATATATTCTAATACTGATTCCAAATTTTAATGAACAATTTGGAGCTGCGCGCTAAACCGCGAAATGTCTTTTGCGCTGAGTGACACACCGCGTGTGCGCCGTAAAACACAGGCATTTTGACACGAAAACAGTATATCATATATATTAGTTTGTATTCCACTTTAGAAATACATTTTTTCACTGAGAGCTTTCCGCAATAAAAAACAAAGCGGGCGAAACCGAAACCGGCAACGCCCGCACAATACTTTAGTTAACGCGCGCGTTGCCTATTTTGCCATTGCGGCGAATTCGGCTATGCGCGTAAGCCCCTTTATTATCTGCTTTTCTGATATTGCATAGGAAAGGCGTACAAAATCATCCGTGCCAAAGGCTATGCCCGGAATAACGGCAGTTAGCTTTTTTGCCAGCAGCAGCTCAGAAAATGAAAGCGAACCGGTGATCTCCTTGCCGTCTATCTTTTTGCCCTTGAGGGCGGAGATGTTCAGCATAACGTAAAACGCTCCCTCCGGCTTTATGCAGGAAAGCCCGTCCATTTTGTTTATCATGTCCACCATCAGCTCTCTGCGCTTGTTGAACTCTTTGCGCATGCTTATAAGCTCTTCCTGAGGCCCGGTAAGCGCTTCTATACCGGCATACTGCGCAATAGAGCAGGGGTTTGAGGTGGCGTGGCTCTGGTAACTGCCCATCACCTTGGCTATTTCCGTTTTGCAGGCAGTGTAGCCTATGCGCCAGCCCGTCATAGCGTATGATTTTGAAAGCCCGTTCACAACAATAGTGCGTTCATACGCATCCTCGCTTATGTGGGCTATACTGTAATGCTTTTTGTCGTCATAGGTCAGGTCACCGTATATTTCGTCTGATATTATAAAGAAGTCATGCTGCTTTGCAATATCGGCTATCTGCTCCAGCGTGCCCTGCGAATAAACGCAGCCGCAGGGGTTTGACGGGTTGTTCACTATTATGGCTTTTGTTTTTGGTGTTACAGCCGCTTCAATATCTGCGCGTGCCGGCTCAAAGTTGTTTTCTTCAAGGGCATCCACATATACAGGTATACCGTCCGCCATTTTTACAAGTTCGGGGTATGTAAGCCAGTAAGGCGCTATTATTATAACCTCGTCGCCCGGATTCAGTATTGCCTGCAGCGAATTGAAAAGGCTGTGCTTTGCGCCGTTGGAAATAACTATCTGCGTTGGCTCGTAGCTTATCTCGCAGTGCTTTTTAAGGTAGTGGCAGATGGCCTGCTTTAGCTCGTTTGTGCCTGAAGCGGGGGTGTACTTTGTAAGCCCCATATCAAGTGCGCGTTTGGCGGCATCCTTTATGTTTTGCGGTGTGTCAAAATCGGGTTCGCCCGCGCCAAAACCAACTACATCCAGCCCTTCGGCCTTCATTTCCTTTGCCATTGCGGTGATTTTCAGCGTCAGTGACGGTGAAATTGCAAGTGCCTTTTCCGAAAGTTTCATTTAGTGCCTCCTGTGCTCTCATATAAATTCAGGGCGCGCTGCTATGTACGCGCCGTTGTTTGCCTTTTTATATGTATATATTCTAATACAAATATTTGTAAAAAACAATAGCTAAAATATTAATAATGAAATAAATGGAGAATGATTATTGCGTTTTTGGTTTTGACACTTTAAAAGAGCGGCTTTGCGGCGCAAATAAAAACAGCGAAGGGATATAAAATGCAATAAACGTATAGCAATTATTTCGTTTTTTGCGCGTGCTTTGCCTGCAAGCTTGATGCTGTAAAAAATAATATTAACGGGAATGAAAACAGAAAAAATATTGGGCGGCCACATAGCTTTTGAGCGGCGCGGCTTGCTGCCTACAGGCTTTAAAAAGCTTGATTTTTACTGGTTTAAACTATACAATTGTTTATAATATCAAACTTAGTAGGACATATTTATAGGGGGCGGGCAAGGCGGGCCCTTTCAAAACAAAACTCAAAGGAGAAAATTTTTTTATGGCGGAATATGTTATAACATGCAGCTCTACCTATGACCTCAATAATGAGTTTGCGGAGAAGAACGACATCAATGTGCTGCCTTACCAATATTTTATAGACGGTGAGGAATATTTTGATGATAAGGGCGCCACGGCTTCCTCTATGACGGTGCACGAATTTTATGAGAAGATGCGTGCAGGTAGTATGGCAACCACCTCAATGGTCAATACAGAGCGATATACGGCATTTTTTTCTCCGCTGCTGGAGGCGGGAAAGGATGTGCTGCATATAGAGTTTTCCTCCGGGCTTTCGGGTTCGTACAACAATGCGCTTATGACGGCAGAGCAGCTCCGCAAAAAATATCCGGATAGAAAGCTTACCATTATAGACGGGCTTTCGGCCTCGCCCGGCTATGGGCTGCTGGTGTATTACGCTGTGCAAAAGCGGGACGGCGGTGCTTCTTATGATGAATTGAAAGACTATGTGGAGGAGCTGAAGTTCAAAATAATCCACTGGTTTGCTGTGGACAATCTGGAGTACCTAAGGCGAGGCGGCAGGGTTTCGCGCGCCAGTGCGTTTTTGGGAACCATGCTTAACATAAAGCCTGTTCTCACATTCAACAAAGAGGGCAAAATAATTCCCATAGAAAAAATACGCGGGCGTAAAAAATCGCTTGTGGAAATGATAGATAAAATGGAAAAGGACATAGACGGACCGGACGGGCAAATGGTTTTCATAGGCCACGCAGATGCGCTGGAAGACGCGCAGATGGTGGAAGGCCTTATAAAAGAACGTTTCCCCTCCATAAAGGGCACGTATATAGACCTCATAGGTCCTGTTATAGGAGCGCATGCAGGCCCCTCCACTATAGCCATATTCTACATAGGAAAGCAGCGTGTTGAAATAGATTTTAAATAGGCTGTTCTGGTTAATTCGGTTTTGCTTTTTTCACAGTGTTTATGATAGTATAGGTATTGTTTGTATTATTTGGCGGAGAAAAAAGGGCTCTGCTTATATACTGGTGCAATAGTTATATTATTGTGGCGAAAAATTAATTGCAAAAGGAGCAGGTATGGGAGGGGACTTAGCCGGTTCAGCATCGTTGTTGTCTGACGATTTTTATGCCAGAGTGAAAGAAAGAGTGGCTGCCGCAGATTCAGATAAATACGCCCTCGTATCTTTTGATTACGATAATTTTAATTTTATAAATGATTTATTCGGCTATGAAATAGGAGACGAAGTGCTTTCGCGCGTTTCCTCGCGTATAGAGGGAATGCTTTATGAGGATGAGTTTTATGCCAAGGTGCACGCAGATCATTTTGGCTTGTGGATGAGGGCAGACAGCAGCGAAACGCTGTTGGAGAGGCTTTATAAAATGACGGAAAACAAGGGCGTGATAGCGGGGCTGCTGCCTTCGCACTACAACCTTGTGTGCAGCGGTGGAATAGTGAAAATAAGCCATTCCGCCGAAAATATGCACTCGCTTTTGGATCGCGTGAATTACGCGCGCAAGCAGGCAAAGGGAAACTACGTAAATAATTTTGAGTTTTATGATGAAAAAATGGGTGAGGATCTGCACTGGCGCAAGGTAATAACGCTCATGATAGAAACTGCGCTGCAGGAGCGGGAGTTTGAAATGTATCTCCAGCCCAAGGTGCTCATAAAAACCGGTCAGGTGGTTGGCTCTGAGGCGCTTGTGCGTTGGAACAGCAAAGAATACGGCATGATATACCCGGATCGGTTCATACATATTTTGGAGCAAAACGGTTTTATAAAGCAGCTCGATTTTTATATGCTGGAGCGGGCGTGCAGTTTTTTGAAAAAATCTGGAGAATACGGGCTGCCCATGCTGCCAATATCGGTAAATTTTTCCAGGATGCATGTGCGCACCAACAGCTTTGTTGACCGTGTATTTGGTATTGTAAGCAAATACGGTATATCAACAAACCTTATAGAAATAGAGCTGACGGAAAATGTGCTTTCAACAGATTTTGAGGCGCTGGCGCGGATAGCCGCAGAGCTGAAATATTTGGGCTTTAAGGTGTCGCTGGACGATTTTGGGAGCGCATACTCATCACTTAATTATTTAAAAGATCTGCCACTGGATATAATAAAAATAGACAAGGGCTTTTTGAACGCCTCCGAAAATACAGACAGGGGCAGAATAATAATTGCCAAGGTGGTGGAGCTGATAAAATCTCTGCGGCTGGTTTCCGTTATGGAGGGCGTAGAGGATGAAGAGCAAAGCGAATTTTTGCAAAAGCTGGGGTGTGATCTGGGACAGGGCTATCTTTATGCAAGACCCATGCCGGTTGATAAGTTTATAGAATTTTTGAAAAATGCATCGCACCTTGAAAATGTTGAGAGCTATATTGATAACGGAGGTGCCAAGCAAGAGCCGTATCAGTCCGTTATACCTCAGGAATTCCAGATGGACAACTGGGAGCTTTATACACTGGGCAAAAATATAGATATGGGCCTTATGAAAGGCTATTTAGATGCCGATGTTTCAGTGCAATATGTAAATGACAGAGCGCTTGATTATTTGGGATACACCCGTCAGGAGTTTCAAAACTTATTTGGCAATAGCATGCTGGCGTTTGTGCATCCGGAGGATGTATCTGTAGTTAGAGATTTCACCTCAGAGCTTATGGAAACAGGGCGGCCGCGCGCCTTTGAAATGAGAGCCATACGCAAGGACGGCAAGGCCATAACGCTTAAGGGCAGAGCCTCCTGCGTGCTGGACGGGCATGGAAAGCAGGTGGGTATATACGCTTTTCAGGATGTTACGGAAGAACTTGAAAAAACGCAGGGGCTGCAGCGCTCTTTAGAAGACAAGATTTCTGAGCTGGAAGATCTGGTGGAGGTGGAACGCGCAGGCAGAGAGGCATTGCGCGTGAGCGAAGAGCGGTATAAGCTCATAGTGGATCAGAGTGACAGCATAGCCTTTGACTGGGATTTTAAAACGGACAAAATAGAATTTAGTGATAAATACTTTGAGGTTTTTGGCCAGGAGGCCATACCGGACAATGTAAGCAAAAACGAGGAAATAAGAAAGTTCATACACCCGGATGATATAGATATTTTTGAAAGGTGGGTGGCAAATACCTACAAGAAAAATTATTCCGGCAAGAGTGAATTTAGAATAATGCATGTAAACGGCAGCTATATTTGGATGCAGGTGAGCGCAACTTCCATATGCGATGAATATGGCCGTCCCATAAGATCGGTGGGAGTGTTTATAAACATAGACCGTCAAAAGCGGGAAATGGACAGTCTGATGCTGAAATCTCAAACAGACCCGCTTACCAAGCTGTATAATAAAGAAGAAACGCGCAGGCGTATAGAGGAATACATGGAAGATCAGCCTGAAAAGCAGGCGGCCTTCTTTATTATTGATGTGGACAATTTTAAGGGGCTGAATGACAGCCTTGGTCATCAGTTTGGAGATACCGTATTGCGTTCTGTTGCACAAAATGTGCGCGATATGTTTAGGGATACTGATGTTGTGGGCAGATTGGGCGGGGACGAAATAGCTGTTTTCATGGGAAATATTACGGATGAATCGTCCATTGACCGCCGTGCGGAGAAGCTGGTGCAAACAATACAGAACGCATACTTTGGCATGGTTTCAAAGTACGAAATAACGGGAAGCGTGGGCGTTGCAATATATCCAAAGCATGGGCGTACGTTTGAAGAGCTGTACCGGCGTGCGGATATTGCCATGTACAAAGCAAAGCACAGCGGCAAAAACTGCTTCAATATATATAACGAAAGCATGGAGGAGTCTCTTGCGGACGGGCGTGTATCGCCGGAGGGCACAGAGCTGGCAGAACGCAGGGAGCGCGCGCTCAGCACATATTTTGAGAGCGACTTTATGTATAATGTGTTTGAGCTTTTGTATGAAACAAAAGATATGGACGTTACCGTGCAGATGATTTTGGAGCTTGCCGGAAAACGCTTTGATGTAGATAGAGTATATGTTTTTGAATATGACGATGTGGATCGTATAAGCAACACATACGAATGGTGTGCGTCAGGCATTTTGCCGGAGAGGGAAAAACTGCAGCAGATATCCACAGAGCCTTTTGAACGGCTGCTGAGTTCGTACGATGAGGATGGGCTATACTATTGCGAGGATGTGACCGCGCTTGATAACGAGGCGCGCGAGCTGCTTGAGGAGCAGGGCATAAAATCTATGCTGCATTGTGCCATAAGCGAGGAGGGGCGGCGGATAGGCCTTGTGGGCTTTGATGTGTGCCGTGCCATGAGAAAGTGGAGTCTGGATGAGGTGGCTGCGCTCAGCTATATGTCGCGCGTGATGTCTGTGTTTTTGATGCGCAAAAATATGCGTGAGGAGCTTTCCGCCACGCATGACAGTTATGTTCAGATGATTGAAAACCTTAACGGATACATATACGTGGTGGATGCGGAAACATTTGATATACTGTATATGAATAAGGCAGTGCGTGACCTAGGCATAAGCAAGGGCAAGAAATGCTTTGTGGAGGCCTTCGGCAGAGAAGGGCGCTGCGAAAAATGCCCGGTGCTGCGGCTTACAGAGCAAAAGCCGTATGATACTGAAGAAATATATTCTGAGGTGCTGAACTCCTGGGTGCTCTCTGCAGCCTCCAAGCTGCGCTGGGTGGATGGCAGAGAGGCGGCGCTGGTATGCTGCACAAATATTTCCAAATACAAAAATGAATAAAAAAAGAGCTGCTTTAGGGTGTGAGCCAAAGCAGCTCTTTTACAAATGAGAAGCCCGCCCAAAAGGCGCGTATTTCTCTGCCGGGAGAGGGAAAATAAAGCGCGCCGCGTTTTCATATCACAGGCAATTGGCCTCGCGCCGCCGTGCTTTCATATGCGGCAGCAAAAAGCCGTATCCCTCAAGCTCCATATCTTCAAGAGGTATAAAGCGTATGGCTGCTCCGTTGATGCAGTAGCGCAGCCCGCCGCGCTCTTTTGGCCCATCGTTAAAAACGTGACCCAAATGAAAATCCCCCGCGCTGCTGCGCACCTCTGTACGAACCATGTTATGGGAGGTATCCTCGCGCTCTTTAACGCTGGAGCCTTCTATGGGCCTTGTGAAGCTGGGCCAGCCGCAGTGCGAGGAAAACTGATCATAGGTTGTGAACAGTGGTTCACCAGTTGCGGCATCCACGTATATGCCCTCTCCCTCGCATGCTACATATTCGCTGGAAAAGGGCTTTTCGGTGCCGTTTTTCACCATTACATCATATTGCTCATCAGTAAGAAGCTCTTTAAGCTCAGCTTCGTTGGGACGGGTATAACTTTTCTTCTCATGCATAATGTACTCCTTTTTTTGGACTTAAGAAAACGAAAGCCTGTTTGCTTTAATATAAACCTGCGCCAAAATTTTAAGCATATTACTAGTCGGTTTAGACAAATGCGGATTTTTTTGTTATAATAAAACGCAAGATGGAGACGTTGTACCAAGCGGAGTTACCCTGTGATTTATCATTAAAAATGTAACGAGGGAGTGAGCGTGCCCGATATGAAAAAAAGGTTTTTTGCGGTTTGCGTATTTTTAGTATCGGTTGTTATGTTTGTAAATTCGGTTTCTTTTGCGGCAGCGTATAAGCTTACGGTGCAAATAGATCCCGCCGGCGGAGGCAGCGTAACGGGCGACGGTGAATATCAGGATGGCAAAAATGCGGTTTTGAAGGCAGAGCCAAGCGATGGCTACACATTCGCGGGTTGGTACCGCGAGGACGGTAAAACGCTGGTAACAACGGATGAATCGTTTGAATATGACCTTGAGGTGACGCGCACATATATTGCCAAGTTTGACAAGGCGCTCACCGTGGGAGCCATTGCAGAGCCTGCCGAGGGGGGCAGCGTGACGGGCGGCGGTGAATTTGTGATGAACCAAAGCTGCACGCTTACCGCTACCTCAAATGAGGGCTATTCCTTTATGGGCTGGTTTGATGCGTCTTCTCCGGCTACTGCTCTAAGTACGGATTCCACCTATTCTTTTTCGGTCACTCAGCCGGTCTCTCTTATAGCGCGCTTTGCCTCGCTTTACAGGCTTGATGTGAACGTGCAGCCTGAGGAGGGTGGCAGTGTGGATGGCAACGGCATGTTTGCCGGGGGCAGCATAGTGATGCTGGAGGCCATGCCAAACGAAGATTACCGCTTTGAGGGGTGGGTATCGCCGGCCGATCCGTCAAACATAGTAAGTACAGACGAAAAATACACATTCAATTTGGATACGGATACCACCTATACGGCAAAATTTGCGCGTTCATACCAGTATATCTGGACGCGGGTGATAATATTTGCGGCGATAGGCGCGGGCGCGTTCATAGGCGTGCTTATACTGCTGCGCTATTTAAATACGGTACGCAGAAGACCGGATAAATCAAGAAAGCAGCCCACAAGCACATATTACAGGCCTAAGAAGAAGTGAAAAGTGCAATTAATAATTCACAATGCACAATTAAGGTATCGCCTGCGGCGATTATAAAAAAAGGACATCCTCATGTGAGATATGTCCTTTTTCATTCGTCCGCGTAGCGGACTCATTCATTGTGCATTTCCCTTGACCTTAATTCTGCATTTCCCTTATTTGCTTGCTACCTTTTGCCTGTAGGATTCTGCTTCCCAGTTTAATATGAAATCCACAAGCTCTGCCGTCATATGCAGATAGCCGCCAAAGCTTTCGGTATATACAGCCACCTTTACGGCGTCGTCAAACAGCAGCTTGGCATTTTGCAGCTCCTTGTCTGAAGCGGCTATTATGAACGCACCCACGCCGCGCACGCAGATCACCTTGGGCAGATAGCCGTTGTCTCGCACGAAAAGCTCAAATACCTGGCTAAGCTCCTCCTGCTTTTCAACATACATGAATCTGGCCTTGCAATACACTATATGATCGGGCGTGAAAGAACCTGCCAGCGGCGCAAAGTTTGCAGGGCTGCTTACGTAGTCCATTATTTGCGCGTTGGATATGAAGTCTATTTTCATGGGTGTGGAATAAAGCCCCAATATATCCTCTGAAAGAGAGGATATCACCGCCTGATCTGCAGCCGCAGGAGCGAGATCAGGCTGCTTTGTGGCGCGGGAGGCGAGCGCGCCCATAACGCGATCCATTATTTCGTCTATCTCCTCCACTGTGTCAGCCGCCACGAATATGCCGTGGTTTTGCAGCAGCACTATTTTGGCATCCACGCCGGTATCGCTTTTAAACTTCGCAAGCTGGTCGCTGCAAGTTTTGGAAAGCGCATAGCCGGGGCGGGAGATAGGCACCCATACAAATGCGTCCTTTATGAGCGCGCGCGCGTCAGCCTCGCCCGTTTTGCCGCAGGTAAGACCGTTCACAAGCGCGGGGTGTACGTGCAGCACATATTTATACGGAAACATATTGTGCAGCGGGGTTTCCACGCTGGGGCGTTTTTCGCCGTTGCCGGGCAGGCGCGCGTCCATAAGATCTTTAAGGGCGGCCGCCTCACGTTCCTTATCTCCGGCGGGATAATCTGCTGACAGCATGGCCGTGAGTTTGGCTCTGTCCATCCCCACAAAATCTTCTGCCTTGATGGTGCCAAGGGCAGTGCCGGAGCCTTTTATATACATAACATCAGCTTCCTTGTATGATGTGTTGCCGCCTCCTGCCAGCACATATTCGGGATTGCTGCCGTAGCGGTTGGACATCTCAACTAATTTTTCCAGCATTGTATTACCTCCTGAGTGTGTGTTCATTGTAATATTAAATCATAAAAACGTTTTAATTTAATTGCGAACCATATCGCGAGATCTGCGTTTGCGGTAACGGAGCCACATCCATGCGAACTTTCAGTTTGCCGAACAGGATACTGGCAATATATACAAAGCCCCAGAAAACGCTGACGGTTCTTTTATCTGTATATTTTATTTTAGCCGCAAACGCAGGTAAAAAGCAATAGCGTGAGCGATTTAAAAATAAAAAAATGCCTTTTTGTAAAATGTTATGTTTTTGGCTGAGTTTTATAATATAATAGTATTAAAATACTGGTCTTTGACCTGTAGTTTGTTTTGGGTACGCATTTACGCGGCTGAGACAAAAATTCGGTAAAGGATGGTCTGAATGTATGAACAGGGTATTAGCGTTTGATATGGGCGCTTCCAGCGGCAGAGCTATGCTGGGAGAATTTGATGGTGAAAAAATAAAAATAACGGAACTGCACAGATTCCAAAACGATCCGGTGCAGGTTTTGGGTACGCTGTATTGGGATACCTTAAGGCTGTTTTTCGATATAAAAAAGGGCATATCGGCCGCCGTACATTCGGGCGGATTCGATTCGCTTGCCATAGACACCTGGGGTGTGGATTTTGGCCTGATAGGCGGAGACGGCCAGCCGGTGAGTATACCGGTGCACTATAGGGACAACCGCACAGACGGCTTCAGAGATTTTGCCGTGTCTACAGATGACATGTATATGAGCACGGGCATACAGGATATGCAGATAAATACGGTGTACCAGCTTGACTATCTGGCAAAGCACAAGCCGGAGCAGCTTGCGGCTACAGACAAGATGCTTTTCACACCCGATCTGCTAAACTATTTCCTCTGCGGACAAAAGAAAACGGAATACACAATAGCCTCCACCGCCTCGCTTTTAGATGCGAAAAAGAGGGATTGGGACTGGGAACTCATAGACAAGCTGAACATACCGCGAAGCATATTCTGCGATGTGGTTATGCCGGGCACGGTGTGCGGCGTACTTACGGAGGAAATACAGGAGGAGCTGCAGGCGCCCGCCGCAAACGTGGTGTGCATAGGCTCTCATGATACCGCTTCTGCCGTGGCAAGCGTGCCCACGCAGGAAAAGGACTTCATATATATAAGCTCAGGCACATGGAGCCTTTTAGGCACAGAGGCGCCCGAACCCATAATAAACGAAAAGGCGCTGAAATATAACTGCACGAACGAGGGCGGCGTGGGCGGAATGATACGCTTCCTCAAAAATATAATGGGCACATGGCTAATACAGGAATCCCGCCGCCAGTGGATACGCGAGGGCAACGAATATTCCTTTGGCGAGCTGGAGGGCATGGCCAAGGAATGCGAACCCTTCCGCTGCTTTATAGATGTGGATCATCCTGATTTCATAAAGGCGGGAAAC
The DNA here is from genome assembly GCA_964463305.1 of uncultured Christensenella sp. GTDB lineage: Bacteria > Bacillota > Clostridia > Christensenellales > Christensenellaceae > UBA5399. The sequence continues at coordinate 2,756 of CAYXBW010000033.1, read as the reverse complement.
ATGCCGCGCCGCGTAAAAGCGTTTTGCGAGCGCACAGGCCAGTATGTGCCGCAGACGCCGGGCGAGGTGGTGCGCTGCATAGATGAGAGCCTGGCGCTCAAATACCGCTACGCAATAAACTGCATTGCGGACTGCACGGGCAGGGACTACAAAACAATAAATATTGTGGGCGGCGGCGTGAACAGCAAGCTGCTCTGCCAGATGGCGGCGGATGCCAGCGGCATGAAGGTGATAGCCGGCCCGTCCGAGGCTACCGTGTTCGGCAATGTGGCGGTGCAGCTCATGGCGCAGGGCGTTCTGAAAGACTTGGCGGAGGTGCGCCGCGTGGTGGCAAACTCTGTGGAAACTGAAGAATATTTGCCCGTGGGTACTGAAAAGTGGGACGAGGCGTATAAAAAGTTTATGGAAACCATAATAGGTTGAGGTGTTGATATGAATGAAAAGCAATTGGTGGAGCGGCTCAACGCCGCAACGAAGGAAGAGCGCATAGGCGCGCTAAAAGAGCTGAAAGCCATGCTGGATAATGGCGAGATAAAAAAGCCGGTGACCACAAAGGATACGAACAACCATGTGCATACCACATATTCGTTCTCCTCCTATTCGCCCGCGGCGGCTGTGTACAAGGCATACATGAGCGGGCTTTCCACGGTGGGCATAGTGGATCACGATGCCATAGCGGGCGCTCGTGAGTTTATTGAGGCGGGAGCTATATTGGGCATAACCACAACGGTGGGCGCGGAGGTGCGCGTTTCCTTTGCGGATACCTCGCTCAAGGGCATAAAGCTGAACAACCCTGATGAGCCTACTATAGCATATATTGCGCTGCATGGAGTGCCGCACAATAAAATAGACGCGCTGGATGAGCTGCTTGCCAAAATACGCGAACGCCGCAACGCGCGTAACAGAAAGCAGATAGACAAGCTGAATGAAATACTCTCGCCCTACGGCGTTTCGCTTGATTTTGACGCGGATGTGCTGCCCATATCCATGGCGGCGGAGGGCGGAAGCGTGACGGAGCGGCATTTGCTGTTTGCGCTCACCAAGAAGTTAATAGAAAAATACGGGCGCGGCGAGAAGCTCATAGCCTTTTTGGAAAACGACATGGGCATAAAACTGTCGGACAGCGTGCGCAAAATGCTTCTGGATACGGAGTTTGCCGCTTACGAATATGATGTGCTGAACGTGCTGAAATCCGAGCTGGTTCCCAAGTTCTTCATAGCGGGCGGCGCGGACAGCCTGCCCATGCAGGAGGTGGTGGACTATGTGCGCGCTCTGGGCATCATACCCACATACTGCTATCTTGGAGATGTGGGCGAATCTCCCACGGGAGACAAGAAGGCGCAGAAATTTGAGGACGAATTTTTGGATGAGATACTGGATGTTGTTAAGAAGAGCGGCTTTGAGGCAATTGCCTATATGCCCTCGCGCAACACCATGGAGCAGCTAAAGCGGGTTATGGACAAATGCAAGAGCTACGGCTTCGTGGAGATATCCGGCGAGGATATAAACCAGCCGCGCCAGAGCTTTATATGTGAAAAGCTGCGCGATCCGGAGTTTGCCCATCTTGAAAACAGCACATGGGCGCTGGTGGGTCACGAATTCGCCGCGGAGCGCGATATAAACGAGGGCATATATTCGGATAAAATAAAGGCCGAATACCCTAATATGAACGATAGGATAGCCCATTTTAAGGCTATTGCGATAGAAAATACGGGAAAGTGAGCAAGGGGATAAAGCTTGGAAAAGGCACCCGCAAAAAATAATACGCTGGAATCGCTTTTGTGCACGGGCATAGCCACGGCGCTGTTTGCGCTTGGCCACTATACAGATCCCTTCTTTCTGATAGCGCTCTGCCTGTTCATACCCATGTGTTTTGTGTACTCCTTCGCGCGCTGCGCACTGCCTATGGCTGCGCTTTCGCTGGTGCTTTTTGGTGTGCTGGTGTGGCTGATGGCGGGTATGAACTATGCCGTTACCGCTGTTGTCTGCACACTGCCCATAGCGGCGGCGGGCGGCTATGTGCTTCGCAAAAAGCTGGGGTTCTACTATAGCGCGCTGGGTTCCTGCGCCGCAATACTGGGCGCGCTGGGTGTGCTGATACTCTGCATTTCGCTGTTGTGGCAAAGCAGTATGACGGAGCTGATACTAAAGCACGTGGAAAACCAGCTCACTGCCAGCCCGGAGTTTACCCGGTTGTTTTACTTCACCATGGGAGCGGCGCAGGGCGGAGGCACTTTGGATGCGGCCTCGCTCAATTTGGCGGAGGCAATGAAGGTGCCGCTTGATACGGCGGTGAAGGGGCTTATGCGCACGGCGGAGCAAAACGTGCTAATGTATATACCGCAGCTTTGCGCTTCCTTTGTAGCTCTTTTTGGGCTGCTAAACTACATAATACCCCGTGCTGTTATAAAAAAGCGGGGCGGCGAGGTGGGCAGTGTGCCCGTTTTTGCAATGTGGTGTTTGCCCAAGCGCTTCGGCACATGGTCGCTTGTTCTGCTGGTGGTGTCCTTTATGGGAGTTACGCTGGGCTGGAACAACTTTGATCTGGTATACTCTATAGTCATGGGCTTTTTGAACGTTATATACTCTTTGCAGGGAATGGCGTTTATAGACTGGCTGCTAAAGAAGAAGGTGGAGTCTCGCGGTGCAAGGGTGGCTCTCATTGCCGTTACGTTTGTGCTTACAAGCGTTATAAGCCTTTATATGTGGATAGGCTTCTTTGAGCAGATAGTTAAAATACGTAAGAGGAATTTGGA
>CAYXBW010000032.1:0-24005 GCA_964463305.1 uncultured Christensenella sp. | reverse complement strand
CGCCACCCTAACCGCCTTATATTAGCTCCTGTATGCAAAGCCTTAGTCTCGGTTTCCCTCCATGCTGCAAAAAATTATGCGCGTATATGGCTTCACACGGTTTATATATATATGATCGCATAAATTTGAGCTGCGGAGGATACTATGCCTGAAATATACGTAGGAACATACGCTTCACCCCAAAGCCCGGGCATATTCCGGCTAACGCTGGATTCAGAGACCGGGGCTTTTTCCACGCCCGCACTTTTTTGTGCCGCACCCGATTCCAAACACCTCGCCTTCGCAAGCAATGGCGTGTATTCCACAATTTGCAGGGATGGAAAAGCAGGGCTTTGCGCAGCGGAACATGATGGAAATATTTTTGCAGAGCGGCTCACAGAGGGTACGGCGCCCTGTTATGTTGCCCCTTATGATGGTTTGATATACACCGCAAACTACCACGAGGGCAACGTGCTGGTCTATAATGAAAGGCTTGATCTTGTGCATAAAATTGAGATCGCCGTTGGTGCGGGCTGCCATCAAACTTTTTTTTGCGCAAACGTGCTCTTTGTGCCCTGCCTCAAGCTGGACGCTATAAAACTATTCGATATAGCAAAGGGCTTCACACCGATTGGCGAAATACGTTTCCCGGCGGGCAGCGGGCCGCGCCACGGCGTATTCGGGCGTGACGGCAAGCTTTACGTTATATGTGAGCTTACAAGCGAGCTATACACGCTTATACGATCAGGAGACAGCTTTGAGATAGAGCACTGCCTTTCCGTTGCGGCAAGCGAGGGAAACGCCTCCGCCGCAATAAGGCTGCATCCCGAATATGAGCTGCTGTATCTTTCCACGCGCGGAGAGAATATTATTTCACTGGTTGATATATCTGCCAAGCCAATTCTTTTGCAGCAAAAACCCAGCGGCGGAAACCACCCTAGAGATTTTTGCCTAACGCCGGATGGAGGCTTTTTAGTGGCAGCCAACCGTGATTCTGATAATCTGGTCTGTTTCAAACTCTTTAAAGACGGGAAAATAGGCAATATAAAAGGCCTCACAAATATACCTCTGGCCACCGCGCTTATTATCCGCTGAACAAAAACATACACCGAGGAGGAACTACCTTATGCAAAACAATGATGTGGCTGTGATAGGCCTTTCCGTTATGGGGCACAGCCTGGCTTTAAATCTTGCCGATCACGGCTTCAAGGTGGCGGGCTTCAATCGCACAGCCGCCGTTACGGAGAAGATGGTCAAAAAATGGCCGCACGAAAATTTTATGCCCTATTATTCGCTTTCTGAGCTGGTGGAAAGCCTTTCACGCCCTCGCCGCATAATACTTATGGTACAGGCGGGCGCGCCCGTGGACGCACTTATAGATCAGCTGACACCGTTTTTAAACGGCGGTGATATAATAATGGATTGCGGCAACTCCTTTTTCAGAGATACCCAGCTGCGTGAAAAGCGACTGGCCGAAATGGGGCTTTGCTACTTTGGCATAGGCGTTTCAGGCGGCGAGGCGGGCGCACGAAACGGCCCCAGCATAATGCCTGGCGGCGATCGCAACGCATATCAGCGTTATTTGCAGCCCATGCTGGAAGCTATAGCCGCAGCGGCTGAGGGCACGCCCTGCTGCGCATATATAGGACCGGACGGCGCAGGGCACTATGTAAAAATGGTGCATAACGGCATAGAATACGCGGATATGCAGATAATAGCAGAAAGCTATCTGCTGCTAAAGCAGGTGGGAGGTATGGGCAACAAAGCGCAGGCCGAACTTTTTGAAAAGTGGAACCAGGGCGAGCTGCACAGCTATCTTATAGGCATAACGGCAGGCATACTGCGCGAAAAGGACGATTTTGAAGCCGGTGAGCTGCTGGACTACATTGTGGACAGCGCGGCGCAAAAGGGCACCGGCCGCTGGACCTCCATAGAAGCGCTTAGGCAGGGGGTGGACGTGTCCATGATAAATGCCGCAGGCGGTGCCAGACTGGCGTCAAACCGGCTAGAGCTTCGCGCTCAGGCCGCCAAGCTGCTGCCCGGCCCTGAGCCGGAGCAGGTGCACCATCCCGAAACCTTTGCCGAAGATGTGCGCCGCGCTATGTATGCGGCCAAAATAATAGCTTATTCTCAGGGTTTTGCGCTTATGCGCAACGCTTCCAAGATATATAGCTGGGATCTGGATTTTGCGTCAATAGCTTCCATATTCCGCGCAGGCTGCATAATACGCGCAGCATTTTTGGATGATATCACGCGCGAATATAAAAACGATCCTGAGCTGCATGAGCTAATGCTGCACGGCACACTTTTGGAGCGTGTAAATAAAAATCGCGGAAGCTTGAGAAGTGTTGTTTCCTCCGGCATAATAAATGGCGTACCGCTGCCCGCAATGAGCGCCGCTATATCATATTTAGACGTTACGCGGGGCGCGGCGCTTGGAGCCAACCTCATACAGGCACAGCGCGACTGCTTTGGCGCGCACACCTATAACCGCACAGATCAGGCGGGCACATTCCACCATGAATGGAGTTTTGAAGAATGAATAAAGGATTGATCCTCACAATATTCGGCGGCACGGGAGACCTCACCTTTCGCAAGCTGCTGCCCGCGCTTTACAACATGGAGCTGCTGGGTAAGCTGGGCGAGGACGCGCGCATACTGATAATTGGCCGCAGAGATTATGACAGTGAAAAATACAGGGAGCTTGCGCGGGACTGGGTGAATAAATTTTCCCGCGTAAAATTTTCGGATACAGATTACGACCGCTTTTCGCAAAGAATAGAGTATTTCCGCATGGATTTCACAGACTCTACAAATTTTGGCGGACTCGGCGAATATTACAGAACGCATGAGCATGGCGAGCACATATTCTATTTCGCGGTGGCTCCCCGCTTTTTCCGTGTGATAGCAGAGGGGCTTGCCAGCATAGACGAAACGCACAGCGGCAAAATAGTGCTGGAAAAGCCATTCGGCGAGGATCTGGCTTCTGCGCGCGAGCTGAACTCCTTGCTGGAGAACGTTTTCTCCCCCGAAAGCATATACCGCATAGACCACTATCTCGGCAAGGAGATGGTGCGCGGCATACTGGCCATACGCTTCACCAACCCCATATTCAACTACATATGGGACGCGCGCAATGTAGATTTCGTGCAGATATCCGCCCTTGAGCGCGTGGGCGTGGAAACGCGCGGCGGATACTATGATATGAGCGGCGCGCTTTCAGACATGGTGCAAAACCATCTGTTTCAGATACTGTCCATAGTGGCAATGGAGCGTCCGCCCCGCCTTTTCGGCACAGATATGCATGCCGAGCAGCTTCGCGTGCTAAGCTCACTGCGCGCTGCAGACGCGCAGCCCATAGATGATACTCTGGTGCTTGGTCAATACGATGGCTATACGGAAGAACCCGGCGTAAAAAGCAGCTCCAAAACAGAGACCTATGCCGCACTTAGGCTTTTTGTGGATAATGACCGCTGGCGCAATATGCCATTTTATATACGTACCGGCAAAAAAGCAGACCGCCGCGAGATGGAGGTAGTTATAGCATTTCGCCGCACCGACCCCGATCTGCCGCGAAATATACTGGTAATAAAAATACAGCCCACTGAGGGGGTTTATCTGCAATTCAACATAAAGCAACCCGGCAATTCAGATGAGATAACGCAGGCCAAGATGGATTTTTGCCAGAACTGCATATTGGAATACCAAATAAATACGCCTGAGGCCTATGAGCGTCTGCTGGATGCCTGCATACAGGGTGATCGTTCATGGTTTTCACAATGGGATCAAATAGAGGCGGGATGGAGCTATATAGAACTGCTCAAGCAGCTTGCCGCCCATAATCAAACCCGGCCTTATATATACGAGCCGGGCAGCGAGGGGCCAAATGAGGCAGCCGCCTTGCTGGGGCTTTACGGACACGAATGGATAAATATTTGAGCAAGCTTTGCCTAAGATGAAGGAGCTTTCGCGAAACACCAATTTAAGTTCGGGCGCGCAAGTTTGCCATACACGGCCGCACTAAAGCGGTTTTGCCCAAACCAGACCCGCTAAGCGGCTCTGGTTTGTTTGTGTGTGCAGCATCACTCCACCACATCCAGCCTGCCCGTGCAGGGGTCCATCATAAAACCGGATACTAAAACGTCTTTAGGAACAAGCGGGTGCGTTTTTATCACCCGCACAGTTTCATTTACAGATTCCTGCGGGCTGTCAAATCCCTTGAGCCATTGGTTTATATCTATTCCGCAATATTCTATCAGCGCCAGCTCACCTTCTCCCACACCACGCAAGCGCATTTTTTCTATCATATTTTCCGGTCTCAGTGCCTGCATTCCGCAATCGTAATGCCCTATCACAAGCACCTCCTCCACCTGCAGCTCATATATTGCCACAAGCAGGCTGCGCATAACGCTTCCAAATGGGTGAGATATTACACCGCCCGCATTTTTTATTATTTTTATATCGCCGTTCCTAAAATTCAGTGCGGCGGGCAACAGCTCTGTCAGCCTGGTATCCATACAGGACAATATTGCTATTTTTTTATTCGGATATTTTGTGGTGACATATTTTTCATACTCTCCGCTCTCCACAAATTTTTTGTTGAAGCTCAATATTTCTTCTACAAGAGACATACGGTTTTCTCCCTATTCGCTTATTTTTTGTGCCACGAAAACGCTGCCCTGCCTCACACGCTGTTTGCGTTGGCTTCATACACTTGTCTGCCCGGCCTGCGTTTCCCCTTTTTCGCGCTTTTTGCGCGGCTTGTCTCCTATGCCCGCCAATATCCATATCAATGCGCTTACTCCCATCAAAATTGGGTAAAACAGAAAGGGAAGCACGTCTATTGGCGTTATTGCAAGCCCGGCCGCCGTGGCGCCCGCAGCCGCGTACAAAAGCTGTGCTCCGTAGGGCAATATTCCCTGCCACGCGGAGGTGAAAATATCCAGCAGCGAAGCCGTACGCTTGGGCGATATTCCAAACTCATCTGATATATCCTTTGCTATTGGTCCGGCTATAACTATTGCAACGGTATTGTTGGCTGTGGAAACATCCACCGCCGAGCTTAAAAGAGCAATGCCAAGCTGCGCGCCCTTCTTCGTTTTAACAAATTTTCTTACCGATGCCAGTATAAAATCTATGCCGCCATTGGCTTTCACAAGGCCAATTATTCCTGCCACCACTATTGATATCACTGTGATATCATACATGCCTATTATTCCGCCCGTACCGTCAGGTCCGCCCGCTATAACGCTAAAAATCTGATCTGGCGGTATCATGCCGCCTGCCAGCCCCACTATGATCGAAAGCACTATGCCCACCACAAGCACAATAACCACGTTAAGCCCGCACACCGCGCTTACTAGCACCACAAGGTAGGGCACTATACGCCAAAAATCGTATTCCAGCGTACCTGTTATCTCATATTCGGTATTTATTGTCATAGCTATAAATATCAGCAGCGTTGCTATGGCAGCGGGCAGCACAATTTTGAGGTTTTCACGGAACTTGTCTTTCATGTCGCAGCCCTGAGTGCGCGTTGCCGCTATGGTGGTATCAGATATCATGGAAAGGTTATCCCCAAACATGGCGCCGCTTACCACCGCGCCCACGCACAGCGCGCCCAGCAGCCCCGTTTTTTGGCTTATTCCCACAGCTATTGGCACCAACGCGGCAATAGTGCCCACAGAGGTGCCCATAGATATTGATATGAAACTGGCTATAATGAAAAGCCCCGCCACAGCTATGCCGGGCGGCATTATGGAGAGCGCAAAATTCACCACGCTCTCTACCCCTCCGGCAGACTGCACCGCACCTGAAAATGCGCCTGCCAATATAAAAACAAGGCACATTATCATAACGTTTTGGTTTCCCATGCCCGTGGCAGCTATATTCAATTTTTCAGAAAATTTCACCTTTGGATTTTGCAAAAACGCCACTATAAGCGCTATCAAAAACGCAACAATGGCCGGAACCGCATAAAAATTGTTAAAAATTATGCCGCTCCCTATGAATACCACCAAAAACACCAATATAGGCAGCAGCGCACTGGCTCTTCCCTTTTTCATAGAATCCTCCCAAACACCGGGGGCCGCACGCTTCCATTGCCGCCCCTATTACTTTTCCCCATGTATATAAACACAATACGCGGCGCAATACGTATTTCGCTCAATTTTTACGTACAAAAAAACAAGCGCGTATCCGCCACATATAAAGCATAAACGCTATCATGCAAAATTTCAACAAAAACATAGCTGACTCAAAATCCTGTCCGCTTGATTTGGATATAAAATTTTATCAATATTTTTTGAATTATCAACTTATGTTTCCAGTTATGTTTACACGCATTTGCGGTAATGCTACAATTAAGTCAGCAATAGAAACAGGAGATTTATTATATGAGCGTATTGGTACTGGGCGGCGCGGGATATATAGGCAGCCATACAGTGCTGCGTCTGCTTCAAAGCGGCGCAGATGTGGCCGTTATAGACAGCCTTGAAACAGGCCATCTGGCGGCGGTGCCCCAAGCGGCGCGTTTTTACAAGGGAGATATAAGGGACGGCAGCTTTTTAGATTCCGTATTTAAAGCGGAAAGTATTGACTGCGTAATACATTTTGCAGCCAATTCACTTGTGGGCGAAAGCATGACAGACCCCGTAAAATATTTTGACAATAATGTTGGCGGCGCAATATCACTTGTGCGCGCAATGAAAAAACACGGCGCAGATTCCATAGTTTTTTCTTCCACGGCAGCAGTATATGGCGAGCCTTCCGGCATACCCATAACAGAATCAGACCCCACCATTCCCACAAACCCCTATGGCGAAACAAAGCTGGCAATGGAAAAGCTATTCAAATGGTCTGCTGAGGCCTATGGCATAAAATATGCCTCTTTGCGTTATTTCAACGCGGCAGGCGCAGACAAAAGCGGTACAATAGGTGAAGATCACCATCCTGAGACTCATCTTATACCGCTCATATTGCAGGTTCCGCTTGGTAAACGTGAAGCCATATCCGTTTTTGGCACAGATTACCCCACAAGGGACGGCACCTGCGTACGCGATTACATACACGTTGCCGATCTTGCGGACGCACATATATTAGCGGCGAAATATCTCGCGGAGGGCGGCGAAAGCGGCGCATTCAATCTGGGCAACGGGGTGGGCTACACAGTAAAAGAAATGATAGCTACCGCGCGAAAGATAACCGTTCATCCAATACCGGCAACAGAGCAGCCCCGGCGCGCCGGAGACCCCGCTCAGCTTATAGCCTCCAGCGAAAAAGCGGAAAAAATTCTGGGTTGGAAGCCGCAAAAGGCATCCCTTGAAGATATAATAGGTTCTGCGTGGAATTGGCACAAAAGCCACCCCAACGGTTTTTCGGAAGAATGATATGCCGGTCAAGACACACTGCGCTAAGAATAATGCCGCAATTGTAATCATACAATAGCACGCGCACCTTGTGAAAAAACCGTCTTATCTAGGTCTGCTTTGCCTCAACGCAGCAGCTTATTTAAAATCCGCCATGCGGTGCTGCAATATTTTTAGCGTGCTGTCCACGCTCTTTCCCTCCGCAAACATCTTGTTTATCTCTATATCCGCAATGGTAAAGGCTTCCTCGTAATATTGAAATTTTGGCACTATTGCCCCGCGCTCTATAACATTGCTTAAAAGCCAGTTTGTTATTACTATCTCCTCGTCCCCCATCTCGGCCTGTATTATTTTGGCAAGCTCTTGGGAGCTGGTAACGTTTTTCAGCACCGAAGCGCCGGACGAATACCTGAAAACATCCCGCTGGACGCTTTCATTGTAGGTGAATTTTTTTATAAGCTCCCAGGCCAGCTCCTTGTGCCTGCTTTGGCTGCTCATACCCATCATAAGCGTATGGACCTCTGATATATTATCACCTGAGGGGCCTGCCGGCATCACTATGCAATCCCATTTGAAGCTGGTATATTTTTTTATTTTGTACGGATAGCTTTTATATGTCTTATAATCTGCATAGGAAAGCGGCATAAAGGCCACGCGCCCCTCGTCGAAATCGTTTCGCAACACCGCATAGCCCTGATTGAGATCATTGAGCCGCTTCACAAACTTCACCGCGTCCGACACTCTGGGATCGTTGAAATAGGCGTTTTCGCCGTTTTGGTCAAATATTTGCGCACCGTTTGAGTACACCGCGTTGCTCCAGCTGTAGTTATATGCGCCAAACTGGTCTATTGTGCCGTCACCGTCCGCATCCATTGTTATGGCGGCGCAAATATCGTAAAAATCGTCCCAGGTCCACTCATCTGAGGGAATGGATATATTGCTGTCCACCAGCAAAGATTTATTTACGAACATAAGCGTGGGAACTATTTCATAAGGCATGGCCACCTGCCTGTTTTCGCGCTTTCCCGCATCCATAGCCGTTTTATAATAGGCCTGCGCATCAAAGTCAGCATCGCGATCCATAAAGCTGTCCAGGCTTTGCAGAGCGTCCAGTGAAGCATACTTGTCAAAATCCTCATCCAGTATCAAAAACGCGTCCGGCAGCCTACCCGTTATAAGCTTTTCACTGAGCCATTCAGAGTAGTCGCCCCGCCTTATTCCCGTTTCATAGTGTACCTTGACCCCCGGATTTTCACTTTCAAATTCCGCTATGGCATTATCTAATATTATATAGCTGTTAGGGTTTACCACTCCCCAGTTGCTGCCCACAAACACACCCAGCTCCAGCGTTACCTCCTTTGGGTTTGCCTGAATTGCAAAGCGTATTGAAATGAAAGCCGCCAGCGCTATCACCACGGCGATGAGTATGCGCTTTTTATACCTTGCCATACGGCTCCTCCCCGTCCGCTTCGCCATCCCTTCTCATTCCCTGCTGCACCGCCCATATGGCAAGCTGCGTACGATCCCTAAGCCCCAGCTTGTTCAAAATATTTGAAAGATAATTTCGCACCGTTCCCTCTGATAGATCCAAAGTATTTGCTATCTCCTTATTTGCCGCGCCCTTTTTAACCTCCTGTATTATACGGTTTTCCGTCTTTGTTAGTGTGTCGTTGTATGATTTTTGTATTGGTATATAAATATCCAGCTTTGCCATCTGTGAAAAAAGCTGTACCATTTTTGTGGCTATATCCGGGTTTATCATGGCTTGCCCGCCGTGTACCGTTTGTATGGCGGAAACCAGCTCATCCATAGACACGCCCTTCAAAAGATAGCCGCTTGCACCGTATTTTAAAGCATTGTAAATATATTCGTCATCATCAAACGTGGTCAATATTATTATTTTTACCTCGGGGTATTTTTCTTTTATTATGCGCGTACACTGCACCCCATCCATTTTGGGCATGCGCACATCCATCAATATTATATCCGGCAACCGCTTTTCAACGCACTGCAATACCTCCCGCCCGTTGCTTACGGTATCCGTAACCTCTATGTTTTCGCGGCTGCTGAGTACGATCTGCAAGCTCTGGCGAATCAGCTCTTGGTCGTCCGCTATCAAAACCTTAATCATATCATTGCCTTTCCCTTATTGGTATCACCGCGTCCACGCAAAACCCGCCGCTTCCGTTGAAAGAAATAGTTCCGTTCAAAGAGCGTACACGCTCCATCATCTGCTCCGTGCCAAATCCGTTGTGTATTTCCGCACAGCCACAGCCGTCGTCCTGCACCGTTAGATGTAACTTATCGCCCACAATTTCCAGCTTCACCCATATATTGCCCGCCTTGCCGTGCCGCAGAGCATTTGTTATAGATTCCTGAACTATGCGGTAAGCCGCGTTTTCCTCATCCTCGCTCATGGCCTTTGAGGATAGATCCACGCTCAAAAATATATTTGTATCAGCGGCGCGTCCGGTATCCGCTATCATCATTCTTATTGCCACCTCAAGGCCGTAGCGCTGCAGCGTATCCGGCCGCAGCTTCCTAACCGACCTTCTTATATCGTTTATTCCCTGCCGCGTCACCTCGGATACGCGTATAAGCTGATCCTTTGTTTGCTCCGGTGAAGACTCCACAGTGGTAACGCAGGCGTCTATTCCCGCTGAAATACTGGTGAGCGTGTGACCTATGGAATCATGTATCTCCCGCGCAAGGCGGTTTCGTTCGTTTGTCTCCCCCACCTTTTCGCGCATTATAGCATAATCTTGAAGCTGCACGTTCGCGCTCTCAAGCTCCTCATTTGCGCGCTCCAGCTGGCTGTACAGCATGTTTACCTCTTCAATTGTCCCCCGCTGCATCTGGATCATAAAAACGCAGTAGGTTATAAATAATATCATATTTGCAGAGGTCATTCCATTGTATATCATCAGCAGCGGCGTCTGCGCCCCCACTTCAAAGGTATATATGTAATCCAGCACAGAATATATTTTAAAGTTTGTGGAAAGTATATTGTAATTTGTCAAAAGAAAGCACACCACGGCAAAGAGCATCAATATATACTGCCATTTCACATCCTTAGCGCGCAGCACCAGATTCGCAAATACCCATAGCAGTATACCGTTATAGTTGAAACCCAGCACCAGCACCAGTGCAACGCCCGATATGACGTCTATTATTAGCGTGCCGTATTCCACCATTGCCTTGCCCGGAAAAATATATTCCCGAAAAGCGTACGAAAGGCATATCACGCAGAGCAAGAGCACGCAGAGCAGCACATTGTCAACCGGCTGCCAGGGTATGGCGCCCACCCTGTCCAAAAACGCGCGTGCCGAATAACCGCTGCACAAAGAATTGGTAACATAGTATATAAGCAATACTATGAACAATACCATAACTATATTGAGCGCCAGCATAATGTGCCGTATCGCCAGCATACTCGTATTTTTTTCTGTAGATCTCAGCGCTGCTCTATCAGACATTTGCTATTGCCACCCATCAACGTCCGTATTTGCTATATTCTTTTGCGTTACAAGCGTTACAGGTATCACTATCTCCTTTGCAATGCTTTGCCCGCCAAGGTAGGCATAGGCCGTTTCCGCTGCCGTTTTGGCAAGCAGCTGCGGCTGCTGCGCGGAGGAGGCCTCCATCAGCCCGTCCCGTATCATGGCCTTGCCGTCAGGCGATCCGTCTACCCCGTAAATGGTTATTTTTCTGTCCTGCGCACCCTCCTTTTGCAGCGCCGCCAGCCCGCCCAGCGCCACAGGGTCGTTTCCGCCAAAGAGCGTATCAAATTCTATTCCTGAATCTATTATATTGTGCATAGCCCCCATGCCCGTCTCTATATCCGCGCCGGACTGAAATTCCAGCACTATCTCATAGCCGGAGTGACCGGCCAGCGTATCCTTGAAGCCGGCCACCCTGTCTATTACAGATTGCATTTTGTAATGCCCCAGTATCACTATTTTCGCGGAATCCTGCTTTTGCATTATGTATTCCGCGCACAGCACGCCCGCTCCGTAATTGTCTGAGGCTATTGTGGAAACAACATATTCCTGATCGAACACGTACGCATCCACGCTTATTACGGGCACTCCCGCCTCTTTGCAGGCAATAAGGGCGGGCTTCACGTTTTTCCAGTCCACCGGCTGCAAAAATATTGCCGAAACGCCCTCATTTATCATATCTATTATCTGTTGGTTTTGCTTTTCCTGATCCTGCGAAGGGTCACGCGTCAGCAGTATATCTCCATTTTCTTCTATGGATTCGCGCAGCTCCTCGTCCAGCACCACAAAGTACGGATTGCTCATAGTCATGTAGGTGGCGCCAAATTTGCGCTGCTCACCCTCATTGAACCACACGCTTTGTCTAAAATCTCCGGACAGCAGCAAGAGCGCCGCCACGGCGACAACGGCAATAAGCACCACTACCACATATCTCAATCTATACTTCACAACACAAACGCCCCTTACAGATATGTATAGGCATATCACATTTTATGCAAATTCTTTATGCTTTGTCCGCCTGCCTGTTTTTCAGGTAATCTATAAATACGGCAGCCAAAATTACCGCGCCCTTCACAACATCCTGCCAGAACGTGTTTACATTAAGCAAATTTAGTCCGTTGCTAAGTATGCCTATTATTAGCGCGCCTATGATGGTGCCGCCCAGCTTGCCGGCTCCGCCCGCCATGGACGTGCCGCCCACAACAACGGCCGCAATAGCGTCCATCTCCGCGCCCTCGCCCGCCGTTGGCTGACCGGAATACATACGCGAAGCGAGGATGACGCCCGCAAGGCCCGCCATCAAACCAGAATACGTATGCACAAAGAATTTTACCCGTGGCACCTTGATGCCCGAAAAACGCGCGGCCTGCGGATTTCCGCCCACCGCGTAAATATGCCGTCCCATGCGCGTTCGGTTCATTATAAAGCCGGTAACAATAAGCACTGCCACCATTATTATTACCGGAACGGGTATACTGCCAATATATCCCGCGCCTATGAACTGCCACTCTGTTGTGACAACGCGCACCGGCGAGCCGCCCGTGTACACTTTAGCTAGTCCCCGCGCTATGTTCATAGTAGCCAGCGTTACTATGAAAGGCGGTATTGTGGTTTTGCTTATCACAACACCGTTTGCCGCGCCTATAACCAGGCCCACAAGTATGCCCACAAGCACTGCCGATCCTATAGGCATATTATACCGCGCAACACAGCCTGCCGCAAGCACGCCAGAAAGCGCTATTATGGAGCCTACCGAAAGGTCTATGCCGCCCAGTATTATTACCATAGTCATTCCGCAGGCCAGCAGCATGTTTGTGGATATCTGCCTCAGTATGTTGAATATATTTTTGCTTGCCACAAAAGCGCTGCTGGTTTGGGGCAGCAATGACAAAATTGCGCAAAGCACTATAAGCGCGGCAAGTATGCCCGCGTTTTCTCTAATAAATCTTACGACCGGATTTTGATTTCTGGCCAGACTCTCTCTCTTTTGCATAATAATTCCAACCTTTCTGTCCGTTTAAAATTTTTTACAGCGTATAAACAGATCGCTGCGTAGCAGTTTTTTGCAAATATTGCGTTATAGTTTGCCAAACTGCATAAAGCGGGAAAATTCAGCGCCGCGTCAATGTGCGGCCAGCGTCATTATTGATTCCTGCGATACTTCCGAATGATCTATGCATCCCGTTATCTTCCCCTCTGCCATCACGTATACACGATCGCTCATGTTTATTATTTCCGGCAGCTCTGAGGAGATCATTATTATAGACATACCCTGCTTCACAAGCTCGTTCATTATTGAATATATTTCAGATTTCGCGCCCACATCTACGCCGCGTGTTGGTTCGTCCAATATCATTATGGCGGGGTTTGTGGCCAGCCACCTGCCTATCATCACCTTTTGCTGATTTCCGCCCGACAGATTTTGTATTTTCTGCTCCTGAGACGGAGTTTTTACAGACATCATATCTATATATTTTTGCGTGATATCCGTCTCCTTTTTAAAGTTTACAGATACCCCCTTCATAAACTCGCGCAGCACCTCTATTGTCATGTTGTACTTTACGCTTTGCACAAGGTACAGCCCCTCTTGCTTTCTATCCTCCGGCACCAGCACCACCCCCAGCCGCATTGCGTCGTCCGGCGAGTTTATCTTCACTTTTTTACCGTTTATGAACACCTCTCCCGCGTGCAGCGGCGTAAGCCCAAACAGGCACTTCATAACCTCGCTGCGGCCGGCGCCCACAAGACCCGCAAAACCTATTATTTCGCCCTTTTTCAGCGAAAATCCCACATCATGCACCAGCGCTCCGTCAGAAATGCCCTCACAGCGGAGCACCTCCTCGCCCGGCTCTATGTAGTCGCGGATATAATAGTTTGTGAGTTCCCGGCCTACCATCATGCTTATGAGTTCGTCACGCGTGGTTTCCTTCACCACCTGCGTACCCACATACTCTCCGTCACGCAGCACGGTAACCCTGTCACAGACCTCTTCCAGCTCGCTCATTTTGTGTGAAATGTAAACAATTCCCACTCCCTCGCTTGTGAGGCGCCGCATTATTTTGAACAGAAAGCCCACCTCTTTTTCCGAAAGCGAGGATGTCGGTTCGTCCATTACCAGTATTTTTGAATGCACCGATATGGCCTTTATTATCTCCACCATCTGCTGCTGCGCTATGGGAAGGTCTTTTATCAGCATATCCGGTCTTATGTTCATTTGGTATTCATTAAGCAGTTCCTGCGCCTTTTCGTTCATTTTGCCGCGGTTCACCATCATGCCCTTGCCAAATTCGCGGCCAAGAAATATGTTTTCCGCCACCGTCATATGCGGTACCAGCACCAGCTCCTGATGAATTATGGCAATACCGTTCTTTTGCGCGTCCTGCACGCTGCTTATTTGAGCCTGCTTTCCGTCTATGTATATCTCGCCCTCATCCAGCTGATATATGCCGCCCAGCACCTTTATTAGCGTAGATTTTCCCGCGCCGTTCTCACCCAAAAGCGCGTGTACCTCTCCCGAAAAAAGCTGGTAGTGCACGTCTTTAAGCGCGTATACACCGGGAAAGTGTTTATGGATGTGATCCATGCGCAATAATTCCTGTTTGCTCAATTTGCCACCTACTTCCTTTTTTTGCTTCGTTATATGTAAAAGTGCTTTCCTCCCAAACAAGAGAAAAGCACTTTTGTCTACTTTACCCCGCAGGTAAGGTTTTTACATGATAAGTGATTTTATCATTGCCAGCCGTCTGTGCCGTATTCTGCAACATTGTCCTTTGTTATAAGGAATGTCTCTACGGGATAGCGCTCATCAACAGGCTTGCCCTCCATGAGGTTATACATTATCTCAACAGATTTTTCCGCTATGGATACGGGAGACTGCGCGCCGCTGCCCTCTATTAGGGAGGTTCCGCTGGCAAGCTCGCTCTTTATGTCGGGAGAGCCGTCTACGCCGTATATCAGGCAATCTGTTATGCCGGCCGCGTTAGCCGCTGCAAGAGCGCCAAGTGCGGTGGGGTCGTTTCCGCCGAATATTGCCACTACATCGCTGTGCGCCTGCAACAGGTCTTCAGCTATGCCCATGGAAACCTCCAGATTACCCTTGGCATCCTGCTGGGCAACAATGTCAAAGCCTTTGCCTTCTATTGCCTTCAAGAAACCGTTTGTACGATCCACAACAGAGTTCATTGTGGGGGAATCCAGCACTATTATGGGGCCGCCATCCGGGCGCTTTGCAACCAGATCTTCACCGCATACCAGACCGGCGTTGTAGTTATCCGAACCGGCATAGGACGCTACATAAGTCATGTCAGCAACTTCCGTATCAAAGTTCACAATGGGTACGCCGGCTTCTTTCAGCGCATCCAGTGCGGGCAGTATGCCCTCGGCTTCCGCCGGATTGAGGAATATGCCGTTAAGGCCCTGAGCTATCATATCTTCTATCTGTGTTATCTGCAAAGATACATCGTTGGCAGGGTCTGTGCTTATGAGCGTGTCGCCATTGGCTTCCACCATCTCACGGATTTTAGCTTCTATGGTTACAAAGAACGGATTTGTGCCGTCCATGCAGGTGTAACCAAATTTATAGCCGCCCTCCGGTTTTGCCACTGCGCCTGCCGCAGGAGCCTCAGCCGCAGCCGATTCCGCCGCAGGAGCTGCTGCCGATTCCGCTGCCGGTGCCTCCGAAGCTGCTGCCGGCGCTGCGGGAGCCTCAGAAGCCGCCGCCGGTGCAGACGATTCCGCCGCGGGAGCTGCGGGAGCGCTGCAGCCCAAGGCTGCAACAAGCACCAAAGCCACACCAATAACTAAACAAAATAGTTTCCTCTTCATACTGTTCCTCCAATTACTATATTTATTTTGTAAGATAGAAATTTTTTACGCGACCGAATTGCGTATGGTCGCCCTTTAAAACTGATTATATGTGTTTTGATTTTTAAAACAATTGAGACTTGTAATAAAAAATGTGTGACATTTATAACTACTTATGTGATATATATCATTATTTGGTATAATTATTGCAATTTCATTATGATTTTACCAGACTTTATTTGACCATTATTAGTATTTTTTTTATATCATGAAATTAACATGCGCAAAAAACCTCCGCAAAAGTCTTTTCAATCTGCGGAGGTTTTTTTGAATGCTCAGTTTTATTTACAGCAGACCAAACGTTATAGTTACTCCTGCAAACACAATTGAAACCATGGACAGCAATTTTATAAGTATGTTTATGGATGGCCCTGAGGTATCCTTGAATGGATCGCCCACCGTGTCACCTACCACAGCAGCCTTGTGCGCTTCAGAGCCCTTTCCGCCGTGGTTTCCGCCTTCAATGTGCTTTTTGGCATTGTCCCAGGCACCGCCTGCGTTCGCCATCATTACGGCAAGCACAAAGCCCGTTGCTGTTGCGCCCCCCAGCATACCCACCACGCCGTTCACACCAAGTATCAAGCCCACCACTATGGGTGCCGCTATGCCTGTAAGCGCGGGAGCTATCATCTCCTTTTGCGCACCGCGCGTGCAAATATCCACACAGGCGGCATAATCCGGCTCGGCGGCGCCTTCCATCAATCCCGTTATTTCTTTGAACTGCCGCCGCACCTCCACCACTATACGCTGAGCCGCTCTGCCCACCGCGCGCATTGTCATTGATGAAAAAAGGAAGGGCAGCATGGCCCCCACAAACAGCCCTATTAAAAGCGGCGGGTTTATAAGTGAAAGATCAAGATTGAAGCTGGGAGAGATTATTTTTACCTGATCAGTATAGGCAACTATCAGCGCCAGCGCAGTAAGCGCGGCAGAGCCTATTGCAAAGCCTTTTCCAGTGGCAGCCGTTGTATTTCCCAGAGAATCCAGCGCGTCTGTGCGCTCCCTCACCTCAGCAGGCAGGTGCGCCATTTCGGCTATACCTCCCGCGTTATCCGCAACCGGCCCGTAAGCATCCGTTGCCAGCGTTATTCCCAATGTGGAAAGCATTCCCACGGCAGATATGCCCACACCGTAAAGCCCTGCAGAAAAATCTGCCACGCCACCCGACGAGAAATAGCTAACCAGAACGGAAGCACCAACTATTATTACCGGTATGGCCGTAGAGCCCATACCAAGCGCCAAACCGTCTATTATTATTGTCGCCGGGCCGGTAAGGCTGGTCTTGGCAAGCTTGCGCGTGGGCCTATACGAATCGGATGTATAATATTCTGTAAAAAAGCCTATTAGCACGCCCGCCACAAGACCGGACAGCACCGCGCCATACACGCCTATACGTTCAGGATGGCTGGCGCAGTCCAGAGTATAGTATATAGTGGGAAAAGCGGCGATAGCCACTATTATGGCTGAGATATACGTGCCCTTTCTAAGTGCGGACAGCAGCGTTTTTTGATCTGTATTCTCGCCCGTTCGCACAAAGAACGTACCTATTATGGAGGCCACCGTACCCACTGCCGCCATTATCATGGGTATTGCGGCACCGCCAAAGCCGAAGCCGGCAGATACCGCCAGCGCAAGCGTAGCCACTATGGAACCCACATAAGACTCATACAGGTCTGCTCCCATTCCGGCAACATCTCCCACGTTGTCTCCCACGTTATCAGCTATTACGGCAGGGTTACGCGGATCATCTTCAGGTATGCCTGCTTCCACCTTGCCCACGAGGTCTGCGCCTACGTCTGCCGCCTTTGTGAATATGCCGCCGCCCACACGCGCAAAAAGCGCCATGCTGGACGCGCCCATGCCAAAGGTGAGCATTGCGGATGAAATTGCCCCTATCTGCTCTACCTCAGGCAATCCCGCGTAAAAAACATATTTCAGCAGGAAAAACCATATAGAAAGATCTAGCAGCCCCAGCCCAACAACGGTGAAACCCATTACAGCGCCGGAGGAAAAAGCCACTCGCAGTCCGCGGTTTAGCCCCTCTGACGCGGCCTGCGCCGTGCGAGCATTCGCCGCTGTGGCTATCTTCATTCCTATGAATCCTGAAAGACCGGAGAAAAAGCCTCCCGTTATAAACGCAAATGGCACAAACGGCGTCAAAAAACCGTTTAGAGACATTATGCCCAACACCACAAACATAGCAACAAAAAACAGTGCAACACCCGTATATTGCCGTTTTAAATACGCGTTTGCGCCCTTTTTTATGGCGCCTGATATCTTTTGCATCACGCTGTTGCCTTCAGAAAATTTCATTATTTTGCGTGATTGCACAAAAGCGAATATTATCGCCAGTGCGGCTCCTATTGGAGCCAAAACAAACAATTGCTCATTCATTGTAATACCTCCTATAAAATAATTCTTTACCCAAAAATGATATGAATAGCCATATACCCCCTTAGAATAAAAATATCTATATCCTGACCATCCGTGTGGCGCAAAACCCGCTTTATAGCGGGCACTTCTGCGCCGCGTGACGTATAATACCAAAAAGTTCAGACTTGCAATATGCCATGGCGTACGCCTAAGCTATAAAATATCAGAACCATTCCTGCTCTTTGCTCAGGTGTTTTTCATTACAATATTTTCTACAGCGTCCGCCACATCCTCCATTGCATCGCAGCAGCGCTCCAAACAATCCAGCATACGTGACCAAGTAAGTACCTCTATAGTGCTTTCATAATTCACGTGCAAATCATGCATCGCCTTTGTGAAAAGTTCGTCCCCGTCGCCCTCCAGCCTGTTTATCTCCACAATATAGCCATAGAGCGTTTCGCTTTTTTTAAACCGCACAAATTGCTCCATCAGCTTTTTTAGAGTCTGGCAGCAGCGAAAAATAATATCCGCAAACTCTGTCGCCTCCGGTTTAATATAATCTATATTGTAGGCGTACAGCTTTACCAGCACATCCTCCACGGCATCAGTCACATCATCCAAAAGCTGTGCAAGCTCGGCTATATCCTCTATCTCTATGGGCGGTAAAAATTCACGCGCAAGCGTTTCCATAAGCTCATGCTTGCGTTCGTCTGCAGCGTGCTCTATATTGTGCACCTGCTCCAGCTTTTGGAGCAATTCTTCCTTTTTAAAATCGTGCAGCGTATTGCAAACTATTTCCGCTGCCCTGCAAGAAAAATCCGTCATTTCAACAAAAGTGACGAAGTAATCAAAGTTTTGCCTGCGTGCCATAAAATACCTCTTTTCTTTCCACCCTCAGAATATAAACAGGAACAGCTTTGCCATCAAAAAACCTATTATTCCACAGCCCGGAAAGGTCAGCCCCCAGGCCAAAAACATTTCCTTTACTATACTCCAATTCACGGAGGATATTCTTTTTGCCGCGCCCACTCCCATTATTGCCGTAGTTTTTGTATGTGTGGTGCTTACGGGAAGCCCGGTAAAGGATGATACCAACAAACAGCCCGTTGCCGCCAGATCTGCTGAAAAGCCCTGGTACTTCCTAAGCTTTGCCATATCCATGCCCACCGCCTTTATTATTCGGTAGCCGCCTATGGAAGTTCCCAGCGCCATTATGAGCGAGCAAAATACCATGAGCCATATAGGTATTGTAAATTCAGATACTCCGCCCATATCCTGCGCCAAAAACATCCCCAGCATAAAGACCGCCATAAACTTTTGCCCGTCCTGTGCTCCGTGCATAAAGGCTGTAGCCGCAGCGCCCGCAATTTGCGCCTTGCCAAAAAACGTTTCTGTTTTCCGCCTGTCAAGCGGCTGCCCAATCACCTGTACCAGCTTTGCCACCACCCAGCCCAGCCCAAAGCCCAGCCCGGAGGAAAGCGCCAAGCCATACAGCACCTTTACCCACTCTGCGCCGTTTACACCGCTAAGGCTGCCCTGCAGCGCTATGGCCGCGCCCGAAAGCCCGGCTATGAGCGCGTGGCTTTCACTTGTTGGTATGCCAAAGCGCCACGCCGCCGTTGCCCACGCCACTATAGCCACCATGGCAGCGCAAAGCGCCACCAAAGCCTCGTGGCTGTTGCCGCCAAAATCCACCATATCGTATATAGTATATGCCACCGTGGCGTTCACCATGGTCATCACAAGTACACCCGCAAAGTTACACACCGCCGCCATCAATATTGCCGCGGCAGGCTTCATGGAGCGCGTGGCAACACAGGTGGCAATAGCGTTTGGAGCATCCGTCCATCCGTTCACCAGTATTACCCCCATAGTAAGGAGCACTGTTATGAGCAATGCCGGATTGCTTCCCAGCTGACCCAGAAAATCTAAAAATGAAACCGTCATATATCCCACCCGCCTATAGCTGCGCACGCACACGCAGTTTTACGCACACTTTCCCCATATATAAACGTAAGATGCACACCAAAACAAAGGCAACAGCTATATGCCCTGCCATGAGGAAAAACTATTTTTTCGGCAAAACCAAGCTAAAAATCCGCTCTGCCTATGCTATGTGAATACTGCTTGGCGGGCCATTTGACCCCAATGAAAGAGAAATTTCGCAGGACATGAGCCCTGCCAATTTTGAAGAGATAGATTCCCGCGAATGTTTCGCGAATGTTTCGCAATATCTGTTAAACAATATCAGCGCCATTGTCAAAATGACTGCCGAATACCATGATGCCTTTAGCAAAAGGGTTTCCTGCACGCTGCGCACCCCTCCGTAATAGGGCGTTTGCGTGCCCCTCAAAAAGGAATCTGTTATGCTGTAAGGCTGTACGCCACCATCATGCTGCGCACAATCCCATGCAGCCAACGGAATCAAAAATAAAATTAACACAAATATGAAAGCTATAAACATTACAAACCTATTGTGAAATTTTGACCTGCCAGCCCCCATAAGGTATACAACCTCCACCCAGCTTTACCTACTGATTCAATTATATACCTTTTCCGTGCAAAAGCAATCCATGCTTTTCTTAAAATGTACCAGCGCACTACAGTAGCCACAGGTAAAACCATATTTTGCCTGTCAAAAAATTGTATGCTACAATATAAACATTCAATGCTCTGCAAAAATTACACAAAATTTTTTTACTGGCAAAGTATAATCACAAAACTTATATTTCATTTTTGGAATTCAGAAGTCCAATAAATCTAAACATTCTATCTGCTGCATTCTTCAAGCGGCTCTTCGCTCCTCTTGAGATTTCGCCCATATCCGCAGGGGACTCTATTGTGCCCATTACACTCAAATTTTCTAACTCCAGTATTTTTTCCCATCCGTCGCCCAGCATCCCTGCTATTATTGCTACGGGAACTCCCATGTCTTCACAGTGCCGCGCAATTCCCACAGGCACCTTTCCATAATCTACTGATTGTCCATCCAGCTTACCCTCACCTGTAACCACTAGATCAGCATCGCGCAGCATTTCATCAAATTGTATTGCTTCCAAAACCGTATCTATACCGTTCTTCATCTCTGCGCCAAGCACGCCTTCCAATGCCGCGCCTACGCCACCCGCCGCACCTGCGCCGGCGTTGTCTCTTATTTTTCTCCCAAGGCAGCGTTCCAATGTGTTTGCGTAGTTTTCCATACCACGCTCCAACCTTTCGGCGATATGTCCAATCGCACCTTTTTGCGGGCCGTATACATACGTAGCCCCGTCCGGCCCTAATAGCGGATTTGTAACATCACATATCACCTTAATATTTACATCTTTGAAAACCATGCCTATCTTTGTCAAATCCACATCATCCACAAGCTCCAGCTCCTCACCCCTACCATAGAGCAACTTGCCTTTAGAGTAAAATTTTGCACCCAGCGCGGATAACATTCCCATTCCTCCATCGTTTACGGCGCTGCCACCAATGCCTATAAATAATTTACGATATCCGTCTTTTACAGCACAGAGCATAAGTTCTCCCAATGCGCGCGAAGACAACTTAAGTGGATTTTTTTCATCTTCTGTGATTTGTGTGATTCCGCACACAGCAGCCATTTCAACTATTGCGGTATCACCCCCAATAACGCCATAATGCACATTTTTTTCTCCAAGCGAATTTTCTATTATGGCCTGTCTATATTTACCGTTTGCTGCCATAACCAACGCTTCGGTAGTACCCTCGCCACCATCAGCTACCGGTGCCTTTATTACATCGTGATTGCCCAGCGTCCTTTTTATAGAATCGTTCAATATATCTATTACCTCAACCGAAGAAAATGTTCCTTTGAACGAATCCGGCGCCAAAATTATTTTCATTTGTTTACTCCTTTACCAAAGAATCTAACTTCTCACCTATCATATTCACGGCAGTAGCAGGCGTAGAAAATTCCGCTCTTCCGTTTATTTCAACAGCATACTCTCTTTCATTCAGCTTCATTAACCGCAGGATATCCTTTTTGCCGTTTTTTAATTCTATTGTTATGCTGTACTCCTCACTTTCCGAAATTTTTTGATCAAGCTTTTTGAGAAGCGGCATTTCTATTATTTTATTGTATAATGCCACAGCAGCAGAACCATTTACTTTTTTATCTCCAATTGCAGCCTCGTATGTATTGCGATCTATCTGTTTTATTTTGACATCATAGTTCTCTTGGCTGCTATCTATTTTTATACTTTCCACTTCCCCTATCGAGCGAAAATAAACATATTCTCCCAGTAATTTTCTGTAATCCATCTTAAGAAAATCAAGAGCCGCCGAATCTATCAAAAATATTTCTTTTCCCCCTTTGAAAGCTAGATGACGGTTTTTTCCCATCTCGCTTCCTATTAATATTTCTATATTTTTTCCATCGTAATCAAGCTCAACGGTATATTCGGGATCCTCAAGCCCTGCCTCCTCCCAAACATCTGCCTCCAGCCTCTCCTTGGCTCGCAAATGCATAAGCGGAGTCAGCAGCATCACTTTAAGATCGTCTTGCATACCCATATGCTCTACGGGTTTTGTCATCATAAAGCCATCGTCAGTGTATAAAAACTCCAGCGGAAGTCTGTTTTTACCATATATTCCCACACTTTTCAGTCTTTCAAAATCGCTCTCATAAACAAAATCCAACAGCTGCAAATCACTGTACTCACCAAGCGGACGCATCATGGCCTGGGCGTAGTAGCTGTCTATCAAATAAACTCCGTCCTCTTGTCGGTCTGTTGTTAAATAATACCCATCATCTAAGGGTGACTTTGAGCCAAGATACAGCGTAAGCGAGATGCCTTTTTCATCTCTCAATAAAAGAGTGGCTCTAGGTTCATTCAAATTATATTTTTCAAGATCATCCTTACTTTCATTTACAGTACCAACACTTTCCATAGCCTGCATATCGTAAAACAGGCTGTCCGCCAAGCCACCGTTTATAGCTGAGCCCTCAAGCTGAGGTATGAACGGCGCTCCATCCTTATTCCTCTGCACCTCGTAAACTCCGTCTGAATTTTTTATACTTATATATACAGGTAAAAAATTTTCATCTCCGGATACTATTTTTATTTTTTCCTCTGTGGCCTGCGCACCCGGCATCAGCAGCACTATGCACAATACCACAACAGCTACTGCAATCACAGCAATAGCCGCTATTTTTCCGCGGGTTATGCTCATAAGTGCTTCCTCCTCAGATGCATACGCGTTCCAAGCACTATAAGCACCACAGGTATTGCCGCAGTAAATGTTATGCCCAGCACATAGACCAGCCACGGAGGTACGGCCAGTTTTCCTCCGCCCACCTGCTTTGGCGGTATAGATACTGCCACGCCGTCATCATAATTACACCAATTAAGTACGTTTGCCATGAAACGAGAATTGCCCAATGCCGCCTGAGTGAGCAGTTCATCAGAATATACCCTTTTACTGCCCATAGCAAATATTCGAGACGTCACATTAGATCTATCTTTTGCCGTACTCTGCTGTATTGAGGTTGCAGCCATAAGAAATGGCCCGGCCACATCCTCGGCCAGTCTTTCCGTAGTGCGCTGCTCCGTGGGCATACTTCGAGCATAGGCATCGTCCGACGTTGCAAGCACCGGTTCAAGCTGCTTGGTTCCGAGTGCCGTCTCTGGCGAAAGCTCTATTGAACGAGTAGCCGGAGAATCTACATAGTATTGGTTTTTCATAAAATATGATGCGATATCATGGTCTATAAAGAACCCCGTCACATTTATTGGGTTTGCGTCTGTATTATTCATGTTATCAAATATTACATCGTGATTGAACACCAAACCCCACTCGGCCAAAAATCCTTCCAGATTTGTGAGCCCCTCAACTGAAGGATCGGTAAACACTGCCATACTTCCGCCGCCGGCCATAAATCTATCAAGCACAGCTATCT
>CAYXBW010000031.1:0-24351 GCA_964463305.1 uncultured Christensenella sp. | reverse complement strand
AAAAAACTCCGCTATAGAGCAAAACCCTAAAGCGGAGCCAACTGCAAGCCTAACGCAGTGCAAAAAACATTATCCCCAAAGATGCGCTCCGGGGAAGAAAAGATCCGCCAGCAGCAGCATAAGAAATCCCGCAACAAGGTTGCCCAGCAGCACCAACGGTATCGCCTTTTTGGGCGAAAGCCCCAGCATTGCGGCAAGCAGCGAGCCAGTCCACACGCCCGTACCCGGAAGCGGTATGGCCACAAACAAAAATACTCCCAAATAGCCGTATTTTTCTATCTTGCCCTTGTGCTTTTCCACCTTGCCCAATATCCATCCGGCAACGCTGTTGAAAAACTTCACTTTGCTGTGTGAGAGCTTCACTATTATTTTTTCTATCAAAAATATTATGAACGGAACGGGTACGCAGGAGCCAAGATAGGCCGCTATAAAAACCTCCCATATGGGAAGCCCGAATCCCACGCCTGCCAGTATGGAGCCTTTCAGCTCCCAAATGGGCAGCATTGATGTAAAAAATACGGACAAAATGCCGGGTATTGGTGCCGTCATATATAAATCCTTTCGTATCTAACAATTTTATTGCAATTTATCAACAAATTTCACAACAAATTTTTGATAAAAACTGCAGTCCCCACCAACGGACCCTCTTTGTCTTTGAGGCAAAGAGCACTGTGCAGCCAATAATTTTATCTGCACTTTGCGCTGCTGCAATTAATTTGCTGTAAAACAGCATACCTTAAATGTGATATAATTTCAACAACTATAATCATGGAGGCAATATATGCGGAGGATACTTGGCGCCTTAAAACGCGCTGATGAAAGGTTTGAACTAATAGCCGAGGGTGACGTGATAGCCGTGGGGCTTTCGGGCGGAAAAGATTCTATGGCACTTTTGCAGGCGCTCACACTTTATAAAAAATTCAGCAAAAAGAATTACGCTTTGCGCGGCATATGTGTGGATCTGGGCTTTGACGGTTTTAAGACAGGCGTTGTGGAGGAATACTGCGAAAGCCTTTCCGTGCCGCTGGACGTTGTGAAAACAGATATCGCAGAAGTGGTTTTTGATATACGCAAGGAAAAAAACCCCTGCTCTTTATGTGCCAAGATGCGCAAGGGCGCACTGTACAGCCGCGCGGTGGAACGAGGGGCAAACAAGGCGGCATTTGCGCACCATATGGATGACGCTCTTAATACATTTTTTATGAGCATGATGTACGAGGCACGGCTTAATACGCTGCAGCCCGTCACCTACCTATCCCGAATGGATATAACGCTAATCCGTCCGCTTATTCTGGCGCGCGAAAGCGATATTGTGGGAGCGGTAAAGCGCGGCGGCATACCATTTTTCAAAAACCCCTGTCCGGCAGATGAGCACACCGTGCGTCAGCAGACAAAAGATATAGTGAAATATATAAATGATTGCCACAACGGCTCCACTGAAAACATGATGGCCGCAATACAGAGCGCAGACAGGTACAATCTTTGGTCTAAATATGAAAAAGAAAAATAGCTTTTGCTGCCTTGGCGCATATTGCGGCTTTTAAAACAAATCACAAAACAATATTTGCCAAAACCGCTTTTTTAGAGCCTTACCGCATTTTTACACTATTCCATACACAATTCATTTGCTGTAAAAAAGCGCGCGTATATGATATAATATGAAGTGCTTCGCAAGCGCGGGCGCCACGGAGATGTTTTTATTGCAGTCAGGCAAAGGGCGGCTAACTCTTGTAGGCAAAAATGCCGTATATAAATATTTTTACTGCAATAGTGAGGATATATGATAAACCCAAAAAATAAAAAGCGAGGCGGTAAAAAAACTGCCGCGCAGGCTATGGGCAGCTTGAAGCTTTCCCGTTCGCAGGCGGTCACCCTGGTTTCCATCGGTCTGGCCGTGCTGTTTTTTATATTGTGGATAACCTCAGTTACCGCCGCCCCTGCAAGCACAGAAAAGGCGGGAGATATATCCGACGCAAAATACACGCCGCTCCAAGGCATGACCATAATAGTGGACGCAGGCCATGGCGGTGAAGATTCCGGCATGATAGGCGTAAGCGGCCGCTACGAAAAAGAAGTAAATATGGAGATATCACGCAAGCTGCGCAATCTTTTGGAACAGCGCGGCGCCTACGTTATAATGACCCGCCAAACAGATGACTGGCTGGGCGCCTCCAAGGAGGAGGATTTTCAAAACCGTGAAAAGATAATTGCAGAGGCAAATGCAGATATGTTCCTTTGCATACATTGCAATTCTTTTGAAGATCAAAACGCCGCCGGTCCGCAGGTCTTTTATGTTTCTGAGGGTTCGGCAGGAAAGCCGCTTGCCACTATGATACAAGCTGCCATGAACAAAGCGCTCACTCCCGTTGAGCCGCGCAGCGCGCAGGCAGCGGCCTACCGTCTTTTAAAAACGGGTTCGCAGCCAAGCTGCACCATTGAATGCGGCTTTATGTCAAACCCGCAGGAAGAAGCGCTGTTGCAGCGGCCTGAATACCAGCAGAGAGTGGCTGAAGCCATAGTGACCGGAGTTATAAAATATTTTGATGAGGTGGGCAAATAGCGGCGCGGCCACACCCGCGCAATTGACGCAGCAGTACGTTTAAATTATACTGATTTTAATAAGACCGCAAAGGTTATACAATATATAAGAGTGGCATGCCCGGCTCTTTACGCAGCAAAAAACGGCGGCATGTACACACACGTTTTGAGGACTAAATATTTATGAAAAAGTGTTTTATTTTTATATGCATACTGGTAATTATTGGGGCGGCGCTGCCCGTAAGCGCGGCGGATGATTATATTATAACAATAATGGATTCGGACATAGCTTTGAGCATGCCCGCAGGTTACGATACCATAACAAGAGATTTGGACGAATATTCAAGCATATTGAAAAAATACAACGTGAGCCGCGAGGATATTCTGTCCACAATGCGCGCAGAAAACAGATATCTGGAAGCGCGAAATCAGAAAACGGGCAATGAGCTTATGGTCACAAGCTTTATGAACAAAAACAGCATAAACCTGTGGAGCTATGGCCAAAAACAGCACAACACAATAACCCAGTCTGCCTCCAGCCTCAAAAAGTCTATGCAGGAGGGCGTTGATATACAGGTATACGAAACGCCGGGAGGATACAAGTTTTTTAAATACATCTATGGTTTGGATGATCCGCAGTCCATAGTTTACGCCACCGTGGAAAACGGCCGCAACATTGAGATAGCCGCATACACATACAACGGCACCTACCTCCAGCCGGAAGATATTGCCGCGCTTCAGGAGGTGGTGGATAGTTTTGACGTACTCACAAAAATGGTTTCAAAAGATTATGTAGAGCCGCCCAACCCCATAGTGGTGGCGGCAATAATAGCCGCGGCGGCAGTTCTTATTATTGTCGCGGTAGTTATAGCGCGCAAAAAGAATATGGAACGCAGGGCGGCACTTGCCGAGAAAAAAGCGCAAATGGCCTTTAATAGCTGGCGTGCGGCAGATGAATGGGAAGAGGACGAAAAGGCGCACGTAGAGGTAAAAAGCAGTGATTCCAAGAAATCAGATGAGGAAGAGCAGGCTCTGCAGGAGCTGGAAAAGCGAAATCGCGGTTTTGCGGGCGTAAGCACCAGCAATGCCGGCTATGTGCACAGGGTTCCCAAAAAAAAGAAAAGCCGTCACTCCAAAGAAGACGGAACCCACAAGAATGCGGGCAAGGCGCATAAAAACGGTACGGCAGAAGCGCAAAGCGGCACAGAGGCGGCTTCTGGCGAGCCTGATAAGAAGCCGTAAGCAGGCAAGACCGCCGGTATTTCACATATATCAGCTGCTCAGAGGCGAACGGCGTTTGATAAAAAACATATTATTTGGTATATCCCGCCCAAAGGCGCGGGCTATTGGACAATACGTGCAATAATACAGCCGCACTGCGGCAAAAGGGGGAACCTATGAAGTACGTTATAGCACTGGACCAGGGAACAACCAGTTCCCGCTGCATCATTTTTGATAACGAACAAAATATACTTTGCGCGCGGCAAAAGGAATTTACACAGTTTTACCCTCAGCCCGGCTGGGTGGAGCACGACCCTATGGAGATATTTGCCACGCAATACGGCGTTATGAAAGAAGCGGTAGACTGCGCGGGGATTCCGCTTGAAGACATTGCGGCAGTAGGCATAACAAACCAGCGTGAAACTACTATAGTATGGGAAAAAGATACGGGAATGCCCGTTTATAACGCCATAGTTTGGCAGTGCAGACGTACGGCGGGCATTTGTGAGCAATTAAAGGCCATACCCGGCTTTGAGGGACTGGTAAAAGACCACACCGGGCTTATTGTGGATGCATATTTTTCTGCCACAAAGCTAAAATGGATACTGGATAACGTGGAGGGCGCGCGCAAAAGAGCGCAGCGCGGAGACCTGCTGTTTGGCACGGTGGATACCTGGCTGCTGTGGAACCTTACGGGCGGCGCAGTGCACAAGACCGACCTTACAAATGCCTCGCGCACAATGATGTTCAACATCGCCACTCAAAGCTGGGACGAGGAAATACTGGGTATGCTGGGCATTCCTTTGGAAATGCTGCCCGAGGTATGCTCCTCCTCAGAGGTTTTTGGAAATACCGATATATACGGGCGCAAGGTACCCATTTCGGGAATGGCGGGAGACCAGCAGGCGGCGCTTTTCGGCCAGGCCTGCTTTGAGCCGGGCGAAGCAAAAAATACTTATGGCACCGGCTGTTTTATGCTTATGAACACGGGCGGCAAGCGCGTATACAGCGAAAACGGACTGCTGAGCACAATAGCCGCAGGCCCGCGCGGCTCTTTGCACTATGCCGTAGAGGGCAGCGTTTTCATGGGGGGTGCTGTGGTGCAATGGCTGCGCGATGAAATGCGGCTCATAAAAGACAGCGCAGACAGCGAATATTTTGCCCGCAAGGTAACTGATAACGGCGGCGTATATATGGTGCCCGCTTTCACGGGCCTTGGCGCGCCCTATTGGGATATGTATGCGCGCGGCACAATAACCGGCCTTACCCGCGGCTGTACCTCAGAGCATATAATTAGGGCGGCGCTTGAATCTATAGCCTATCAAAGCAGAGACGTGCTGCTTGCCATGCAGGCGGATACAAACATAGAAGTAGAGCGGCTGCGCGTGGACGGCGGAGCTTCCGCAAACGATTTTCTTATGCAGTTTCAGGCAGATATAACCCGCACGGTGGCAGAACGCCCGCGCGTGCGCGAAACAACTGCGCTGGGCGCAGCATTTTTGGCCGGTTTGGCAGTGGGGGTATGGAACGATACACTGGAAATATCCCATAGCTGGATAAAGGACGCGGAGTTCAATCCCGCCATGCCGGAGCAAACGCGCGAAACACTTATAAACGGATGGAACAAGGCGGTGGGCCGCTCTATGGACTGGGCGGAAAGATAACACTATCAAGTGACCGGGGGGTACAGGGGGGTTCTATGGAGATCAAAAAGGAAGAGCTGCGTTATCCGTCTTCAGACGGAAAGAGCGAAATTTGGGCGAGGGTTTGGATCGGCGAGGGCGAGGCGCGCTTCATACTGCAAATTTCTCACGGTATGTGTGAATATATAGACCGTTACGAAGATTTTGCGCTTTACGTTTGTTCTCATGGCGGCATAGTGTGCGGAAACGATCATCTTGGGCACGGCCACACAAAGGGCAGGGACGGTTTTTTCGGCTATTTTGCAGACAAAAACGGAGAGGACTGTGTGGTTGAGGATATTTTCAGGCTTACCCGGCTCATTAAGGAGCGTTTTCCCGGACTGCCCGTGGTGCTTTTGGGCCACAGCATGGGCAGCCTTATGGGGCGCGAATGCACCGCGCGGCATGGCGATGCTTACGCGGCGGCAGTATACAGCGGAACCTCCGGCAAAAACAACGTTACGGGCATAACACGTTTTCTGGCGCGGGTGGGCATGTTGTTTGGGCGGGCAAAAAAGCCTGCCACAATGCTTGATCATCTGGCTTTTTCTAAGTATAACGACAGGGTGGAGGCAAAGCGCACAGAAAAAGATTGGCTAACGCGGGACACTGAAATTGTGGATAAGTATCTTGCAGACCCCTGGTGCACCTTTCTTTTCACAGACAGGGCAGCCTATGATTTCGCTAAGCTTATAGACAGCGTTTCCGGTGCGGACTGGGCAAAAAAACTGCCGGATATACCCTATCTTCTGGCCTCAGGAGATATGGATCCGGTGGGAGCTTACGGCAGCGGTGTAAGGCAGGTTTTCGGCTGGATGAAGGATGCCGGCAAAAATATTTCCTTAAAGCTGTACGAGGGCGCGCGGCATGAAATATTTAACGAAACAAACCGCAAAGAGGTTTATGCAGATGTATTGAGCTGGATAGACGGCGCGCTTTTTGGCGCAGCCAACGGCGCCAACACATAACGCTTCGCCTTGCGCGGCACAGTGTAAGGCGTGCAGGGCTTCCCCTGCTGCACTCTTTTTATATGAGGAACAAAATAAGCGGCTTGCCCGTATAAGCTATGTGGCAAAAAATACGGCTTGCGCTGCGGCGCTCACACTATACCCGGCGGCGGAGGTTTTATGGAAAAAATAAGCATAGTGGTTCCCTGTTTCAATGAGGAGGAGGCGCTTCCTCTTTTCTATAAAGAAATAATTAAACTCAAAAAGCAAATGCCCTGCGTATCATTTGAATATATTTTTGTGGATGACGGTTCCTCTGACGGCACTATAAATGTGCTGCGTTCCCTTGCAAAGAGCGATCCTGATGTCCGCTATATTTCTTTTTCACGCAACTTTGGCAAGGAGAGCGCAATGTTTGCCGGTTTTGAGCACTCAACCGGTGAATATGTTGCCGTTATGGATGCCGATTTGCAGGATCCGCCTGAGCTATTGCCTGAAATGTATGCTGAAATAGCGCAGGGCGTTTATGACTGTGTGGCAACTCGCCGCGTGACTCGTGCGGGAGAGCCGCCCATACGCTCGTTTTTTGCACGCGGCTTTTACCGGCTCATAAATAAAATGTCTCCCACAAAGGTGGTGGACGGCGCCAGAGATTATAGGCTGATGCGCCGCAAAATGGTGGATGCTATACTTGCGCTAAGGGAATACAACCGCTTCTCAAAGGGTATATTCAGCTGGGTGGGTTTTAACACAAAGTGGCTGGAATATGAAAATGTGGAGCGCGTGGCAGGCGAAACAAAATGGTCGTTTTGGAAGCTTTTCAAA
Source organism: uncultured Christensenella sp. (assembly GCA_964463305.1). Lineage (GTDB taxonomy): Bacteria > Bacillota > Clostridia > Christensenellales > Christensenellaceae > UBA5399. Next base: position 17,138 of record CAYXBW010000031.1, on the reverse strand, counting down.
TATTCATTGGACGGCATAATGGGCTTTTCCACAGCACCGCTGAATTTGGCATCCGTGCTTGGGATACTTATGTTTTTACTGGCGGCCTGCATGATAATTTGGATAATAGTGAAAACGCTGATTTGGGGCGATCCTGTAGACGGATGGCCGGCAATGGCCTGCATAGTTCTTTTTGTGGGGGGCATACAGCTTTTTTGCACCGGCATATCCAGTCAGTATATAGCAAAAACATATATGGAGGTAAAACGCCGGCCAATATATTTGGCAAAAGAGACAGAGGAAGATGTAAAAAATAGCCATTGATATGGGGCGGATGTTCATTTTTCGATCCATGATAAATATTGTCATTTTATATACTATGCTGTATAATGTATTCGGGGGATAGTCTAGCCAAATATTCGTGCATATTTGGTATAGATTAGATATATGGAAGCTGTGATCTTCAGCTCTTTTTTGAAAAATTTGCGCAACAGAATAGGCTCCGTAGGCGTTTCAGATGATTTTTAAATCATATTTTCTGTTTTATACCGCCGGCTTTTCGGAACATTCTGCAGGCACTCAGCGTCTATTCTTTATAAAAGAATCATATATGCCCAATTTGCATACGGTGTGCCTGTATGCACGATATAAAAACTAAAATGGTGCATATGCATCGGAAAGGTAGTTTGGAGATATGAAAAAAGGGTTTATGAGGGGAATTGTTTTAGCTTTAGCTTCAGTAGTAGTCATGTCTTTTGCAAGTCCGGCGCTTGCCTATGCAGAGTGGCCGAACGCTGATTGGAACCAGAAGACATTAGGCCTAATAAAGCAGGGCGAAAAGAACGTAGGAAAATGCATATTGGTACAGTGGCACTGCTACGCAGCCAAAGCGACCAATAATGGAAAAGTGATGCCAAAATCGCACGTTGACGGCATACTTGGTTCCAGAAGCATTAAGTACGTAAAGAACTATCAGCTTAAAAAGGGACTCAGAGCGGACGGCAAAGTGGGCAATGCCACATATGACGAAATGAAGAAAACTATGTCCAGCACGGGCGATCCCAAAAAGGGTTATATTATTTATGATACTCACGATGTACTGAAAGTTTCCAAGACATCGCGCCACACAAAGGCCGGACACTGGTTTACTTACAACCGCAACGGTCTTGATGTAGACATAATATAATTTAAAGGCTTTATATGACAAAAATCAAAATTTTATCCATTCCGGCTATATTGCTGGTTTGTGTATTGTTTTTCAGTAGCTGCCAGGCCACTCCCGAAAGGGAGGCAGTGGTAGTGAAAAATGGTGCGGATATCCAAGAGCGGGCGGCGCAACAGCAGAGTGCGCCGCCCGATTATAAATATGAGCATCCTTCCCAGTATACTGCAGATTTCAGCACATCAAGCGGTAAGCTTAATGTTTCTGTAAATGCTTCCGTTACGGCGGCGGGTGAAAAGCTGCCGGTTGTAAAAATAAGCCCCGATCCAATATCGGAGCAGCAGGCAGTAAGTATCAGCGGAATTTTCTTTGCAGATGCACCATACCTCTCAAGCTCTGTGAGCGCGCCCACAAAGCAGGATATAGAAGAAGCCATAGTGGAGCTTAAACGTGGCGACAGCGACCTTGCAGACGTGGACAGGGCCGCCTACGACGAAATGATAAAAGAGGATATTGCCGCGCTGGAGGAAATGTACAAAACCGCTCCGGAGCAAAACAGCCCCGTAGCCTTTGATGGAAAATACGGCAGCCAGCCTCAGCCCAACGCATTGGATCCATACCCCTATCAGCTGGTGTACGGCGATGATGTTCAGACTATAGACGTTTCGGGTAAGGGTCTTTCAGGAACAGATGCGCGTCTCATAATTGAAAAGGACGGCATGGGCAGAAGCGCCTTCGAATATGTAGAGCAGCGGGGCGGAAACCGCATAGGCGATGTGGGAGACAGCGTGGTTCAGCCAATAGAAATGTCCTCCGCACTTCCTCAAATATCTTTGGAGCAGGCACAAAAGCAGGCTGAAGAGCTTGTTGAAAAACTTGATCTTGGTGATTTTACACTGGCTTCTGTGGGAGCGGCACTGGAGGGAAGCTATCCTTCGGGAAATGATGAGCCTCAATTTGACGATATGCCAAAAACTTATGTATTCAATTTTGTACAGGGCGGCGTACTTCCCATGAATTACGTGTCCAACCATTTGAATGAGGTTGACTATACATCCGCCTGGGATTACCAGGCTCTTACAATATTTATAGACGATAAGGGCATAGGGCGAGTAATTTTTCGCTCACCGTTTGCTGTGGATGAGATAGTTTCTGAAAATGTGGAGCTTCTCCCCTTTGATGATATAGCAAAAAGGATAGAAGATAACCTGAAAAATCATTATGAGCCGTCAGAACCGGAAGTTTTGAAGGTGGAAATGAACATAGACAGCATAAAGCTGGGTTTAGGCAGGATAGCACAAAATGAAGATTTTAGCCAGTGCCTGCTTGTACCCGTGTGGGATGTTTACGGAACAGTAACCACCACTTATGTGGATGATTTGGGTACAGATTTTGAATTGGGCCACAGCTATCTTACAGTAAACGCATTGGATGGAAGCATAATAAATCGCGCAGCGGGATATTAGCGGGCTGAGGCCGCGCATAAAAAAGCCGTGTACATAGTACACGGCTTTTTGCATTATAATCTGTTTTTTATTGTATTATTCCCTGGTCTGAACGGGCAAAATGAGATATTCGTACGCTCCCGCGCCTTCTTTTTTTACCACGCACGGGCTAACCTCTGTGTTTAGCATCATATTTATTTCACTATCCTCCACATTTTTTAGTACATCCAATATATACTTTGCGTTGAAGGATATTTTTATTTCTTTTCCATCTATTGAAACGGGTACTCTTTCGTCTATTTTGCCCATCTCAGAATTTGACGTAATTGAAAGCACGCTGTCTGCAAATTCAAAACGTATAACGTTGTTGCTCCCCTCTCTTGCAAGCACTGACGCGCGTTCTATGCTGTCTTTAAGCATGGATGTCTCCACCTTCACACTGGTGGTATAGTCTTTGGGCAAAAGGTTTCTATAGCGTATAAACTCGCCTTCTAAAAGCCTTGTATATATCTTTGTATTTTCCGCCTCAAAAAGGGCCATATTTCCGGAAACAGATATTTTTATATTTTCCTCAGTATCATTTATTATGCGAGAAACCTCTCTCAGTGTACGCGAGGGTATTACACAGGAGCGCTCCACATCAGAAATAACGTTCTCCTGCCTTACCGCCATCCTGTACCCGTCTATACCCACTATAGTGAGCCTGTCCTTTTCCATATCAAAAAGCAGACCTGTCAAAATTGGTTTTTCCTCTGTAACAGCAACGGAAAAAACTGTTTGCTGTATCATTTTTCTTAAAATATTTTGCTGAACCTTTATCTGTTCCACATCTGAAAGAGATGGAAATACGGGAAACTCCTCCGCGTCCATAAGCTGAAGATCCACCTTTGAATTAAGGCAGCTCATTTCTATTGTATTTTCCCCCACACTGGCAAAGCTAACATCACTATCCGGAAAGCGATTTATCATTTCATGGAGGACCTTAGCGGGAATAGCGGCACTGCCCTGTTCCTCCACCTGTGCATCCATCCTGGTTTCTATAGATAAAGCTATATCTGTAGCTCTAAGAATTATCTCACCTTCCTCACAGCTAAAGTATATACATTCCAATATGGTTTTTTGCATTTTTGCCGCGGCACGGGCTGCCGTACCAACCGCCTTTAGCAGATCGGATTTTGCACATGTAAAACGCATCTTCTATCCTCCATCTATTATTATTATATTAGGCAGTATTAGTAGTATTAGGGTATGCTAATACTGTGGATTAACTTAAAAAACCGCATAACCGCCAGGCTTTTATAGCTGCTTATCAAAAGAATAACATATGGTTAAGCAACTTTTTTATGTTTACACACACGGTATAAAATGTGTGTAAAATATATTTTACAAAATATACTTTTTTACTTATACACATCATATACCTTAATAATGAACAGTTTATACTAAGATCTTATCTTTGCTATTATATCATCAACATCACGCTTTAGCGAGGGATCATCTTTTAGCTGTTTTTTGATTTTCTCCTCTGCGTACATAATGGTTGTGTGATCCTTTTTCCCAAAGAACTCAGCTATTTTTATATAGGAAAGCTCTGTTATATCACGCATTATATACATTGCTACTTGGCGCGGAAAAGCCACATCCCTGCTCTTTTTAGAGCCTCGTATATCGTCCTCCTGCACATCATAGAAGGCACATACGGCTTCAGTGACTATTTTAGGAGTTATGTTTTTGTGTGATGGTGAAGAAAAATAATCTTCCAAGGCTCGTTCGGCAGTGTTTAAGCCTATTTCCCTTATGCCCATCTCTTCCCTATGCAGCTCGGCATACATCATTACCTTTTGAAGAGCGCCTTCAAGTGTTCTTATGTTTGCTTCCTGATATTTGGCTATAAAATGGTAGACCTCATCCTTTATGGGCAGCATTCCCCTGCCGCGCATCATTTCTGATTTTTTCATAAGTATTGCCACACGCGTTTCATAGTCGGGCATTTTTATATCTGCAATTAGCCCCCATTCAAAGCGGGAGCGCATTCTTTCCTCAAGCTGCTCCATCTCCTTGGGAGGGCGGTCTGAGGAAATTATTATCTGCTTATTAAGCTCGTGCAGCGCGTTGAAAGTGTGAAAAAACTCGTCCTGCGTTTTGTCTTTGCCCGCAATGAACTGTATGTCGTCTATCATCAATACGTCAACCTTGCGGTATTTGTTTCTAAATTGCTCGCGCATGTCTATATTCGCGTTGTTGTTTGTGCGCGATATCATGTTTATAAGCTCGTTCGTAAATGTTTCGCTTGTTACGTACACTATTTTTGTGCTGGGGCTTGCTTCCAGTATTTTGTTACCTATGGCGTGCATAAGATGCGTTTTGCCAAGACCCACTCCGCCATACAGAAAGAGCGGATTGTACGCATGGCCGGGCGATGAAGCGACAGCGTGCGCAGCGGCGTTTGCAAATTTATTTGATTCACCCACAACAAATGTATCAAAGGTGTGGTTTAAATTCAGTGTGGAGCGTATGGGAGAATTAAGCTGGCTCATTGATGTATCGGCAACGGGTGCCTTAAGATTTGCAGCAGCATCGTCCATCTCATCCGGTGTTACAAATTTTATAGCCAAAGATTCGGACGGAGCGCCGTAAAGCTCCCTGTAAGCGGCGTCCATAGAAAGCAATATAACATCGCCGTATTTTTCCATCATAAGATTTTTGTGCATAGAGCTGGATACCTCAAAAAGATAGGTGCTTCCATCATCCGTAAAAGGCTTGAGCTCCTTTATCCACACATTATACTGAAACATGGGAAGACGTTCTTCCAAATGATTAAGTGTCTTTTCCCATAGAATTGTGAATGCTCCCATTTATACCTACCCCTTGAATTTTTGCACTGTGTATTATCTTGGAAAAGTTATGCACAATTCATTTTGGCAGTTTCAAAATGTTTTGCCAGGCAAGCGAAAATGTTAGCCATAATCTATCCACAAACTTATCCACATAAAGTGCATAAAATCCGCTATAAAGCGGAATTCCCTTGCTGCTATAATAACACTAAAACGGGCTGCGGGCAATAGAAAATTGGGCAGAACGGCAGCCTAAGAGCAATGTGGATTTTTATATAATAATATTGTTTGTGTAAGTAAAATATTGTATTATGTATGTGGATTTACTGTTTAAGGAGTGTGCATATTGGTGGATAATTCGCAGATAAAAAAGAAAGCAAGAGAAAATTTTATATCAAACTACTGGCCAAGCGTGGGCGTATTGCTGGTGGGAGTATTACTTTCATCCATGCTCACAATGATACCGTTTGTGGGCTGGCTGCTGTTTATATTCTTCAGCATACCAATAACTGCCGGCGTATCAATTGTGGCAATGTCCATATATAATGGAAAACGTCCTGGGGCGGGAATGCTGTTCATACCGTTTTCTCGTTATGGGCGTGTATTGGGCGGTATGCTGTGGATGTATTTGTGGATGTTTTTGTGGGGACTCATATTCGCGGCGGTTTTCATACCCGTTTTTATAATTACGAATGTAATGATGTACGCTTCGGCTGTATCGCTCTATAGCTGGCAGGGTATGGCGGCAGGCGCGCCGGTGGCTGTATTGCTGATCTGTCTGTCATTTTTGGGCATAGTACCGCTCATAATAAAGGCACTCTCATATTTTTGTACGCCATACATACTGGGGCTTTTCCCGGAAGTGCAGGCTACTGACGCACTTGAAATATCTAAAAAAATTATGGATGGAAACAAGGGCAGATTATTTTTGCTTATGCTGTCCTTCATAGGATGGGTGCTCATACCAATAGCCGTAAGCATAGCTATGGCGTTTGCTTTTCCGCTTTTCGCTATACTGTGGTATCCCTTATTCATGGTTTTATTCTACGGCATGTGGATATTCTTTACAGGCCCGTATTATATGACCTCTCTGGCAGGCTTTTTTGACAATGTTAAAAATGCAGCTGTTCAAAATGGGGTAATTACAGCGGAGATGCTTGAGGGCAAGGAAAATGTTGGGGGCGGAAATAGCTCTGCCAATTGATAAATATTTGCAGTTTATAAAGCATTGCAAGGGCATTCCTTTGTGGGAATGCCTTTTTTAGTGGGCTTGAATTATTGGCTTATATTGCCAAAAATCTGCTTAACCGTGCCATCCGGTGATCATATATTTATTGTTATAAGTAAATAAATATGCTGCACTTGGTAAGGTGGTGAAAAGTATATTAACGCAAATAAAATAATTGTACGCGAAAAACGCTGTGGGAAGGCAGGCTTCTCAGTTAATGAATAAGTGATAAAAATACAGCGAAAGGCACTGTTAAAGCGTAATGGGATGATATTCCAAGTTAAAATATATTTCACATAATAGTAAAAACAACCTGTATAATTTTCAATATGAAAAAAATTGGGAGAAAAAAACCAAATCACGGTTAAAAAAATCAAATGGGTGTTATAATTATATTTAAATGATGTTTGCTATACTATGGTAATGGGATGCGGTAAAAAACGGCCGTTGTTTGTGAAACGGCCGACCGCGTTCTACTATAGTTTTATGGTAAATATGTCAATTGTACGGCAAGCAACAGTATATCAATGTTTGATCGAGGGCAGTTTTTTGTAAGCGGCGCGCCCTCTGTTATATTAATTTTTATATAAACGCAAAACAATTGACACACCGCTCATTAGCCTATATAATTGTATACGTATTTTTGTCGCTGTTGCCGTATTGCGGGCGCAAAGAGGCAAGGCGTTTTTTTATATGCTCGGACAGGCGACGGCGAATACTATTTGGATTGGAGAAAAATTGTTATGAAAATGACTTATCAGCCTAAAAAAAGAACACGCAGCCGTGAGCACGGTTTTATGAAGAGGATGAAAACAAAATCGGGCAGGAATGTTTTGAAGCGCAGACGCGCCAAGGGCAGGAAGGTCCTCAGCGCTTAAGCAAAGCTGTGGAGCTTAAGACCCTCAAAAAAAACAAGGAATTTTCCTATGTATACCGCAGGGGCAGCGCGGCGCCGGTAAAAAACTTTACTATGATATATGTAAAAAGCCGGTACGGTGGAGTGCGCGCAGGTTTTTCCGTAAGCAAGAAAGTGGGAAACGCTGTGGTGCGAAACCGTGTAAGACGCAGGCTGAAGGAAGCTTTCTTAAGGCTGCTGCCTGAGCTTGAGGGCAACCTGAGCATAGTATTTGTTGCGCGGCCCTGCATAGCGGAGGCGGAATTTTCCGCTATTTTAGAGGATGTTCGGCGTGCACTTAAGAAGGCTTGTATACTTTAGCCTTGGGATATGTTTATGAAAAAAGTAGTGCTGGCGCTTATACGTTTTTATCAAAAAGCCATCTCGCCCTACCTGCGCCCCAGTTGCAGATATACGCCTACCTGTTCGGCCTATGCGGTAGAAGCGGTGCAAAAGTACGGCGCATTTAAGGGCTCTTTTATGGCTGTTAAGCGGATACTTCGCTGCAACCCTCTTTTTCCAGGGGGTTATGACCCTGTTCCCTGATTTTTTTGCCATGCGAGCTGCTGATTCTCGCGGGGAGAATAGCCGGGGCGTTTTGCCGGAGGATATTATAATTTGGATATATTGCAAAACAATTTTATAACAGATTTTTTTCTGTTATGCATGAAGGGGCTGCATAACGTATTTAATGATTATGCGGTTTGTATAGTGGTATTGACAATACTGCTGAGGCTGGCAATGCTTCCGCTTGACTTGAAGCAGCGTGGCAATCAGGCGAAGATGGCTGCGCTTGGGCCGGAAATAAATTCGCTGAAAAAGCGTTACGCAAACAATCCGCAGCAATTGCAGCGTAAGCAGCAGGAGCTATACCGCAAGATGAACGTGAGGCCCATGCTGGGCTGTTTGCCTATGCTGATACAGCTCCCCTTCCTGTTCGCGTTTTTCGGCGCGATGCGCGTGCTGCAAAACGAGCAGATGGTGGGCATGATATTGGACGCAGCGCAATACGGAGTGCAAAGCGTGCAACTGCCCGAATTTTTCTGGGTACACAACTTTTGGCAGGCAGACAGCGGCCTGGCGAACATAATGCCGAACGCTCAGGAATTTTTATCTCAGGTGATATCAAACCAAAATATAATCACACCGGAAATGCTTTCGCTATTGCGAAGTCAGGGGGTGTTCAGCTACGCGCAGGATACGCTGATGATAGCGCCCGGCTACGAAAATCTGGCGGGCGGCATAATAGACGCAAACGGATTGACGGGCTTCAAAAACGGCTGGTTCATACTTCCCGTGCTCTGCGGCGCGGCATTGTGGTTGCAGCAAAAATTTGCACCTACGGCCACCGGCAATGCAAACGCCATGATGCCTGTGGGAGCAGACGGAGACGCGGATCAGCAGCAGCAGGCGCAGGGCTGTTCAAACAAGGTGATGATGTGGGTTATGCCCATATTCTCCGTATACATCTGCTTGCAGGGTAATACGGCGTTCTCGCTCTATTGGTTCACTTCAAGCGTGTATGCTTTCGGGCAGACAAAACTGATAGACGTTGTGAAAAAGAGAAAGGCGAAAAAAGAAGAAATAATAGTTACCTGACAATGATTCCAAAATAATGTTGATTTGGAGGCCGCTTTATTGGCTTGCTGCAGTATGGCAATGCGCAGTAATAGAGTTTGGGCCAAGGAAAAAATCGGGAGGTATAGAACTTTGGATAGCATAGAATCTAAAGGTAAGACCGTTGATGAAGCTATTTTCAATGGATTGCAAACGCTGGGCGTGGGTATTGATGAAGTTGAGATAGATATACTGCATGAGGGCAGCAAGGGGTTGTTTGGCATAGGTAAAAGCGCCCTTGTTAAGCTTACTGTGCGGGAAGAGCCGGTTTTCAGCGCAAGCGTAGAAGAGGAAAAGCCTGCGGAAGAGCAGCGTGAGGCGAATAGAGACGGCCGCAGCCGTGGTGAAAGACGGGAAAGGCCGGAAAGAGGCGAGCGCAGAGAGCGCACGGATCGTAGAGACAGGCCGGAGAGAGCGGAGCGCCATGATAGACCGGAGCCGCCCAAGCGCGAACCTATAAAGGCAGAGGATCTGCCTGCAGGTGCGGATGAGCCGCAAAAGTTTTTAAACGGTTTGTTTGAGCTTATGGAGATAGACGCGCATTGCGATGTAGTGGGTGTGGATGAAAAAAATCTTATGCTGGATATAGCCGGCAAAGATACGGCCGTACTTATTGGGCGCAGGGGCGATACGCTGGATGCGCTGCAATATTTGACAGGGCTGGTTATAAACCGCGGAAGAGAAGACTACCGTAAGGTTATGCTGGACGCGGAAAATTACCGCTTCAAGCGTGAGGTAACGCTGGAAAAGCTGGCAAGACGGTTGGCCAGCAACGTTTCAAAATCCGGCAAGCCAGTAACGCTGGAGCCAATGAACCCTTATGAGAGAAGAATTCTTCACGCAACGCTGCAGTCAAACCCCAGGGTGGAAACCTACTCTGAAGGCGAAGAGCCATACCGCAGAGTGGTTATAAGGCGTAAGAAGCGGGAAAACTAAATTTAACGGGGTTTGTGTTGTATCGGGTGGTTTTGAACAGCGGAAACTCATATGACTAACAAAAAAGAAGCCGCATTGCGGCTTTTTTTAGATAGCGCATAAGGATTTAATTTATGATAAACGACACTATAGCTGCAATAGCCACTCCCCCCGGCAGAGGCGGGGTGGCGGTTATACGCATAAGCGGGCCAAAGGCCGAAGATATTTTGGGCGCCGTATTTTCTAAAGGCGGAGAATATGAAACAAACAAAATGTATTTCGGCAAAATATTGAGGGATGGCGAAATGCTGGACAGCGGCTATGCTGTGCTTTTTCGCGCGCCGCGCTCCTATACGGGCGAGGATGTGGCAGAGCTGCATTGCCATGGCAGCGTTGTTGGCGTTTCGCGCATAATGGAGCTGCTTGTGCATAAAGGGGCGCGGCTGGCTGAACCGGGAGAATTTACAAAACGCGCTTTCATAAACGGCAAACTTGATTTGACACAGGCGGAAGCGGTTTGCGATTACATAGCCGCGGTGTCGGGCGCGGGCGCGAAATCATCTGCGCGCCAAATGGAGGGTGCGCTTAAGGAAAGGTTGCTTGGCTGCCAAAGCAGGTTGACAGATATAATTGCAGAGGTGGAGGCCGCGGTGGAATATCCGGAGGAAGATCTGGAGCTTGAGATAACAGACAGCGCTTTGCCGGAAATAGAAAAGCTGAGTGAAGAAATTTTGGATTTGGCGGCAACATATACGCGCGGGCGATTGGTGCGTGAGGGTGTGACCGTTGCTATAGCAGGAAAACCCAATGTTGGAAAATCGTCCCTCATGAACGCTTTGGCGGGCAGCGAGCGCGCAATAGTTTCCAGCATTCCGGGCACCACTAGAGATACAATAGAGCACGCATTTGAGCTGGACGGAATAGCGTTTAATCTGGTGGATACGGCAGGAATACGCAATACTGATGATTTAATTGAAGCTGAGGGCGTAAAGCGCGCGCATTCGGCTTTAAATGAGGCGGATCTGGTAATTTTGCTGCTGGATATATGTAATAAAATGGATGAAAATGACAGCTTCGTTTGTGAGGGATTAAAACAGGCGAAAGGCATGGTTATCCCCGTCTGGAACAAAATAGACGCGTGTGAGAGGCGCTCAGAAGCGCGGCTGCCGAAGCTCTTTACAGCAGAAAAAGCGGAATATATTTCCGCCAAGACAGGCGAAGGCATGGAAAGCTTGAAGAGTAGACTGCGTGAATTTGCCTGTATGGAAGAAAGTGAAAGTGTTATAATCACAAATTCGCGGCACATGGAACTGTTGAATAAAGCGGCAGGGCATTTGACTGACGCGGCGCAAGCTCTTGGGCTGGGAGTTGATATGGATTGTGTGACAATAGATCTCAATTTGGCATGGGCGGCGCTGGGCGGACTTACAGGCAACACGGTGAGCGAGGAAATAGTGGACAGGATATTCAGCAAGTTTTGCTTGGGCAAGTGATTTTGTGCGGCGAGAGGGATAGTCTTCGGCGGCTTAGAAACTTTTTTGCAAAAAAGTTTCTAAGCGCTTCAAAAAACCTTGTGTTAATATTATGGGAGCCGGTGTGCCGCGGTTGGTTATGCGTGATTGGAGCTGCGATCTCCTCCGGCGCAAATGGTACATCTACGTATATAGAGCCGGAAAACTCTGAAGTTTTCCCAGGTCTCCAGCGGGATTGGGCGCAGCCCAATATATCCTATGCGGCGTAAAATCTATAACACAAATAAAGGAAAAAACATATGTTCAATGGCGGTAAGTATGATGTAATAGTGGTGGGAGCTGGGCACGCCGGAGTGGAGGCGGCTTTGGCTTGTGCACGGCTTAAGCAAAGCACATTGCTGCTCACCATTTGCATGGATTCAATAGCGCTTATGGCCTGCAATCCGGCTATTGGCGGCACGGCTAAAGGCCATATAGTGCGAGAGATAGACGCGTTGGGCGGGCAAATGGGGCTTGCGGCTGATGCTACTTTTATGCAAATAAAAATGCTGAATACAAAAAAAGGCCCCGCTGTGCATTCGCTTAGAGCGCAGGCAGATAAAAAAGCATATCAGACCTACATGAAAAAAATGCTGGAGAATACCAATAATCTCAGCCTGGTGCAGGATGAGGTGGTGGAAATACTGACAGAGGGCGGCGCCGTTTCTGGTGTTTTGACTGCAATGGATGTAGAATATTCAGCAAGGGCTGTGATATTGGCAACGGGCGTGTACCTTAAAAGCAAGATAATAGTGGGCGAATACGAAAAAGAATCCGGGCCGAGCGGCTTGTATCCTGCCGCTAAGCTAAGTGAAAGCCTTGTTAATCTTGGGTTTGAGCTGCGCCGCTTCAAAACGGGCACGCCTGCCAGAGTGGATGCGCGCAGCATAGATTTTTCCAAAACCATACCGCAGCCGGGAGATACGGATATACATCCGTTTTCATTTATGTCCGGCAGTATAGAAAGGGAGCAGCACCCCTGCTATTTGACATACACAAATGAGCACACGCACGATATAATACGCAGGAATTTGCACAGAAGCCCCCTCTACAGCGGCAGGATACACGCCACCGGAGCGCGCTACTGCCCATCCATAGAGGATAAGGTGGTAAAATTTCCAGATAAGGAAAGACACCAAATGTTTTTGGAGCCGGAGGGTGCGGATACGAATGAGATATACGTACAGGGTATGAGCTCCAGCCTGCCGCTGGATGTGCAGATCGCCCTTTATAGAACGGTTCCGGGGATGGAGAACGTACATTTTGTGCGCCCAGCCTATGCCATAGAGTATGACTGTATAGACCCCACCCGCCTGCTTCCCCAGCTAATGAGCAAGGAAGTGCGGGGCTTGTTTTTCGCCGGACAGATAAACGGCACCTCCGGCTATGAGGAGGCTGCGGCGCAAGGCCTCATTTCCGGCATAAACGCATGTATGTACATTTTGGAAAAGCCGCCCGTTGTACTTCGCCGTGACGAGGCATATATAGGCGTTTTGATAGACGACCTTATAACAAAGGGAACGAACGAGCCATACAGAATGATGACTTCCCGCGCGGAGTATCGCCTGCTGCTGCGTCAGGACAATGCAGACGCGCGCCTTACGCCTATTGGGCGGGAGGCGGGGCTGGTAACGGACGAAAGATACAGCGCATACATGAAAAAAGCGGAAGCGGTTTTGAATGAGGATAGGCGTGTGAGAAAAACTTCGGTTTCGGCGCGTGCGCTGGATAGCTTTTTTGCCTCTAGCGGTAAGCAGCCTGTAGGCAGGGGCATGAAGCTGGCAGAGCTTATGCGCAGCAATATGAGCTATGAGGAGCTGGCGCCGCTGGATGAGACCCGCACACCGCTCCCGCAGGATGTGATTAGTCAGGTGGAAACGGGCATAAAATACGAAGGATATATTGAAAAACAGCGTGCGCAGGTGGAGGCAATGGCAGCGCTGGAGCAGCGCGCCATCCCTGAAGGAATAGAGTATGAGGCAATAAGCGGGTTGAGGCTGGAAGCCAGAGCCAAGCTGGCAGATATTCGCCCTGCAAACCTTGGTCAGGCATCGCGAATATCGGGTGTGTCTCCGGCGGATATATCTGTTCTGCTGGTATATATAACGGCAAAGCGAGACGGGAGCGCGGCGAAGCAGAATGTTTCACGTGAAACAATGGAGAAATAAAAGAGCGGTTTGCTAAAAAAGAAAGAAAGTGTTTCACGTGAAACATTTTTATTAGCTAAATATGGAGATGTGATATGATAGAGAGCAAGAGAATATCAATGAGAAAGCTGGTGCCAGAGGACTTGGCACACCTTTCGTTTTTGGCAGACGATGATGTGATGTATGCGTGGAACGGCGGTTTTTCGGAAGCGGGCGTGCGTGAATGGCTGGAAAAATCTTTAAGACGCTACAATGAAAACGGCTGCGGGCATCTGCTGGCGGTAGATAAGGGCAGCGGCGAGGTGATTGGCGCAATAGGGCTAATTTTTACAAAAGATTTAAACGGGCGCGATGACTGGGAAGTTGCATACATACTGCGTAAAGAATGCTGGGGCAAGGGCTACGCCTCAGAAGGAGCCGCCGCTTGCATAAAATATGCACGCGATATTTTTGGCGCAGACCGTGTTGTGGTGCAGATGCGCAGCACAAACTCCGCCTCTGAGGCGGTAGCGAAAAGGCTGGGGCTTATATTTGAGGGCGAATATGTAAGAAGTTATATGGGCGAAGATATGCCGCACAAAATATACGCGGCGAAGGGAGAAGTGCTTGAACGATTCTGATTTTAAAAAACACGTATCCGAGGCGTTCGAATTGGGCGGAATAACGCTTGCGCCCGAACAGATAGAGAGTATGGATGCATACTATAACTGTTTGGTAAGGGAAAATGCAAAGTACAATCTTACGGCAATAACTGCACCGGAAGAAGCGGCAGCAAAGCACTTTTTTGACAGTGCAGCAGCAGCGGTTGAACTGCCGCAGGGAGCCAAGGTGCTGGATGTGGGCAGTGGAGGCGGTTTTCCCATTGTGCCGTTAAAAATACTGAGGCCGGATATTCAAGCCTATGCAATGGATGCAACTGCAAAAAAATGCCGCTTTATTGAGCTTGCGTCTGCCGAGGCGGGTATAGCTGTAAACGTTATAAATGCGCGTGCGGAGGAGGCAAAGCGGCTAAGAGAAAAGTATGAAGTATGCGTATCACGCGCGGTTGCAGATCTGCCGGTATTGCTTGAGCTGTGCGCCGCTTTTGTAGTGCGCGGGGGATATGTGATCTGCTATAAGAGTGATGCGGCGGAAGAAATAGTGCGTGCGGGCAATGCCGCCAATTTGCTTGGGCTAAAGCTTGAAAAAACGCTTGATTATGACTATAGGGGTATGGTAAGGCAGATACCGGTATATAAAAAGGTGGACGCAACGCCCGCGAAATACCCCAGAATGTTTTCACAAATACGCAAGAATCCGCTATAGCAGAGGAATAATGCGAAAAATCACCAAGAGACGAATGTATACCATATTTTATACAGATTGCAGACAGACCGACGTTGCAATTATTTATAAGTCAATATATAATAGAAATGTTGCCGCATAGCCGCTACCGGCTTTATGGCGCTCGAAAAACCGCGTAATTTAGCGTATGGCGCAGTATACACCATGTGTGAAAGGTTACAAAGCAATTTTGACATAATAAGCGCTATATTTTGGGCCGAAAGGCCATTTTTGCGCAAAAGGAGAATATTTTGGGGAAAATCATAGCTGTTGCAAACCAGAAAGGCGGCGTAGGCAAAACCACCACCGCTATAAATTTGAGCGCATGCGTTGCCAATGCGGGCAAACGCGTGTTGCTTATAGATATAGACCCGCAGGGAAATTCCACAAGCGGGCTTGGAATAGACAGGGTGACCCTGAAAAAATCTTCCTATGATGTGCTGGTTGGCCAGTCCTCCGCAATGGAGGCTATAACCGCCACTATGATGAAAACGCTGGATATAATGCCGGCAAATATAGACCTTGTGGGCGCCGAGGTAGAGCTGGTATCCATGATGGCGCGTGAGACAATGCTAAAACGCGCGCTGGATGAGGTAAAAAATCTTTACGATTATATATTTATGGACTGCCCACCCTCGCTGGGGCTTATAACGCTAAATGCGCTGTGCGCGGCCGATAGGATACTGGTGCCCATACAGTGCGAATATTACGCTCTTGAGGGGCTGACCCAGCTCATGAACACAGTGAAGCTTGTGCGGCAAAGCCTCAATCCTGCGCTTGAGGTGGAAGGTGTTGTGATGACGATGTTTGATTCGCGCACAAACCTGTCTGTTCAGGTGGTGGAAGAAGTGCGTAAATTCTTTAAAAGCAAGGTATATCAAACCGTGATTCCAAGAAACGTCAGGTTGGGTGAAGCGCCCAGCTTTGGCTTGCCGGTCATACTATATGATGAGAAATGTTTGGGAAGCGAAGCATACAATGAATTGGCATCGGAATTTTTAGCAGCAGGGCGAAAATAGAAGATATATCACACTTTTTATATGAATTTGTATTAAAACAGACCGGAAAGGCGGTTTTTGATAAATGGCAACAAAAAGAGGGTTGGGAAAAGGGCTGGGCGCGCTCATGGCAGACGCGGCCACAACGGGCGAGGGAGTTACAGAAGTAGATATACTCCTGCTGGACAACAATAAAAACCAGCCGCGAAAAACGTTTGACAAGGAAAAGCTGGAGGAGCTGGCTCAGTCAATAAAGATGCATGGCATCATGCAGCCCATTTTGGTTTGCGAAAAAGGCGGAAGATACACAATTGTGGCGGGCGAACGGCGCTACCGTGCATCTCGCATGGCAGGGCTGAAGAAGGTGCCCGTGATAGTGCGCGAATTTTCTGAACGCGAAATACTTGAGCTTGCGCTTATAGAAAATATACAGCGCGAGGATCTGAACGCTATGGAGCAAGCCGCCGCACTAAAGGAGCTTACAGAGCTATACAGCCTAACTCAGGAAGAAGTAGCCGGGCGTGTGGGCAAATCGCGCAGCGCAATAGCCAATCTTATGCGCCTGCTTTCTCTGCCGCCGGCCACTCAAAAGCTGGTTGAGCAAGGAGAGCTTTCGGCGGGTCACGCGCGCAGCCTGCTTTCTCTGCGGGAGGAAGATATAGACAAGACGGCAACAGCCGTTTGCGCCAAGGGGCTTTCTGTTAGGCAAACTGAAGAGCTTGTGCGTGATATGTTAAAGCCAAAGGCGGAAAAAAAGCCGGATGAAGCTACCCCGCCAGAAATAAAGAGCGCGCAGCAAAGCCTGTCTGAGGCGCTTGCCACAAAGGTGAAGATACAGGGTGATTATGAGCGGGGCAAGATATTGATAGAATATTATAACAAAGAGCAGTTGGAGCAGCTTTTTGAGACGCTGTCCAGCTTGGGATAGAGATTTATTATATATTGGTTTATATGGGGCTGTTTTGGGTTTTGCTGAGACAGTTTCTTTTTTTTTCGCTTGCCGCGAAGGGGGCATTTTTCCCGCGCGTAGCGCGGGAAAAATATGTACGGCACATCCGGCGCGTTTGGCGGGAGGTTTGTTTTG
>CAYXBW010000030.1:0-25711 GCA_964463305.1 uncultured Christensenella sp. | reverse complement strand
CAGCACCCCAAGCAACAGCAAAAAGCCCCGCCGCAGGCTGAAAAAACATATCTATAAATTACATACAGCATAAAGCAAACAAAAACCAGAAACCAGCACCCCAAGCAACAGCAAAAAGCCCCGCCGCAGGCTGAAAAAACATATCTATAAATTACATACAGCATAAAGCAAACAAAAACCAGAAACCAGCACCCCAAGCAACAGCAAAAAGCCCCGCCGCAGGCTGAAAAAACATATCTATAAATTACATACAGCATAAAGCAAACAAAAACCAGAAACCAGCACCCCAAGCGACAGCAAAAAAGCCACGCCGCAGGCTGAATAACGCATCAAAGCCCCGCTAAACTCTCATAAACTCCGGTAAGCGAGTGATATATCTGATTGAAGACCGGCAGCATCGTGTTGTACTTGGCATGGTTTTTCGCATTGGGCACAAACCTGCCCACAGTGTGCACAAAACGCCCCACCTCGTCAAAACCGCCCAGCACGCCCGCGCCCACTCCGGCAATAACAGCCGCGCCTATAGATGAAGCCTCCTCTATATGATTTAGCGGCAGCACATCCACGCCGAATATATCTGCAAGTATCTGCAATATAACATCCGACTGCGCCAGCCCGCCAATGGCTATCATATCCGTTATGCCTACCTGGCTATTGAGCGTGTCCATTATAACGCGCAGGTTCAGCCCCACGCCCTCCACCACGCTTCTCAGCATGTCCTCATGCGTGTGCTCCATTGTCAGCCCCACAAAAGCTCCTCGCGCCAGCGGGTTCCAGCGCGGCGAACGCTCTCCTATAAGATACGGCAAAAAGAAAAGGTTTTGCGCACCGGGCGCAGATTTTTCTATACCGCCGTTTATGAGGTCATAGGCATTGCCGCCCTCTTTTGCCAGCAATGTTTCTCCGCCGCACAGCTGCTGCTTCATCCAGTTATATGAGCTGCCCGCGCTCTGCATAGTGCCGCAGGGCGAAACCAGACCGGGCACGGCGTGCGCCCAGTTGAACACGCTCATTTCATCGTCCAGCACCGGCTTTTTGGCGGAAGCGCCTATCCATGAAGAGGAGCCAAGGCAGTTGAAAGTCACGCCCTCGCGCACCGCCCCCGCGCCTACGGCTGCCGCCACGCCATCGCCCGCGCCCAGCACCACGGGAGTTCCCTCCTTTAGCGCACATTCGGCGGCCGCAGCGGCTGTAAGCTCCCCGGCAACTGTTACGGAGGTCACGGCCTGCGGAAATTTTTCCATATCTATGCCCACCGCGTCCATTATCTCTGCCGACCAGACCGATTTATTTATATCAAAGGCGTTCGTGCCGGTAGCGTCCGAATGATCCGTGTAGTATTTTCCCGTCAGACGGAATATTATGTAATCCTTTGCGTTTAGCACCTTGTATGTTTTGGCATATACATCCGGCTCATTGTCTCTCACCCACATGAGCTTTGTGAGCGAATATGAGGAGCTGGGGCGATGACCCGTTATTTCGTAAAACCTGCGCGGATCAACCTGCTTGCGCAAAAACGCCTCCTGCTCTGTGGAGCGCATATCCGCCCAGAGTATATGCTCCCTCAAAGGTTTTCCATCACCGTCCACGCACAGGCAGCCCATCATTTGACCGGAAAAAGAAATTGCCGCTATATCCGCCGCGTCAGTATCCTGCATCAGCTCCTTGGTGGATAGTTTTACAGCCTGCCACCAGTCATCCGGATTTTGCTCTGCCCAGTTGCCGTTGAAATAGCGTGTGCCATAAGAGGAAACGCAGCTTTTTATGAGCTGTCCCTCCTCGGAAAAAAGCGTGGCCTTATTTCCCGATGTACCAAGATCGTGCGCCAAAAGATATTTCATTTCACTACCTCCATAAGTAACGCCGCCGCCCCACCCTTTAAGAGCCGCCGCAGCGTATCAGTCTTGCGCTTCCGTAAAAAACCTTGCTATGCGCCGCTTCACACTGCGCTGTAAATTCCTGTGAAACAGCGCTATATCCAGCGTATGAAGAGATTTTCGGCTCAATATTATCTTTGTGATTATGGGTATGCGAATTTTCATAAGCGTACTCATGGCCTCTTTATCTATCATCACCACGCCGTGCTTCAGACCTATATACGCGCCTGTAAACTGTTTAAGCTCCATTTTGAATTTGCCTATCTCAAATATCACAGAGCCAAGGTTCATCTGCCGCGGCGCATATTCTGCCGTTTGCTTCCAATTCAGTGGGTTTACGCACACAGATCCCTTGCGAACCACGCGCATAAGCTTTAGCCCTGCCGCAGAGGTGTTGTAGCTTATTACCACGCCCGTATCATCCTCCGCCTCGGCCATCTTCATATGCGGGTTTGCTTCCAGCTCCTTTTGCGTCACGGAAAAACCTATTATGTACGCCGCCACAAAACGATCCGCATACTTTCCTCCGCCAAACTCCTCCATAAGCAGATTTAGCAGCATAGCCGAGCCTTGGCTGTGGCCTGCCAGTATAAAGGGACGCCCGTCATTCAAATGCTCTATATAGTATAAAAACGCCTCTCTAACATCGCCGTAGGCCTTTTCAAAGTATGGCTTGGCCGCGCTGTAACGCATTTCCAAACTTTCTATGCCCACCTGCCTGTAGTGCGGGGCAAACAAATTGCAGTCATCAGATAAAAATCTTGAACGCCATATGGTAAAAAACCATGCCAGCACGCGCATAGCCGGGTTGTACGGGTTCATATTATGATGCTTTTTTTTGCCCGGATATCCAAAAACGGTAGGATATACAAAAAATACATCCGCCGCCTTCGTTCGTTTCTCTTTTTTGGGTCTGAAAAGCCAGTTTATGCCGCGTGAATAATCCATACTGTTATATTACCACGCCGCGCAAGGAAAAAACAAGAAAATGGATATTCATAAAACCTCCCCTATGTCTGCCGCGGCAACGCAAAAGAGCCGCGCCATGTTGCAGGCGCGGCTCTTAGCACTGTAGCTTTTGGCCATCAATAATTGAAAGCCCTTATTTCAAAATACGCCTTGGGATGTGAGCATACGGGGCATACATCCGGCGGGTTTGCGCCGGATACGGTGTACCCGCAATTGCGGCAATGCCATACCGTTTCGCCAGCGCGAGCGAATATATCTCCGCTTTCAATGTTTTTAAGCAGTGCGCGGTAGCGTTCCTCGTGCTCTTTTTCTATCTCGCCCACCTTGGTAAAAAGCTCCGCTATCTTGTCGAAGCCCTCTGCTTTTGCGTCTTGCGCAAAGCTTTTATACATGTCTGTCCATTCATAGTTTTCGCCGTTTGCGGCGTCGTTAAGATTGGCTATGGTATCCGGAATGCCCTTGTGCAGCAGCTTGAACCACAGCTTGGCGTGTTCCTTTTCATTGAATGCCGTTTCCTCAAAGAATGCGGCAATTTGCTCATAACCCTCTTTTTTTGCCTGCGAGGCATAGTATGTATATTTGTTCCTCGCCTGGGATTCCCCCGCGAAAGCTGCCTGCAAATTTTGTTCTGTTTTAGTTCCCTTCAATTCTGGCATATTTTATCTCCTTTTATTTTTATTTTCCGGCGAACTTTCCCCATCCCCCGGGTTTTCACAGCTATTGGGCACAGCATACAGCTGTTTAAGCAAATACACCCTGCCGGCAATTTAACTGTTCTGACCTTTTTAGCTTCTCTTTGCGCCGCAGCCCGAACAGGTTCCGTAAAACATCATATTGCTTCTGTTTACCTTTAGACCCATTCCGTCTATGGCATCATCGTTCATTTCTGGTACATAGCCCTTCGGCAGGTCTGTTATACCGCCGCATTCATCGCACACCATGTGGTAGTGCGTATCCAGCATTCCGTCAAACCTGTCTGAGCCGCTTGGCACCTCTATTTTTCTTACCTTACCATTTTGCGCAAGCTGGTTTAGGTTTCTATAGACGGTAGCCAGCGAAAGAGAAGGATGCTCTGGCTTTAGAATATGATACAATTCGTCAGCCGTTGGATGTACCGGATTTTCCAAGAGTGCCCGCATTATTATTTCGCGGTGTTTGGAATATATCACTGTTGTCGCCTCCTTTCGCATTAGTGATAATGGTTATCACTCGCTTTTAATATAACACTTATGTAGGGTGATTAAACCGTTTAATGCATATAATTATGAATATTGCTAAAAAACGGCGGCACCCGCCAAAAATGGTTTGTAATGATACGCATCAAAAAACATAGTTTTTTTGATTTGCCGCACATGTGCAGCAGCGGGTAAATCCCGCGCGTATATGGTTAAATACTCTTTTATGCAACTTTGGCACAGCGGCAACTTTACTGCCGTTAAACCAATTTGTCTAAAGACCGGCTGCATGCTTTTTGTATAAATTGCATATGCAAGAGTTTTACAGCAAATTTTGCATAACAAACATTTATTTAAATCGCTGTTAAACACAATAAATGTTTTTAATAGCGAAACCGTATTATAATATATTATACCCAAACAGGATAGAAAAAACACCGAAAAGGAGAAATAAACATATGAAACTGGTATCTTGGAATGTAAACGGACTGCGCGCTTCGCTAAAAAAGGGCTTTATGGATTCTTTCACCGCGCTGGACGCAGATATATTCTGCCTTCAGGAGACCAAGATGGAGCGAGGGCAGGCGGATATACCCCTTTCCGGATACGAGGAATACTGGTACAGCGCACAGCGCAAGGGCTATTCCGGCACGGCAGTTTTCACGCGCGAAAAGGCTTTGCAGGCAGATTATGATTTTGGAGATCCCCGCTTTTCAGATGAGGGCCGTGTAATAACGCTCCATTTTGACCGTTTCACGCTGGTGAACGTTTATTCTCCCAACGCGCAGGCCGGCCTGGCGCGCATAAGCTACAGAGAAGATTGGGAAGACGCCTTCCGCGAATATGTATGCGGTCTTGCTAAACGCTCGCCCGTTGTTATATGCGGTGATATGAATGTGGCGCGCAGCGAGCTGGACCTCAAAAACCCCAAGGCAAACGAGGGCAGCGCAGGCTATTCTATGCAGGAGCGCGCCAAGATGGAGCAGCTTTTGGCCTCCGGCTTTGTGGATAGTTTTCGCCATATATACCCAAACAGGGAGGGGGCATATACCTGGTGGACTTACCGCGCACCCGCCGCGCGCGCAAACAACGCGGGCTGGCGTATAGATTATTTTTTGGTTTCCCGCTCCATAGCGGAAAATATAAATGACGCTTTTATATACCCTGATATACTGGGCAGCGACCATTGCCCGGTTGGCCTCAGCCTTTTTTGAAACAGCGCCTTCAATTGACCATCAACGCCTCTTTAAGCGTGGCGGCAATTGAATTTAAAGAAACCGTGTGATATTATTGTGATAATACTACAAATCATTTGTTTAGCATATTTTTTGTTTTTACGGAGGCTTTATGGCGCATTACGCATTGTATGAAACAGAGCAGTCCAAAAACTTTAGAGAATTACTTGAAAACTGTATAGAATATTACGGTGAGCTGCCTGTTTTTATAGAAAAAGACGGCGTGGGCGGCACAATAGAATATGGCGCGGCAGCATTCAGAGATATGGCGGTGGCCTTTGGCTCTGCGCTGCTCTCACGCGGGCTGCTGGGCGGGGGCAGGGTGGCCTTGCTGGGCGAAACAAGCGTGCGCTGGATAGCCACATATTTTGGCGTGGTGGCGGGCGGCGGCGTGGTGGTGCCGGTGGATAAAGAGCTGCCCGAAGACGAGATGGCAAACGTAATAAAAGACAGCGGTGCGGGCGCACTTGTTTTTTCCGCCTCGTACAAGGCTGTGGTGGAATCTATAAAAGCGTCCTTACCGGGTGTTAAAGAATATATCTGCCTAAGCGAGGGCATGGGGCATACATGCTTTGACCGGCTTGCCGCAGAGGGCAAAAAGCAGGGCTATGGCAGCTATCTTGCTGTAGAAATAGACGAAAATGCGCTTTCTTCACTGCTTTACACCTCCGGCACAACGGGCAAGAGCAAGGGCGTTATGCTTACTCAAAAAAACATACTGCGCGCCGCTCAGGGCGGCAACCAGCTTTTTGCAATAGGCAAAAGGCTGCTTTCCGTGCTTCCCGTACATCACTCTTATGAATTTACGCAAGGCATAGTACAGCCCATAACCAACGGAGCCACCATCTGCATAAATGACAGCCCCAGATATTTTTTGCAGAATATACAGCTTTTCAAGCCGGAGAGCATTTTTTTAGTTCCCGCCTATGTGGAAATGATATACAAGAAAATATGGGCAAACGCAAGGGAAGCGGGCAACGAGGAGCAGCTGCGCGCGCTTGTGGATAAAAGCCGTGAAGAGATGGCGCGCGGGGAAGATAACCGCGCAGTGTATTTTAAAAGCATAAAGGACGCTTTGGGCGGCAAATTGGAATTGCTTACCTGCGGCGGAGCGCCGCTGCCCGCCTTTTATTCAGAAGCGTTTTTTGATATGGGCATACTGCTCCTGCAGGGCTACGGCATAACAGAGTGCGCGCCGCTGGTATCTGTGAACAGGAACCTCTGCAACAAGCACGGCTCTGTGGGTCTGCCCATAGGCTGCTGCGAGGTGCGCATAACAAACAAGGACAAGGAGGGCGACGGAGATATCTGGGTGCGCGGCGACAACGTTATGCTGGGGTATTATAAAAATCCCGCCGCCACAGCCGAGGTAATGGACAACGGCTGGTTCAACACGGGCGATGTGGGTTATATAGATGAGGACGGCTTTCTTTATATAACCGGCCGCAAAAAAAACCTCATAGTATTGTCCAACGGCAAAAACGTTTACCCTGAGGAAATTGAAGGATATTTGTATCGCATACCATATATAACCGAGGTCGTGGTGTACGCCGTTATGGAGGGGGGCGTGGAGATAAAGCTTCACGCGGAGATATTTGTAAACGATATGGGCCGGCAGGGCCGCAGTGACGAGCAGCTTATGGCGGATATTGGGCGGGATATAGAAAATGTAAACCGTTCGCTTCCCGGTTATAAGCAGGTGCATGATTTTGCGCTGCGCAAGCATGAGTTCCAAAAAACCACAAAAAAATCTATAAAGCGTTTTACAATAAACAACTAAGGAGGTATGTATTTATGGCAGATCTAAGTATAATCCAGCAGCTTTTGGCTACGGTATGTCCGTATGACGCGGAATATATAACACCCGAAAAAAGCCTTGTAAACGATCTTGAAATGGATTCATTCGGCGTGATGGATATGGTTATAGCTTTTGAAAAAGAATTTGATATAGAGATACCGGACAGGGATCTTCGCCTGTTTGGCACAGTGGGCGATATTATAAATTATATAGAACAGAAAAAATCCGGCGCTGTTTTGGCGCGGGCCTGAATAATATTCTCCAAGCCAAATTTTTTTGACTTTCGCAGCTGCCGGCAAGCGAGCAGCAAATTATATATATTGCAATCATATATTTTATAATTTTTTAAATTTGAGCCGATGCAGCTTAAAAAAGCAAGCCTCGGCTTTTCTTATTCGCCTTATTTGGAAAAAAATTTCTCTATAAGCTCCTGCTGCTCCGGCAGATTGCAAACATAGCCCACTCCCATGCCTCCGCCCGCAAGCTCTGCCAGCTCTCTTGCGCGCGCCTCCCCAAAAGCGCCGCACAGCTCCACCACGCCAAAGCCCTCATCCGCACAGCTTTTTACGCGCGCCTTGGCCTCCGCAAAATTGCGCACGGTAAATATGGCGCTCAGCGATCCCTCCGTTTCAAAGCGCGCTGTGTGCTTTTGCGGATCGTAATGCGGCCCCATAAGAATATAGGCAAATTTCTTCATATCAATTCTCTCTCCCCGCTGCATTTTTTTGTATGACGTTCATATACGGATAGGGTATTTCTATACCGTTTTCTGCAAACACCTTTAGTGTGCGGCGGCGCAGATCGGAAAGCGTTTTGAAGCCCGTGGCCGTGTCCACCGTCCAAATGGCGGCGCGCAGCTGCACATAATAATCTGAAAGGGCGGTCACAAGCACGCTGACCTTTGGCTCATCAGCAATCTGCTCTTCCGTGCGCACATCCAGGGCGTCCTCATGCGCATCCACTATTTCCGCAAGCAGCGCAAGCGCTTTTTCCACATCGCTGCCGTATGATATATTTACAAAAAGAAAGCTGCACACATTCACCCCCTCCGTAAAATGCGTGGTTCGCACCATGCTCTTATCCAGTATGCTGTTGGGCACCACCAGCAGCTTGCTCTCAGGGTCGCGTATTGTGGTGTGGCGCAGGCCAATTTCCTGTACCACGCCTATAACGGGCGGGCTGGAGCCAACTATCTCCACAAACTCTCCCACGGAAAAAGGCTTGCTCATGCTTATGGAAAGCCCGGAAAAAAGGTTCGCCATGGTGCTTTGCGCCGCAAGCCCCACCACCAGCGCCACTATTCCGCTGCTTGCCAGCACCGCTATGCCCAGCTCTCTTAAAGGCTTTATGGTAAGCAGCACTGCCATGGCCGCCACCACAACTATCACAACGTTTATGAGCCGGTAAAATATGAGCGAATTGCCCGCAAAGCGCGGCTTTAAAAACTTGTTCAGCAGCTTGAGTATAACAAGAACGATGCCCGCCACTATGGCGGCATATATTATTGTGTTCACCAGCCCCAGATCGAAGGCTTCGTTTATATCGCTCGCCACCGCCGCAATGCTTCCGGGCGCGGAAGGCGCGGCCGCGGGCGAAGCGGTGGCCGAGGGAGCGGCCGCGGCGCCTCCGCCGATCGCAGAAATAATATCCATAAAAATATCTCCAGATACTTTGCGTTTTTGTTATACTAATTCCGATTTAAAACATCTGTTTTAAATCACGCGCAGCCCTGCGCGACCTGAAAAATGTTTTTTCATTTTTCAGGCTGGAATGTCGTTCAATATTTATTTCATTCAAAATGCTACGCATTTTGAAACTGCCGTATGGCAGTTATAAAAACATCATTTTTTTTTGATGTTTTTATCTGGAATTAATATTATTATATAATAATGTATATATGCTTGTCCAAGAAAAAAGCCATATGCGGCAAATTCATATTGATTGACAATTGAAGTCATATCTAATATGATTAATACTGATTTAATTTTCGAATTCGGGGGAACGCGATGAGCATAGATATCATTGGTACGGGAAGCTACCTGCCGGAGCGCCTGATGACCAACGAAGACTTTGAAAAAATCATAGATACATCAGACGACTGGATAACCCAGCGCACGGGTATAAAACGCAGGCATTACGTTTCTGATGGAATGACCAATGTGGACATGAGCAAAATAGCGGCTGAGCGCGCCATGGAGATGGCGGGCGTGAAGCCTTCTGATATTGGCGGCATAGTGCTGGCCACGGCAACGCCCGAAATGAGCGTGCCCTCAACGGCGGCGCAGCTGCAGCGTGAGTTTGGCATAGAGGAGGCCTTTGCCTTTGATGTGGGCGCTGCCTGCACAGGTTTTGTTTACGCATTCAAAATAGCCTCCAGCCTAATGAAGCCTGACGGCAAGCCCATGCTTGTAATAGGCTCTGAAACGCTTTCGCGCTTCATGAATATTGAAGACAGAGGCTCTTGCATACTGTTTGGCGACGGCGCGGGCGCGGTGGTTATAAAACCCGGCGAAAAACTGAAGTATTGCGAGATATATTCAAAACCGGATTTTGGCCACACAATAGAAATAAACGGAATGAACAGCATGGAGGACGGTAAACCCGTTCCCTCTCTTGTTTCGCTCAAGGGCAGAGAGGTGTACGCCTTTTCCACGCGTGAAGCCGAACGTGTGATAAACGTGGCTATGGAAGCTGTTGGCATAGATTCTGAGCAGGTGGACTGGCTGGTCATGCATCAGGCAAACGCGCGCATAGTGAAAAGCGCGGCCGAGCGCCTGGGCTTCCCGGAGGAAAAATGCCCCATAATAATAGACGATACTGGCAACACATCCGCTGCCAGCGTACCCATTGTGCTTGACAATATGAACCGAAACGGTTCTTTTAAAGCGGGTGATACACTGGTCATAGCTGCCTTTGGCGGCGGCCTTACCTCAGGCTGCGCCGTATACAATTGGTAATAAAGCAAACATATCTGCCGCAGGCGTGTAATAAAACAATATCAATAATTTGATATTTATATTATAATGTAGGTACGCTTTTAAATGGCGGCAGAGCAAAAACGTTAAATCCGCGCCAAGAGCGCGTGAAATATAAAAAAAGCCGGAGGGTGAAAAAAATGGTATTTGAAAAGATTGCTGAGATAATAAGCGAAAAAATGGACATCGAAAAAGATGAAATCTCCATGGATTCCAGCTTTGAGAGCCTTAAAATAGACTCGCTGGACATGGTTGAGATAGTTATGGATATAGAGGAAGAGTTTGACGTTTCCATAGAGGACGCTGAAAATCTCAAATCTGTTTCGGACCTCGTTGGCTTCATAGAGGCTAACAAATAATCCGCGTAGCATTCGCGGAGGCAGGGGCCAGTGATATTTGAAGCATGTTAAAAAACCACCCAGGCGGCCGATTCACGCAACACTGTGAACTGCTTGCTATTGGGTTTTTTAACACTATTGAGGGTTTAAATTATGCAAAATAAGCTAACAAAACTTTTGGGTATAGAATATCCCATATTGCAGGGAGGTATGGCCTGGGTATCTGACGCCAGCCTGGCGGGAGCGGTTTCCGCGGCGGGAGGCTTAGGGCTTATAGCCGCCGCAAACGCGCCTGTAGACTATGTTCTCGGCGAGATACGCAAGGCAAAGGCAATGACGGACAAACCCTTTGGCGTTAACGTTATGCTGCTCTCTCCCTACGCAGACGATATAGCCCAGCTCATACTGGATGAAAACATATCCGTTGTAACAACGGGCGCGGGCAACCCCTCAGCCTATATGGAGCAATGGAAAAACGCTGGCGTGAAGGTGCTGCCGGTTGTTGCCAGCGTCACCTATGCCAAGCGCTTGGAAAAAATGGGTGCGGATGCCGTTATTGCAGAGGGAAGCGAATCCGGCGGGCATATAGGCGAAGCCACCACAATGGCAATGGTGCCGCAGGTGGTTGACGCCGTGGGCGTACCCGTTGTTGCGGCGGGCGGCATAGCGGACGGGCGCGGCCTTGCGGCTGCCCTCATACTGGGCGCCTGCGGTGTGCAGATGGGCACCCGCTTTTTGGTGTGCGATGAGTGCACAGTGCACGAAAACTACAAAGAGCGCGTGCTGGGCGCCAAGGATACTGACAGCGTGGTAACCGGCAGGGTCACCGGTCATCCCGTGCGCAGTCTCAAAAACCGCCTTACCCGCGAATTTAAAGAGCTTGAGGCCAAAGAATCCACTTTGGAAGAATATGAAGCTTTGGGCGCGGCAGCTCTTATGAAGGCCGCCAGGGAGGGAGACGTAAAATTCGGCTCCGTTATGGCAGGGCAAATAGCCGGCATGGTCACAAAACGCCAGAGCGCGGCTGAAATAATAAAGGAAATATACGCAGATGCCGAGGCAATACTCGCGCGGGGCGCGGAGTTAATTAACAATTAAAAATTAATAATGAAGAATGAATGTATCGCCTGCTAAGCGGACACAATCATTTTTGATTCTCAATTATTCATTATTAATAAAACAGAAAGGGTTTTTTATGAAGATCGCTGCACTATTTGCAGGGCAGGGCGCGCAAAAGACAGGCATGGGCAAAAGCCTGTATGAGGGCAGCGCGGCGGCACGTGATATATATGACCGCGCGGACGCGCTGATGAGCGGACTTTCCTCCCTCTGTTTTGAGGGGGCACAGGAAGAGCTGAACAAAACAGAAAACACACAGCCCTGTGTTTTTGTTACAGATATGGCCTGCTGGGCGGCTTTTTGCGAGCAGGGCATAAAGGTTGACGCGGCGGCGGGTTTTTCGCTGGGCGAATACGCGGCGCTGTGCGCGGCGGGTGTGCTGGGCTTTGAGGATACGCTGAAGCTGGTGATGGAGCG
Organism: uncultured Christensenella sp.; assembly: GCA_964463305.1. GTDB lineage: Bacteria > Bacillota > Clostridia > Christensenellales > Christensenellaceae > UBA5399. The sequence continues at coordinate 13,808 of CAYXBW010000030.1, read as the reverse complement.
TGCCGGATGGATGAGCGCGGCGGCGGCGGAGCATCCGGGCGGAATGGCGGCGGTGCTGGGCAAAACGGCGGCCGAGGTGGAGCAGATAGCGGATACCGTGCGCACTGACGGCGTACTTGTTCCCGTGAATTACAACTGTCCCGGCCAAACGGTGGTGGCAGGCGACGAGGCGCAGCTCAGCGCGCTGATCTCCTATGCCAAGGAAAACAAGATAAAGTGCATGAAGCTGCCCGTTTCCGGCGCGTTCCACACAGAGCGCATGGCGGCGGTCTCAGATAAGATATATTCCGCTATAGAAGCTATGGATTTCGCTCAGCCGGCATTCGCGCTGTATGCAAACAAAACTGCCGAGCCATATGATACGGCGGATATAAAGCGTGTACTGGCGGATCAATCCAAAAACGCGGTACGCTTTGAGCAAACTATAACAAACATGCTGGCAGCGGGCTTTGATACATTTATAGAATTTGGACCGGGCAATACGCTTACCGGCTTTGTGAAGCGTACCAGCAAGGAAGCTGTTACATTGAACATAAACTCCATTGAGTCACTTACGGCTCTTTCGGAGCTGAAATAGGAGGATATCATGGCACAAACGGCAATAGTTACGGGCGCGTCACGCGGCATTGGCAGGGCAATAGCGCTGAAGCTGGCGGATCAGGGTCACGACGTAGTGGTGAACTACCTCTTTGAAGAGGAGGACTACGCGGGTGTTGTGGAAGAAATAAAGGCCAAGGGTGTGAACGCAATAGCCCTAAAGGCAGACGTGAGCAGCTTTGATCAGGTAAAAGACATGATGGACGCGGTGCACGAGCAGTTTGGCAAGATAGACATACTTATAAACAACGCGGGAATAACGCGGGACGGCCTTTTGGCACGCATGAAGGAAGAGGATTTTGATTCCGTTATAAACATAAACCTCAAGAGCGTTTTCAACTGCTGCCGCCACGCCGTGCCCTATATGATGAAGAAAAAGTACGGGCGCATAGTGAACATGGCTTCTGTGGTGGGGCTTGCCGGGCAGGCGGGCCAAACTAATTACGCAGCCAGCAAGGGCGGCATAATTGCCTTTACAAAGGCGCTGGCGCTGGAGGTTGGCTCACGCGGCATAACGGTGAACGCCATAGCCCCCGGCTTTGTGGAAACGCCTATGACAGATGTTCTGCCAGAGAAGGTGCGCGAGGCCATGATGGAGAAAATACCGCTCCGGCGCGGCGGTATGGTGGAAGATATAGCCAATACGGCGGCCTACCTTACGGGCGGCGAATCTGCCTATATAACCGGCCAGGTGATATCTGTAAACGGCGGAATGTACATGTAATTGCGCATTGCGCAATTACAATTAAGAATAAATAATGCAGAATTATTGTATCCGCTTTGCGGATACACAAAAAAATCAGCACAGACGATGTAATTCATTCTCAATTCTGCATTCTGGATTCTGCATTATATTTTTGGAGGGCTTTGGATGAAACGTAGAGTTGTTGTGACGGGAATAGGAGCTGTTTCGCCACTGGGAAACGACGCTAAAACCACTTGGGCGGCTATGCGCGCGGGTAAAAACGGAATAGATTTCATTACCCAGCTAGATACGTCTGATATGCCTGTAAAGGTGGCGGGTGAGGTGAAAAACTTTGACCCCTCTCTGTACATGGATGCCAAGCTGGCGCGGCGTATGGATAAATACTGCCAGTATGCAATGGCGGCGGGCAGCGAGGCAATGGCAGATGCGGGCTACACCACCGAAAACATTGAAGACCCGGAGCGTTTCGGCATAATATTGGGCAGCGGCATAGGCGGACTGCAAACCGCGCAGGACGAGGTAACAAAGCTGAACGAAAAGGGTTTTCGGCGCACCAACCCCCTTTTCATCCCCATGATGATAGGCAATATGGGCGCGGGCAACCTTGCTATAAAATATGGCCTAAAGGGGCATAACACCGCCATAACAACGGCCTGTGCCTCCGGCGCAAACTCCATTGGCGATGCTATGCGCCTCATACGTGACGGCTATGCGGACAGAATGCTGGCGGGCGGCGCTGAGGGCGCGCTCACACGGCTTTCACTCTCCGGCTTTTGCGGGCTGAAGGCGCTTTCACTGAGCGAAGATAAAGATCGCGCTTCCATACCCTTTGACCTTGAGCGCAACGGCTTTGTTATAGGGGAGGGCGCGGGCGCGCTGGTGCTGGAGGAGTACGAGGCCGCAAAGGCGCGCGGCGCAAAGATATACGCGGAAATAAAGGGCTACGGCGCAACTGCCGACGCCTACCACATGACCGCACCCGACCCAGAGGGCAAGGGAGCCATTGGCTCTATGCGCATAGCCATTGCGGACGGAGGCCTCTCTCCCCAGGATATCTGCTATGTAAACACACACGGCACCTCCACAGAGCTGGGAGACAAGGCGGAGACAGCCGCCATAAAGGCTGTGCTGCAAGAGCACGCATACAAAATCGTCGCATCATCCACCAAGTCTATGACCGGGCATTTGCTGGGCGCGGCCGGAGCGATAGAGGCCGTGGCAACTGTGATGGCCGTTATGGAAGATTTTGCGCCTCCCACAATAAACTACAAAGTACCCGATCCTGAGTGTGATCTCAATTGCGCGCCCAATACAGGGCTGGATATGAAAATAGATTATGCGCTCACAAATTCCTTTGCGTTCGGCGGGCACAACGCTACGCTTTTGATAGGCAAAGCGTAACTAGGCCGCTTGGTGCGAAACGTATATTAAGGAGACAGATCAATGAAACTTGACGAAATAATAAAGCTTATGGAGGCCGCGCAGGCCACAGATTTTGACATTGTGGAGCTGGAGGAGGACGAGTTTTACATAAAGCTTGAGCGAAACTGTCCGGTTCAGCAGGTCATTACGCCCGTGCACATGAATGCCGCAGCTCCCCTTCAGGCGGCTCCCGCGCCGCCGGCAATAGCTCCCGCGCAAATAGCGGCGCCTGCTGAGCCGGCAGCTGCCGAGGCCGAAGCCGCCCCCGCCAAGACGCCCGGCGCAAAGGACATCACCTCCCCCCTGGTTGGCATATTCCATGAGCTTCCGGGAGACAAGGCTGTAAAAATAGGCTCTAAGCTCAAAAAGGGCGATACCGTGTGCATGGTGGAAGCCATGAAGCTGATGAACGAGATACACATGCCGGAGGACGGCGAAATAGTGTGGGCCGCGCTGGAAGAGGGAGACACGGTGGAGTATGAGCAGCTTTTGTTCAGCTATGTGAAGTGAGGCACTCCAATATGACTATGAACAAAGAAGAGATAATGAATGTTCTGCCCCACCGCGACCCGTTTTTGTTTGTGGACGAGGTTTTGGAGTGTGAGGCGGGAAAATTTTGCAAAGCGGCATGGCACTTAACAGAGGAGCTGCCCTTTTTTAAGGGTCACTTTCCCGGCAGGCCGGTGCTGCCCGGTGTGCTTATGGCAGAGGCGGTGGCTCAAACGGGCGCAATAGCCATACTTATGGACGAGCGCTTCGCGGGCAAGCTGATGGTGTACGGCGGCATAGATAAAATGCGCTTTCGCGGCATGGTTACTCCCGGCCAAACGCTTATAATGGAAACAGAGCTGACCCGACTTTCCTCGCTTGGCGGTAAAGGTAAAGTGTGCGCAACAGTTGACGGCAAGGTTGTTTGTGACGGGGAGATAATGTTTGGCATTGCCCCTGCCAGCCCTGCATAAAGCCCAAGGTGCCGCATTGGCACGGCGCGCTGACATACTGGCGAATTGTTTATTCGCATTATTTTTCAGCGGCTTTGCCCCCCTGCCTTTCAAAATTTCTGCTAGGGTCGGAGCAATGAGATATAGCAGTTTGTGAAATAATTGACATCAATTATTTTCAAGAAACTTGCAGATACATTATTGCATGCAGCAAGGCGACTAATATAAATTAGAATGCTACGCATTTGAGAAAAAAGGTATACGATGATTAAAAAAGTGCTTATAGCAAATCGCGGTGAGATAGCCGTGCGCGTGATACGCGCCTGCCGCGAAATGGGTATAGAAACAGTGGCGGTGTATTCCACCGCAGATGAGGAAGCGCTGCACACGCAGCTTGCGGACGAGGCGGTAAAAATTGGCCCTCCCTCTCCCGCAGACAGCTACCTTGATCCGTTTAAAATACTTGCCACAGCCAGTATAACGGGCGCGGACGCTATACACCCCGGTTATGGTTTTCTTTCGGAGAACTCCAAATTTGTGCGCATGTGCGGCCAGAGCAACGTTACGTTTATAGGACCGGGCGCGGAGGCCATGGAAAAAATGGGCGATAAGCTCATGGCGCGCAAAATAATGCGGGAGGCCAAGGTGCCCGTGATACCCGGCTCTATGGACGAGCTGAAAGACGCGGCGGAGGCAAAGGCGTGCGCGGCGGAGGTGGGCTACCCCGTAATGATAAAAGCTGCGCATGGCGGCGGCGGCAGGGGCATACGCAAGGTGGAGAGCGAGGCAGATATTGAGGCCGCGTTTGATTCGGCATACAAGGAGGCCTTTGCGGCCTTTGGGGACGGCACGCTGTACATGGAAAAATGTATAGAGGACGCGCGGCACATAGAGGTGCAGATACTGGCAGATACGCACGGCAACGCCGTTCACCTTTTCGAACGCGAATGCTCATTGCAGCGGCGCAACCAAAAGGTGATGGAGGAAGCGCCCAGCCCCGGCCTTTCCGATAAGCAGCGCAAGGATATTGGCGCGGCGGCGGTGCGCGCGGCGCTGGCCTCCGGCTACACCAGCGCGGGCACCATAGAATTTTTGCTGGATCACACCGGGCATTTCTACTTTATGGAGCTTAATGCGCGCGTGCAGGTGGAGCACCCCGTAACGGAAATGATCACCATGATAGACATAGTGCGCCAGCAGATACAGATAGCCAACGGCGCAAAGCTGCCCTTTGCCCAAAAGGATATAAAGCACATAGGCCACGCAATAGAGTGCCGCATAAACGCGGAAGACCCCTCCCGTAACTTTATGCCCTCCGTGGGCAAAATAGACGTGCTGCACTTCCCCGGCGGGCCGGGCGTGCGCTTTGATACGGCAATGTATACAGGCTACAAAATACCGCCAAACTATGATTCTATGATTGGCAAGCTCATAGTGCACGCCACCACACGGGATATGGCAATGGCCAAGATGCGCGCCGCTCTTACAGAGCTGGTGGTGGACGGAGTGGAAACGAACGTAGATTTTCAGCTTGAGCTGCTTGACAATCCTGACGTGATATCAGGAAAACTTGACACAGGTTTAGTTGGGCGTATAATGAGTAAATAATGCACAAATCACAATTCACAATGCACAATTGAAAGACCGCACGGCGGATGGCTCAGTTGGCTCTGAATTGTGAAGTGCTGTTAAAGATCTTGCGAAAGGACAATGCGCTTTTTTGATTGTGAATTGTGCATTGTGAATTGTGAATTTAGAATATGGGTTTGTTCAGCAAGAAAAACAAAGAAGTGACAATGCGCATATACCGGAGCAACGCTCAGGCGCACACTATTGACGCAGAGCCTGCAGAAAATGTTCAGCAGGAGGAAAAGCCTGCGCTTCCCGATCTGGAGCCATACCGCGACGCGGAAGGCATGTGGGAAAAATGCCCCTCCTGTGCCAGCATTTTATATGTGGACGATCTGGAAAAAAACCTGCGGGTATGTTCTTCCTGCGGGCATCATTTTCGTTTGAACGCAAGGCAGCGTATAGACATCACTGCGGACGAGGGCAGTTTTAAAGAGTTTGGCAAAAAATTGATTGGCGGCGATCCTCTTGATTTTCCGGGTTACGGCGAGAAGCTGAAAAAGCAGCGGGAGCTTACCGGCGAAAACGAAGCCATAGTGACGGGCGAATGTTTGGTGGGCGGTCACAGCTGCGTAATAGCTGTGATGAACGGATTTTTCATGATGGGTTCAATGGGCGCGGCCGTGGGCGAAAAATTTGCTTTGGCTGCGGAGCGGGCAATAAAAAAGCGTCTGCCGCTTATAGCGTTCACGGTCTCTGGCGGGGCGCGTATGCAGGAGGGGCTGATATCGCTCATGCAAATGGCCAAGACCTCTGCTGCACTAGCCAAGCTTGATGATGAGGGGCTGCTTTACATTGTGGTGCTAACCGACCCAACAACGGGCGGAGTTTCGGCCAGCTTTGCTATGCTGGGAGATGTAACCATAGCAGAAAAAGGCGCATTGATAGGCTTTGCGGGCCGCCGCGTTATAGAACAAACGGTGAAGCAGCAGCTTCCCTCCACCTTCCAACGTGCGGAGTTCCTTATGGAAAAAGGCTTTATAGATGTTTTAACAGAGCGCAGCCAGCTTAAAAAAACGCTGGCGGGGTTGCTTGATATCCACAAGGGGGGCGCGGTATGACAAAGAGGACAGCATGGGATGTAGTGCAGACCGCGAGAGAGATCACGCGCTGTACCACCCAGTATTATATAGAAAACATATTCACAGATTTCATAGAACTGCATGGAGACAGATATTTTGCGGATGACGCGGCCATAATTGGCGGCGTGGGCATGCTGGACGGCACACCCGTAACCGTGATAGGTCAGGAAAAGGGCGTCAGTCTTTCAGACAAGGCCAAACGAAACTTTGGCAGCGCTCACCCGGAGGGCTACCGCAAATCTATGCGGCTTATGAAGCAGGCTGAAAAATTCCACCGTCCGGTGATCTGCATTGTGGATACTCAGGGCGCTTTTTGCGGCATAGGCGCGGAAGAGCGCAATGTAGCAGAGGCAATAGCGCGCAACCTTATGGAGCTTTCACGCCTCAAAACACCCGTTATAAGCGTGCTCATAGGCGAGGGCGGCAGCGGCGGAGCCATTGCGCTGGCCGTTTCAGACCGTTTGGCAATGATGGAAAACGCCGTTTATTCCATACTTTCGCCGGAGGGCTTTTCCAGCATACTGTGGAAGGATTCCTCGCGCGCGGCAGAGGCAGCAGAGCTTATGCGTATGACCGCCGGAGAAGTTAAGGCAATGGGGCTTATTGACACCGTTATAAAGGAGCCGGAGGGCGGCGCAAAAACAGATGATGGCGGCGCAGCGGCGCAAAACGTAAAAAAATACATAGTGAAGAGCCTGGGCGAGGTTTCCGCTCTGCCTGTTGAAAAACTGCTAGAGGAAAGATACGCCCGTCTTCGTGCCTTTGGCCAGGAATATGTTTCAGGCAAATAGAAAGTATAAAAGCGCAAAAAATATACAGGCTGTACGGTATAATTTTGCACAATGTACTTTTTTAGTAAAAATCATTAAAAAATAATGCTAAAGCAACTTACTTTGCTTGACCATTTGTGATTATTTATATAAAATATAATGAGTAGGCACATATATAGTACGTCATGGTTTAATATTTATGGATATGGAAAATAGTGAGAGGCGCCACAACAAAAGTGAGGGCAGCTACATATTAAATAAAATACATGTTTGTGTGGATAGGAAGGACAGCAAAGTCTTTTCCGGCCGGGTTTTTCATGGCGCGTCCAACCTTGTGGAACCTTTTTCCGGCGTTGATCAGCTATTGCTTATAATGGAAAGCTTACTGGACGCTCAAAACTACCCTGCCGCCTCAACAGAGAGCAGATATTTTGGAAAGCAGAGGGCACGCTCTATGGATTCAGAAAAAGAGGAAAGCATGAACAATAAAGAAAAAGGTGAAAAAGCAACTTTTATAGTGCAGGTGCAGTACCGCCAAAACGCCACCTGGCAGGGCCGTGTGACCTGGGTGGAAAAAGATATGGAACGTCCGTTCAGAAGCGCGCTGGAGCTTATAAAATTGCTGGACAGCTCCTATGAGGGCGGAGAGGACTGAGCGCCACATTTATTATGCTTATGCTTTTTTGTCCGCTTATGCGGACTTTTTTATACCTGCAAAGCCCGCCCAAAACAAGCGTCTGCGTCTGAGAAGCAGCAAAATTATTGCAGCCTCGCTCTGCCAAAATACCGCATTTATGCCGCACAGCCCAACTCGCCTGAGCGCCGCCATGCATACTTATCAGGCAAGATCTACCTTCATATATACCGGATTGTGATCTGAATATTCAAAATCAAAATCCAGTGTTTCTACGCTTCGAAGCTTCACATTGGGAGATATAATAAATCCGTCTATTGTAAAAAACTGCGTATCCGCCGCGTTTCCGCTGTAGGGCTTGTTGAGCAGGCGGCAGCTTGGATTTGAGTAATCTGCCGCCAGCTGCCAGCCTTCCGGCAGCATTGCCGTGTCCAGCGCGCCGGGCGTCCATACGTCCTCATACACGGTGGGCCAATCCGCCTCTGGGAAGGACTGGTTAAAATCTCCGCCCGCTATTACGTAATTGCCCTTTTCGTATTCGCTGAGCAAAAACTGCTTCAATTCCTCCGTCTGCGCCTTTTTGCCCTCGCCGTCATCATAGGCCTCAAGATGGAGGTTCACAAGCACCAGCTCACCGCCGCCCTCAACCGCCGCGCGGGAAACCAGCAGACAGCGCTTCAAGTTGAAAAGGCGCACCGGCCACGAAAAGGGTACGGGCAGTGAAATACGCTCCGCACCCGCAAGCGGCAGACCGCTTAGCGTCATAAGCCCTGCCTCCGCCTTGCCTATGGGCGGAACGGGGTATGGGGTGAACATGCTTTTAAAATTGTACGCAAAAACACTCTGCGCGCCCGCTTGCTCAAGCAGCGGCATTTCATCTATATAATATGAACGGTTTGCATCCCTATCCACCTCTTGCAAAAAATATACGTCTGCGGCATTGTTTTGTATACCCTGCTTTATACCGTCAAGGTAGCCGTTTACCACCTCCGCGCTGCGCGGCATCACCATGCTGCCGCCATCCATAAAAAAATCCTCGTTTTTACCCAGCCCGCCGTAGCCCACGTTGAAGCTCATCACGCTTACGCTGCCGCCCTTTTGGGGCGCGGGCAGATTTGCCGTTCCGCTTATCTCAAGCGGCTCCACCTTGGCGGGGCTGTATTCCGTGGCCGTGGCTATGCCCAAAAAAACACCAAATGCCCCCGCTATGCAAAGCAGCGCGATGCCTATACCCTTGAAAATTTTCTTCATGCGGCGTTTCCTCCACCAACAAAAATATTTTTATATCAAACGCGCTGCACTCTCCGCAACATTGTTTTATGGAGTATAGCTCAAACCTGAGCGCCTTGCCTGAGCGTGCTGCTGCTTTTTTAGTATATTGTAGGCTTTTCCGTCTTTTATGAAATACTTTCCCGTTTGCTTAAACCAAAAGCGCACCCTGTGGCGCTCACACTGCTCCCGCAGCGAGGCTATCCACTCATATCGGCATTCGCGCGCCGCCATGCCGGACTCTCCGCCCGCCACCACCATATCTATACCTCCGCTAGACAGGTATGGCGCTAAGTCTATATATTCCAATATCGGCTCACACACAGCCACCTTGCGGGCTATGGGAAGCTCCAGCAAAAGCGGCAGCCGCTCGTCTGCGCGCTGCTGATCCTCCGCCGTTCCGGCTATTGTAACATTGTTGTATCCGCTGCCCCAATCGTCTGGCAGGCTTATATTAAATCTGTTTATTCGCTTTGTTATTATAAGAAAATTTATATCCGGCCGCTGCTTTATGAAATACCAGGCATCCTTGCGCCATTCATCCGCCTCTGGCAGAAAAAAATCTGATGTGCCGCAGGTGAAAAGCTCTATGCCGCCCGCCAATCTGTAGCTTCCGTCCCGCTTTTTTCGGATAGGCAGGTCAAATGAGCCGGTTTTGTATACCACATCGCCATCCCTGCCCACGCTCTCGTCCCTGCGATGCATATAGCAATTTTGGCAGCCCGGACTTATTTTATGGCAGCCGTGCCACGGATTCCACGCATTCATCATATTCAATATTATACCAAACTTTTCACCATATACAACGGCTGTGCCTCTTTTTCACGCCAAAACGGCCGTCATACACAAAAGTATAGACGGCCGTGCCATTTTTCGGCTGTCAAAAAGCAAGCTCCCCACTCTTTTATGCCAAGAGGCTCCGCCTTTTGCCGAAGCATATACACCCGCTCATGTCAAATCAGCGCTTGTCCAAGGGCACGGGTGCGGAGAAGATCACGCGCGTGCCGCTTCCCTGCTCACTCTGTACAGAAATTGATATATCGTGCCTGCCCGCAATGTGCCTTGCTATGGCAAGCCCAAGACCGGTACCCTCGCCGTTTTGAGATGAATTGCCCTTGTGGAAGCGATCGAATATATTGGGCAGCTCCGCAGCCGCTATGCCGCAGCCGCTGTCACTTACGGCTATCTCATAGTATTCCCCTCTGCGCCGCAGCACAATATCCACACTGCCGCCGTTTGGCGTAAATTTCACCGCGTTGTCTCCCACTATAAGCAGCATTTGCTTCAGCCGGCTGTAATCACCGTCAAAGGGGCACGGCTCCTCAGGCAGCTCTGTATTTACCGCAATACCCTTTTTCTGAGCCAGCCGCTCCACAGAATTTGAGGCATCCGCCAACAGCTCACGCAGCTCCAGCCTGCTTTTTTCTATGCAAAAATCAGGGTTTTGCAGCCGGGAAAGCTCCAGCAGATCATTCACCAGCCGCTGCATGTGCAAGCATTCGCCCAGCATACTGTCATAATATTCTGCAATTTTTTCGCCATCCGTAACAACACCATCCCGCAGCGCCTCCACAGATCCGCGCAACACTGTTACGGGCGTTCTCAGCTCATGCGAAACATTTGACATGAAATCTCTCCTGAGCTGCTCATACTTTTGGCTTTCCAGCGAAGCTTCCCGCAGTCTGCCGGAAAGCTCGTCTATGGTATTTGCCAGCAGCCCTATTTCGTCTGCCTGATCAACTCCCGTGCGCGCAAGATAATCCTCCCGCTTTATTTTTTCCGCCGCCGCCGTTATCTTGCGCAGCGGATCGGTAAATTTTCGCGAGAGCAGCCAGGATATCAGCGCAGCCACCGCCAGCGCGCAAACCGTGCTTATAGCCAGCAGCCTGAAACCGTCCATTATTGCGGCATCCATGCCATTCATGGGCGAATGCAGCAGCACTACGCCAAGCACCTCGCTTGCCGGGCGGATGGGAACGGCTACGGTGAGCATATTTTCCAGCATGGGGCTGAAATTTTCGCCATGCACCATATTACCGGCAAAAGCCTGCTCTATGAGCTGCTCCGCGCCATCGGGCAGCGTGGCATAGGTTGGATTTTGCTCGCCCTGGGTCAAAAGCTCGCGTTCGGGATTCACCACCCACACGTCACCCATTGCAAAGTCCGGCATGAAGCGCATGTATGCGCCAAAGCCGCCCATGCCCTTGCCGTCACCCTGCACGTGCTCTGCGTCCGCCTCGCCGCCATGCCCGTGCCCGCCAAAGCTGTTTATATTTACGCCGTTTTGCATGAAATCGCCCAGCGTATCGGCAATTTTTTGCGCCCGCCGTTCCATATCCGCAATATTGTGGTCTATTGTATAATTACGAAACAAAAATGCGAAAAGCGTTCCCGTTATAAGCGAGAACACAAGCAATGCCAGCGCGAAGTACAGCATGAGTTTTTTTGCTATTTTATTGCTCATTTTCTACCTCAAACTTGTAACCCACGCCCCACACCGTCTTTATATCCCAATCCGGATGTATATATTCGTCCAGCTTTGCGCGCAGCCTCTTTATATGAGAATCCACCGTGCGCGTATCTCCATAATAATCATAGCCCCACAAGCTGTTCAAAAGATTGTCCCTGCTGAAAACCTTGCCGGGGTTTGTGGACAAAGTATATAATATGTCAAATTCTTTCTTTGTAAGGCTGAGGGGGTCATCGTTCATCTTGGCGGTGAATTTTTCTATATCAAGCGTGAGGTTTGATACGCTTACCTCCCTTGGCTGCCCCGCCTCCGGCACAGCCCTGCGCAGCACAGCGCGCACCCGCGCCATCACCTCTCCCGGAGAGAACGGCTTTACAATATAGTCGTCCGCGCCAATATCAAGCCCCATTATGCGCTCAAAATCCTCACCGCGCGCCGTTACCATTATAATGGGCACATCGGAGATCGCACGAATTTTGCGGCACAGCTCAAAGCCATCCATCACGGGCATCATAACGTCCAGCAGCGCCACGTCTATCTCCTGCTGCAAAAATATCTCCAGCGCGCTGCCGCCATCGCCCGCCGCAAAAACGGTATATCCCTCTTTTTTTGCGTATTCGGCTAATATGGAACGTATCTGCTCGTTATCATCTGCGATCAACATATTTTTCATGGCCACCCTCCGTTTGCATACATTATAGCAACCCATTTTGTCTTTTTTGTGTCGGATAGAAAAATTTTACCATACAAATGCCCCCGAAAAAACATACTTTTGCCATAATTGATTGTTATTCTCATAGCATCAAAAAAAACGGAGGTTTTCAAAAATGAAAAAAGGATTCAGGATCTTAGCTGTTATTGTGGCAGTTTTTACAGTATTGTCTTTTTCTACTGTGGCTATGGCCGCTTCCCCCTCAAGGAGCGGTATGTCGGCGAGGGGCCGCCACATACATAACACTACCAACGTATGCCCGAATAACGGCACCTGCCCAAATAACGGCGTTTGCATCAATGGTGGCACTTGCCCGAATAAAGGCATATGCAACGGCACCGGCTCCTGCATAGTTGACGGCGTATGCGACGGCAGCTGCATAAAGAAGCCCGTGAAAAACCCTGCCGGCGGCAAGGGGCAGGGCCACGGCAATGGTCACGGTAACGGTCATGGCGGCGGGCACGGCAGACGCTAAATTAAAACTGGTTCACAAGAAAAAAGACCGCGCATACAGCGCGGTCTTTTTTTGGCTCTGTAAAACTCAGCTTGGTGTAAACGCTGGTCTCACTTATTTTAATGTATATTATTTCTCCTCTTTCCTATCATGTCCATGACGGTCATCTTCAAAACGGTGGTTACCTTCATCATATCCGTATTGAATGCAAAATCCTCCGCGTGGTATTGTCTCATCAATATTTTGAGCGCTTCATATTTATCTTCCTCCGCCGCAATTTCAATTGTGCCGTGGCCTATCACGCTCTCATACCCCATTGTGCAGCTCATTCGTTCTTCATAGAGTATCAGGTTGTGCCCGCAATCCATTTCAAATGTTGCGCGGTTGTCCTTTGCTATGAGATCCAGCTTTTTTCCCTTCATGGCTGCATGAAAATAAAAGAAAACCTGCCCCGCCCTCACCTCAAAGCCAAAATTTAGCGGAACGATGTAGGGAAAATCCTTATCGTTCAGCGCTATCCTGCACACGTCGCACTTTTTTATTATTTCAATTATTTCATTAAAATCCGTGATTTCTCTGTCTTTTCTTCTCATAGCTCTCACTTTACCAAATTTTTATTTGCAGTGATATTATAGCATGATGATTATGCCAACTATAAATAAAAATCTGGGCACACCATCGGCATTTTATGCAAATGATGTGCCCAGATCAAATCTTAAATCTCTTTTGCCGCCAAACAATGGCAGTGCCTTATTTCATAGCCTCTTCAACCGCAACGGCAACCGCAACGGAAGCGCCTACCATGGGGTTGTTGCCCATGCCTATAAGACCCATCATCTCAACGTGCGCAGGCACGGAGGATGAACCGGCAAACTGAGCATCGCCATGCATACGGCCCATAGTGTCCGTCATGCCGTAGGAAGCCGGACCGGCCGCCATGTTATCCGGATGCAGCGTTCTGCCCGTGCCGCCGCCCGAAGCAACGGAGAAGTATTTTTTGCCGTTCTCTATAGCCCACTTTTTATATGTGCCGGCTACAGGATGCTGGAAGCGCGTGGGGTTGGTGGAGTTGCCCGTTATGGATACGTCCACGCCCTCGCGGCGCATTATGGCAACGCCCTC
>CAYXBW010000029.1:0-26233 GCA_964463305.1 uncultured Christensenella sp. | reverse complement strand
GCTGGCGGAAATGTAATAATTGATGGCGGAAGCGTAACTGCTACAAGCACTATTGGCGCAGGCATAGGCGGCGGCTGGGCAGGATATGGCGGTGATGGCGCAGATGTAATAATTTATGGCGGCACTGTGGCAGCCAAGTCTTTAGGTGATAGTCTAACGCTAGGGCAAAGCGCAGGCATTGGCGGCAGTAATGGTGAATTGACTGATGGCGACCCAAAAACCATAGCCATAACAGGAGGCAGTGTAACATACAGCGGTGCGGAGGGAAGCACGCAGTCCCAGCCAACCGGCAACGGCTCAACACCTGTATACAAAACCACCATAACGTTAAAACCAGACACGCCAAACACGGCGATAACGGGCGGCAGTATGGGAGATGATATAAAGCTTACAAAGAGCAACGCGATAGACTATATTATAAATGACGTACAAACAGATGCTGACAGCAATTTATACTTCTGGCTTACGCCGCACGCGGGGCGGAGGGTAAACATAACGGCAAACGGCAGAACATATACGGGCACGGCGGTCACAAACACTGCAAACAGCGGCGGCGGGGTGCTGGATATGGTTATGCCGCCTGAAATAACATATTACAAAATAACGTATAAATATATGGATAGAACAACAACAGATGAAACAGAAAAGGTAGCTGCGGGCAATAAGGCCAAAGCGCCGCAAGACCCCGTACGCAAAAACTGCACATTTGCCGGCTGGTATACAGATAGCGCATATACCGTGAAATATGATTTTGATAAGCCGGTGAATGCAGATATCACGCTGTACGCAAAATGGCTGCCCAAGGTGCAAAATCTGAAAGCGAAGCACCCCGCAAGCTATGATGTTACAGATAGATTAACGCTCATGTGGGATGATGCGGAGAACGCTAATAGTTACATAATACGCAGCGGCGCGGGAAAAGAAATTGCCAAAACAACAGAAAACGTAATAGAGCTTAAAGGGCTTGAAGCGGGCAGTAAGTATAGCTATACAGTAACGGCAGTAGTAGCTGGGGAGGAAGGCGAAAATTCTGATATGCTGCTTACCTCCACCCGCCCCGGCGCGCCTATGGATGCAGGGTACAATAAAAAAACGGTGCACAGCGTAAGGGTGGTATGGAGATCTGTTGAGGGCGCAAACTATTACCGCCTGTACCGCAAGGTGGATGGTAAATTTAAGCACGAAGCCACGGTAAAGGGGCAGACAGAGTATACGTTCACCCGGCTTGAGGCAAACAGCAAGAATTACTTCAAAATTGTGCCGGTAACGCGGGCGGGCGGCATATCCTTACGCGGAGCATCTGCAGATGTAAAAGCGCAGACATTAAAATAAACAGACCTTTGTACAATAATAAAAAATAATATCCGGAGGTTTCGCAGAAATTTTTGTGAAACCTCTTTTTGCGGCTAAATGTGGCTGCATATAGAAGGTACTAAAATTTTTTATGCAGCTGCGTTTTATGCTGACGGGGCAATGAAAAATATTATACGGCTTGACAAGCTAGCGTTCGCTAGCTATAATTGGGCTAGTGAACACTAGCGTGAAAGGGGCGGGCAAAATGCAGGAGCAAGGCACTAAGCAAGCCATATTGGAAGCCGCGCTGGATCTTTTTTCCGTATGCGGATATGACGGTGTATCCGTTAAAGACATTGCAAATGCGGTGGGAATAAAGGACAGCTCGCTTTACAAGCATTACAAAAGCAAGCAGGACATTTTTGAAACAATAATAGCAGAAATGAACAGCCGCTTTGAGCAAACTGTTTCCTATTACAAAATGCCGCAGGGCGAAATTGACCAGATATACAAGCAATATGGAGAAAACAATTTAGATTGGCTCAAAAAAATAGTGGAAGCTATCTTCCTTTTTTTCTATGAAGATGTATATGCAAGTAAGTTCCGCCGCCTGCTTATGATTGAGCAATATAAAAACAGCGAGGCCGCGCGCATGTTTCGTGAATGGTTTTTGGATGGCGCGCTTTCCTTTCAAACTGCTCTTTTTGAAAAGCTGATGCGGGAGGGATATTTTCGCAAGGCAGATCCATTTGTGGCGGCGCTGCAGTTTTACAGCCCAATTTTTATGCTGCTACTGCAATATGATTCCACACCCAAAAAGCGAAATGAAGCCATAGAGCTGCTGAGCAGCCACGTGGAAGAGTTTGCGGCAAACTATCACATTTCTCGCGGAGGAAAAAATGAACTTAAATGAATATATGGAGCAAGGCATTGCATTGCTTGCAAAAACGGTGGGCAGGTTTTACACCAAAAGCCCAAGGGGAGTGGCGTTTCTTGCAAAAACGGTGCCTGAGATCGGCAAAAGCGCAAAACGGCGCAAAAAAAACGAAGAAAATGGGCTGCACGTTCCGCCATTTTTAATAGCAAGCATCACCGCGCAGTGCAACCTGCATTGCGCCGGCTGTTACTCGCGTGCATCCGGCGCGTGTGTGGACAGCAAGGCAGAAGAGCTTCAAGCACAAACTTGGCATAAAATATTTGCAGAGGCATCCTCTCTTGGCGTATCATTCATTATACTTGCGGGAGGAGAGCCGCTTTTGCGGCGTGACGTGATAGAGGAAGCGGCACAATTTCCCAATATGCTATTTCCCGTTTTCACCAATGGGCATATGATAGACGAAAGCTATCAGCAGCTGTTTGACCGCTGCAGAAATCTTATTCCCGTGCTTAGTATGGAGGGGGATGCCGTAAGCACAGACGGGCGGCGGGGCAAGGGCACCCATGCGGCGGTGCAGGAGGCAATGCGGATTTTTAACGGCAAAAAGCTGCTTTTTGGCGTGTCTGTAACGGTGACAAGTGAAAATATAGACGCAGTGACGCAGGAGAGCTTTGTAGAAAAATTGCGGCAAAGCGGATGCGGTATATTATTTTTTGTAGAATATGTCCCCGCAGAGCCAAACACAGCTCATCTGACTCTTAACGAAGCTGCCGTGGAGCGTATGCAGAATATTACAGACGCCCTGCGCGAACGCTTTGATGATATGATAGTTCTGTCATTTCCGGGTGATGAAGCGCAAACGGATGGCTGCCTTGCCTCCGGCCGCGGATTTTTTCATATAAGCGCATCGGGCGGTGCGGAACCCTGCCCGTTTTCTCCCTACTCTGCGCTAAATCTTAAAGAACACTCTCTTGCGGATGCCCTTAGCTCAGACTTTTTCTTGAAATTGCGCAAGCTGGCCGCGCAAGCCGGACATGATGGCGGCTGTACGCTGTTTGCCCATAGGAAAGAAGTGGAAGAGCTGCTGGATAAATAACGAAATATGTAAAAAAGGGAGAATAAGATCGCGCACCGTTTTGGCAGTATGTATATAATTTTGAAATAAATGTGCCCCCAAATATCACTGCAATTGCGTTTTGCTGAAAAATACGCTGTGTTTTTACTGTGAAGCCGTCAAAAAAGCCTTGTAACAGGGCTTTTTTTGCTATTGAAATAAATTTATTAAGAATAATTCATGTATTCTTCATCTTCATGTAATAATATTTACAATACTTGCACCAAAGTAGGAAAGGAGCAATATATGAGATTTATCTTTGATAAACTTAATATTGAAAAATTGAAAAGCATTTTTACCGGGAGACCGGTGTCGCAAGGAAGGCGTACAGTTTATTACAAATCCTCAAAGGCACCAGGGGCGAGGAAGGTATACAGGGCAGAAAAGTTCAGGCTAATAAAATTTGCCTCAATTGCCTGTGCGGCGGTGGTATCCGTTGTGGTGGTCACAAGCGTTCTTGGCTCTCAGGGCAAGGTAAGCTATGGCGGCGGCAAGGCGACCAACAGCAATATAAATATTGCGGACGCGGCGGGGGATAGCTATGCGGCTGATACCGCGGCAAGCGGCAAACAGATAAAAAACTCAGCACCGGAAGAAATACGCTCCGCCAATGCCTCAAATGAGATCACATTGGCAGCTCAGCCGGAAAACGCGGCAGCTCAAAACGGCGTGCCGCAGGGCGGCAGTGCGGCAAATCAGCAAAGCGCAGTGCAGCCGCAGAGCGGGCAGGCAGACGCAGGCACAAACGCAGATTCGGCATCCATGAGCAATGAGACTGGGCAGGCTGAAGCGTCACAACAGCAGGAACCGGTGGTTTTGGATGTTGCGCCGGAAAAACAATCTGAAGACACAAAAAAGCTGCAAGAGCGATTGATAGAGCTGAATTATATGGATAGTGATGACCCCACGGGCTATTATGGAAGCGTAACGGCTGAGGCGGTAGGCTTTTTCCAGCGCAAGCATGATTTGCCAAGAGATGGTGTGGCAGGCGCGGAAACACAGGCACTCTTGTTTTCGGATGAGGCCAAGCCGTATACCGTAACACTGGAAGCTACCGGCCCTGATGTAGAAAACATACAGGAACGTCTTGAAGAGCTGGGGTATCCGGTGGAGGTAACGGGCTATTTTGGCGCTGTTACACAAAACGTTGTGGGTTATTTTCAGCGCATGAACGGTTTGGAAGACGATGGCTCCGTTGGTCAATATACAAAGGAACTATTGTTTTCAGAAAACGCAGTTCCTGCCATAGAGGAAGCAGCGGCTGAGGAAGAAAGCTCAGGCGGCGGCTCTTCGGAAAATTCTGGCGAGGAAGGCTCTTCAGGCAATTCAGAATCATCCGGCGGAAGCGGCGGTTCTTCAAGCGCGCCGGACGTATCAAACAAGGGCGGCGTTGAAGGGCTTATAGAATATGCCAAAACACTTATGGGCAAGCCATATGTAAGGGGCGGCAAAGGACCGGATGTGTTTGATTGCTCAGGCTTTGTATACTATGCGCTCAATCAGTCAGGGTACTCTATAGGCTACATGACATCCGGCGGTTGGGGCAGCTCAGGCTATACCACAATAGGCAGCATGAGCGACCTGCAGCGCGGAGATATTGTTTGCTTCAACGGACACGTGGGAATATACCTTGGTGATGGAGATATGATAGATTCACGTCCCAGCGCGGGCGGTGTGGTTATCACAGAAGATATATTCAACACCTCGTATTGGACAAGAAATTTCAAATCCGGTAAGAGAATATTTTAAGGATAGCAAAAAAGAGCGGCATTAGGTTTGCCGCTCTTTTTTTATTGTGTGGGAAAGTGTATTTCAAACAAGCCGCCATGACCCGGCCTGTTCTTTGCAGAAATTGTGCCGCCGTGAATATTTACTATCCATTTTACAAGCGACAGGCCTACGCCATAGCTTTTTTCCTTGCTCTGAGATGAGTAGTGCCTGTGAAAAATACGGTCAATATCGCTGCGGGAAATGCCCTTGCCGTTGTCTTCAACACGCAGCGTTATGCCGCCCTTGTTTTTGGTAAGCGAAACGATCACCCGCCCGTTTTTTTTGCCGTACTTAAATGCGTTATCAAGCAGATTCATTGCAAGCCGCGCAATAAGCATTTGATCGGCCATCATATAAACATTTTCCTGTATATTGCCAATGATCTCAAATTCTGAAAAGGCTGCGCGCATTTCGTCAATTACGCTCATTATGGTTGCGCTCATATTGGTTTTTTCAAGCTGCATGGTTTTTTCTTTGTTTCGCGCATAATCTAAAAAGCGAGTCACCATATCGCTCATTTCTTTGCTTTTGGAATAGATCATATACAGAGCTTCTCTGTACTCCGCTTCGCTTTTTTTGCCGTCCAGGGCATCCTCGGCATGTGCCATTATAACGGCAAGGGGGGTGCGCAGCTCGTGGGAGGCGTTTGTGGCAAATTGCTTTTCTTTTTGGAAAGAGCTTTGAATAAGCCCCAGCATTTCATCTATGGTGCTTGAGAGCGCGCCTATTTCATCGTTTGATGTAATGCCTATGCGCTGCGACATATCTCCCGCGCTTATTTTGAGCGCCGTTTCATGTATGCTGTCAAGCGGTCTGAACGCGCGCCGCACAAGCAGATACCCTATAATTACGGCGCAGGCAATGTATATTGGCACAAAGGTGCCCAATACCAGCAGCAACTCATACAGCACACCGGTATAATAGGTTTGAGTGCGCACAACCCTTAGGCTGCCCACCTGCTCATCGTTATAAAGCACGGGTACGTCATAGGCAAACCAGAGCTTGTCTCCGGTTTTTTCTGAGGTTATGGTTTCGTAATGAAAGTTTTTTTGCAGCGTTACGCCGCGCGGTATAGTGTTGTATATCTCATTTCCGGCATCATCATATACAGAAAATAAAAGATCGGTATTTATATGCGAATCCTTTACAGATAGCTTTCCGTCAGCATAGTGTATGGTGCTCAAGCCGTATTGCGAATCAGATACTAGGGCTTGCTTTTCCAAACCGGACATAAAGCTGTTCATTGCAAAATAAAGATATACCATCATCACCACTACAAGGGCGATTGTAAGCATGGAATACCAAAGCGTTATTTTGGAGCGAATGGTTATTTGCTTCTTCATTCAGATTCCCTCAGCGAGTACCCGCGGTTACGCAATGTTTTTATAAGCTTCAGCTCGTATTTATCATCTATCTTTGAACGGAGTATTCTTATATATACGTCTATTATATTAGATTCACATTCAAAATCGTAATTCCATACGTGCTCGGCTATTTGGTTTCTGCTCAAAACCTGCCCCTTGTTGCGCATCATATATTCAAGTACGGCGTACTCTTTTGTGGCAAGCTCTATTTCGTCATTTCCACGGCAAACACGGTGGGTAGCCGTATCAAGCATAAGGTCTGCCACCTGCAAAACATTTGTTTTTACATCGCTGTTTCGGCGCAGTAATGAACGTATGCGCGCGGTAAGCTCTTCAAAGGAGAATGGCTTCGTAAGGTAATCATCTGCGCCGGCGTCCAGCCCGGTAACGCGGTCCTCCACCTCAGCCATTGCGGTCAAAAGCAGTACGGGGGTGTTTATGCCCTCTGAGCGGGCGGCTTTTAATACAGATATTCCATCCAGGCCGGGCATCATTATATCCAGCACGATGCAGTCAAAAGCTGCGGAGCGCAGGCAATCCAGCGCTTCATTGCCGTTGCTTGCGGTATCTACGCTGTAGCCTTCCTTTTTCAGCTTGTTTGTAATTATCTGCTGCAATGTTGGTTCATCTTCAGCAAGTAGTATTCTCATATCTTTATTCACCTCAAAAGGAATTATATTATATTCAAATGAAGCACACCTTAAAACAAAATGTGGATTTCATAAAACCATTATATAATAACTCGATCATAATTTGAACAAGTTATGGGATCAAGTGAATAGTAAAATATCAGACAGAATTTGTTTTTTTAGCGGGCGGCAGCATTGCCAAAGGCATAATAGATAAGCACAATTGCGGCAACCGCTTTTTTTTGTGCCGTTTTTTTATAAAAAATTTTGCGGCAAGACCAACATTTTTGAAACGGTTTTGAAACGGTCTGGTTGATATTATCTATTTACAAAAATTGCGCAAGCGAAGAGAACGGAATGCAAAGTCTCAATGACAGCGCACAGGCAAAGCAAAATGTATGCCACGCTTTAGGGCGCATGATCTTGAGCTGCATTTGGTGGGGAAAAAGCTTTGCCAAAGCGGATTAATTGGAGGAACGGCGGTTTATGAAATGCAGGCACAGCAGATTTTTTCGGTCTTTGATTGGCGGCACGGTGGCGGCCCTTGTTTTGCTGGGGGCAACCCCCTGTGTAGGGGCAAGCACGGAAACAGCGCCTGCCAAAAGCAGCGTGATGCTGGGGGCGGAAGAATCTCCCTGCGTTGCTCAGGCACATGCGGAAAGCGGAGCTGCCGCAAGCACGGTGGTTTTTCCGCAGCAGATAAGGGCTGTGTATGCTTTGGAGGAGGGCTTTGACGCGGAAACCTTTGTGGATGCGGTGCCGGAGCCGGAGTATGCAAGCTGGGGCTATATTTCGGGGGAGGATGGCGGAGCAATATATGTAAAGCCGGGCGATAACGTGTTCGGCAGGGGTGATGCCTACAGAAGATATGGCTATACAGAGCTGTTTTGCCAGCCCGCCTGGTATTCCTGCACAATTGACGGAGCAATTGATGGCAGGGTGGACTGGGCAGAGATCGCCGTGCAGATAACGGAGGAGCACACCGCGCAGGAGGGAGAAATATATATTGATGCAGTGCCGATGGACGCAGAATATGGCGGCGAGCCTCTTTTTGTAAAGCTTATTGTTACGCAAAGCGGCACAGAACAGGAAAAAGCGCCAAGCCCGCAAGACAGCAAAGTGACAGAAACCGAAGCAACAGAGTATACCGCGCGGGATGAAGAAATAGAAGCGGAGCCTGAGGCTAAAGAAGATGCCGCCGTACCTGCTGAGCCGGAGCTGTTGGCCATATACAATGCGGATATAGAGTTTGATATGACCATAACAGCAATTGGCTCTAACGTGACATTTAACGCAGTTGTAACAAGCCTGCCGGGGGCAGTGGCAAACTACGGGGGAACCTTTCAGTACGGTACGGCCTACAATGCTGCCGCAGATACGTGGAGCTATACAAACATAGGAACGACCGTTACAGGCAAAAGGGTGGTGTCGGATCTTAAATCCGGCAATATCACTTTAAATTTGATAGACGAAAAACTCATTATGGAAACGCCCATAGTATTTCTGCAAACGCAGAACGCAAGCGCAAACCTTGCGGCGGAAAGCCAGATAAGATCGGCGGGGGCATATTTGTACGAAGCTTTGGGTACGGCATTTTATAACTGGTTTTATGATGAATATAAGCCGTCGCTCAATGTTTCGCAGGCTTACCGTTTGAACAACGCCGAAATGACAAAGGCCATAGGCGCATATTTTGGGTATATGGGCGTTTCCGCAGTAGCGGAAGAGAACACCCCGGTATACAGCGCCTCAAAGCTATCGCAGGTCACCCTGCAGGCTATGGATATCAAAAAGGCGGGCGCAAATTATTCCGGCGCTTTTTACAGATATGATAGTACAACGAGGGTAAACGCGGGCAGCGCTGTTGCGGGAGCCACTCTTGCGGGCGTGAAAACTACGTTTACAAATATAAATCTTTTAAATTACGCTCAAATAACCGCGCCCTATTTTTTTGAGCTTACCGGATTCACATATGGCGATATATCGGTAACGCTTCCCGCAGGCTCAGGCGTGGTAAGCAACCCCATATATCTGCTGGATGCCGCCAGCCCTGGATTCAGAGAGTGGCTGCATGCGCATACTGAGGTAAACACTGCCGCGGCGCTTTTTTCGGCTTTGTATAATTATATCAAAGCAAATTCGGGCGTGGTGGTCATAGCGGAGGTAAATACCCCCACCTACAACAGAACAGCGCTTTTAACAGTGCAGCTTCAGGTTATGGATCTGGAGCGGGCATCGGGAACAGAGCTGGCATCAAACAGCGGAGCGTTTGTGCGTATGGACAACGCGCAGTTTGATCCCAACGGAAAACTTATAGGGGGCACGGCGGTTCCTGTGGCTACGCTTACGGATAAAACGCTGGCAAACCTGAAAGCCGCGATCTCCAACCTCAGCACACTAAGCTGGGCACAGCTAACCGCGCCATATTATTTTTATTCTACCAAGGCTGCGGTTGACGGCCTGCAGCTTACCGGAACGGTGGCTGACCCAATTGCGGTTTCGCAGCCAATATACCTTTTGGACGCGGTAAATATAGAGGGCAAGATGCCCTTTAGGGAATGGCTTTCTGCGCAATACACAGACCCCCACATGTACAACAAGCCGGAGCCAAAAAGCTACGCGGAGCTAACAACGGCAATAGGCGTATACATGAACATGCGCGAGGTAACGCTTAGCGCCATAGCAGATACCGGCGGAAAGCTGGCGCTCACCTCAAAGCTTGATACAGCGTTCACAGCCGGAGCGAATAGATTCACCTGGCAAATGTATACAGGAGGAACCTACAACCAAACCACAAAAAAATGGTCGGGCGGGGTTTGGGCAGATATGGCGGTTGCGGGAAACCCGCTAAATGTGGGGGCGGTGGCATCGGGAACGCTTACTTTGCCGCAAGCATATCTTGCCACGTTTTTTGCCAATGCGCAGCTCCATGCTGATGAGTGGGAGAGAGAGATACGCTGCGTGGCCTATCAGGCGGGCAACACCACATATTCATATTCAAACACGGCCACGCTGGAAGCGCTGAAGGGCGCGGTGGATAACGCAAACAAGCTGGCGAGGATACAAGCGGCTCTTGAGGACAGCACGCTGGATTATTTGAGGTTTCGCTCTTTTTACTATGGTAATATTGCGCCGGACTACCGGCAAAACGGAGACAGCGGATTAGGTCTTTTGGCGGACGGCAGCATCCAAAGAAACAGCTTTTTGCTAAAGGATGGCTCCGGCGCGCCAATTACGGGTCTGGGCTTTTACGATGCGCAAACCTTGATAGACGTATTGGATCATATAATAAGCAGCTATGGGCAGGTAAAAGCAAAGCAATTTTTTCAGATGTTCAAATACGATCTGTTTGACCCAAACTTTGCCGCACGCGGCGGCTGCGGGCCAATATACCATGATGTAGACAACCCGGTCAGAGTGCTTTCTCAAGCCCTGGGCGGTACGGCAGACTGGGCGGACGAAACGCTGGCCACAACAGGACACGCCTACCCCAAGGACGCAAAATCGCCCTTCCATATCGCCGCTTCGGGAGGAGTTGGCTCCATGAATATACCAAGCGGTATGCAGGAGCAAAGCTTTTTTGATGAGCTGAATAAAACAGCAAAGGGTATAAAAACTCCACAAGAGCGCGAATATACTGTGGATATAAGCGCAGCCGCCACAGGAGAGCAGGAACGCCCGCTTGTGCTGCTGTTTCAAATACAAACAAGCTGGCAGATGTTTGACCTGCTGCACGCAAACAATTTGGCGGCGCTGGTAAACGGAAAAGCCATAAATCAGGATCTGGCTTCACTGTATGAGCTGAAAAAGGCCTTTGACGAATTTTACGCCTGGCTGGAGCGGGAGGGCATAAGCAATGTGTGTGTGGGCATCACAAATTTCCAGCACAACGGCACATACAGCCTGCTTGGCGGCCCGTATTTCAGCAATGATATGGATAAACTGCGAAACGCCCTCTACGGCTGGGACAGCTATGGAGACTGTGAACACATACACTATTCCAATACCGCTCTTTTAGAGGCGGATTCAGTTTTGAAAAACGGAGGCACAAACGGCGTTTTCAATGCGTGGAAAAAGGCGGACGGTTCACCCGCCTACAGCGATGCTGAGCTGGTTTCCATAATTGTGGGCGGTGCCTGCGAGGCGGCTGATCTAGGCAAGCCCTACCTTTCCACACTTTCAACCAATATGCAGTTTGGTATCCGTACAAATGCGGGGGTGGCCGGCTATGCGGGCAATGTATCCTGGATGGACGCGGCGCATCAGGCGGGCTTTTTCAATACGGGCGGATATTATGCATACAACAGCGCAAAGTACGGCGGAAACGGACAGGAATTTTTTCTGGATACGCTGATTTCAATATATGAGGAGGCGAAGCGCGGCGGCAAGGTGAGCAACGTCACAATTTCGGATACAGTCAGGGAGGAATTTGAAATAGTAGACAGTTCCTATCGCGTATATATAAACGGTGTGAAGGCATCGGACAGCAGCTACAAAATAACCACCGCACCGACGGTGGTGGATGGGCGAGCGGCTACCAAGGTGGATTGTACGCTCAAAAATCCTGTGCTGTGGGGAAGTAAGGTGGAGCTGCAATTTGACGTGAGGGCAAAGGGCAACTATGTGGGCGGCGCGGATGTTTTCACAAACGAAAACGTCCCCCAGATATCCTATACATCAGCTCTTGCGCTCCAAGGCAAAAATGTTTCTATTGATAAGCCGGTGGTTGACGTGGTGCTTAAATCTGCGCTGGGAACGGGCGGGGAGGTCACCGTTTTTCTGGGCAACAAATACAATCTGGGAGACAAAAATGACGACGGTAGCCCGTTAAAGGACATATTTGGCGGCAGCCTGGGTACGGACAGCATTGTGAAAGCACTGGAGGATTGCATTCGCCTATACCCGCAAACGGCGGGGGAGCTGTCTTACCAATGGATGCAGAAAAAGCCGGATGGCAGCTACATCGCGGCAACGGGCGCGGGCGGACAGAGCGCGCAGCAGCATACGGTAAGCATACCCTACGACCCCGCAAAGGTGCTAAATGATTTTATTGCGCCGGATAAAGGCTTTTGGGTGCAGCCATATGCCACCACACAATATTTTTTGCATGTGATATACCGCCCATATTCCACGCCAAGCGCGGGCGGGCAGGTTATATCTTCCAGGGTGGCGCCCATAGACGCATATGTTCCCGTGCGCGTAAACGTGATAGACGAGGGCTTCCCCGTGAGCGTGTGCGATGCTATAGACTACGTGCCGGACGCGGAATGGAAGGTGACCTCAGCCTCCGGAAATACGCTGCCCAGCGTATATTTTGGCAAGCTGGAACTTTCCGCGCTGCATGACGGAACGGGAACGCCCTTTGCACAAAGCGCGCCCGTGGAGTATACAAATAAGAATGGCAGTACGGTCAAAACCACCTACGGCGCATTTTTCACGCAGGCCAATATGCAAAGCTGGGTGCAGGATAAGTATGATTTTTATAAGGTTGGCGCAAACGGCGTAGCGGCAAGCACGCCCACCGCCGCAGACAGAATAGACGTGCAGACAGCGGGCAGGTACGCAATTCGCGAAAACGGCTCAGGTCCGCGCTTTCTCACAATAGGCACGCTGCCCAATCAGGCGAAGGTGCCCGTCATATACGGCGAGGGTGTGCTGGTTACAAGACCGGGCAAAAACCTGCTGCTGAATAACGTAATGGTGGGCGCGCTGCCAAAGGCGGCGGTAACGCGCCCCACTGCCACGCTCAGCAATTCGGCTGCATCCAAAATATACACGGCAGTGTTTTCCGATGGTCGTGATTTTCGTTCAGGCTACAGATTCCAACAATCACAATATGCAAACGCGGCGCTGCTGAAAGGCGAGCTGCTGGATGCCCCTGCAGATTCTGCGCTTTATGCCGCTATGCAATCTACCTACGGACAGCTTTTTGCGGACTGTCTGCCGCTTGCCGAGGACGGGAAGCCATACGAATATGAGGCCTTTCGTTTGGAGCTTGCAAACAGGGCGGACGGGCTGGTTAAGCTAACGCCGGAGACGGGTGAAATGCTTGCCATCACCTATCCAATGCCAAAAAACGAGGAGGGTAAGCCGCGCGCGTGGAAAAACGCGGACGGAAAGATACGTGGCTCGAAAATCGTGCTGCTGCACTATCCCGAAAAATACGACAGCTTTGACCAGCTTGCCGACCCATACGACTACTATAAAAACAATCCGCAGGTTTATAGCTTTGAAAACGGCAGGCTGGATATAAACAGCTATGGCGATCTGGTGTTCAAGGTGGATCATTTAAGCCCCTTTGCCATAGGGTGGACAAGGGGGGCGGCTGTTTTCAGATTTGATAAGGTGGACGCGGCAAACACCTCTTTGCCGCTTGCGGATGCTGAGTTTATGCTATACAGATTCAATGGAAACTATATGGATGCGGCTTTTGACCCATCCACCATACCGCTGTTGTCTGAACAGACAATAGATCACGGCAGCGGAGGAGCGGGCAGGGTGTGGGTGCCTGTGGCAAACGCGCTGAAAGCTTCCGGCGCGGACGGAAGGGTGTCTTACGGTGTGCTGCCGGGAGAGTTTTATACGCTGGTGGAAACAAAATCTCCAAACGGCTACGTAAGACCCGCAGGCCAATGGCTGCTTGACGTTACGGACAGCATTGAAATCATTGCGCGGGGTGAAGCGGAGCCAATGGAGCTTACAGCAGGCGGCGCAAGACTTTTAAAAAACAGAGCGGGAGTGATTTTCCCCTTTGCGGGCGGCATGGGCACGCTGTTTTTCCCGGCAATAGGTACTGCGATTATTGCAACGGTGGCTTTGCTGCTGTGGCGGCTTAATAGAAAAAAGTTGGAAAACATAAAAAACATAAAAAGAAAGGGCATTTAAGATGAGAAAAAACATACTGAAACAACTGGGAGCAGGCCTGCTTGTACTATTGCTGGTGGTGGCACTGCTGGGAGGCACGGCGCTGGCGGCGGGCACCGGCAGTCTGGTGATAAACTGCCCTGCCAGCCAAACGCTGACGGGAAGAACGTTCAGCGCGTATAAACTGTTTGACGTCACAACAGCCTCTGCGGGCAAATATGCCTATTACGATAACGACGGCTGGGGCGCTGTGATGCTGCCGCTGGTAAATTCCATACTAACGGCAAACGGGGATGCAAATATTTCAAGTTTTACGCGGCTGCATCAAACGCTGGAGAGCTGGGCAGACAACGATGAGAACATAAAAGCGCTTGCCATGCTGGTGAACGACAGCATAGTGACAAATGGCAATGCAGCAGATTCTTACGGAGCGGTAGCGGCGGACGGAACCAGTGTGGGCTTTACCAATTTGGAAGAGGGCTATTACATAGTAATAGAAACAACAGATGGCGCGGGCTGGACGGGAGACCCAATTGCCCTTACCTTCCCGCTGTTTGTAACAGTGGTGGGAGATCAGCAAATAGATCTGAAATCAGATGTGCCGCAGATAGATAAAAATGTGGAGGACGCAAACGGCAACTACGGAAAGGCAGCCTCTGCAGAGGTGGGCGATATACTGAACTACCAAATAGACGCCACGGTGCCGGCAGCGCAGTATATGTACGGGTATGACAACTATGTTTTCACATTTTCAGATACGCTGCCCACAGGTCTTTTATACAGGGATGACGCGGTGGTAAAAATAGGCGGCACGGCGCTGGACGCTGCCGATTATGTATACACCAGTCCGGACGGCGGCAAAACGTTTTCTGTGAAAATGGATCTGCTGGCTTTGATAGCGGGGGGCATGGCGGCCTCCGGAGATCAGATTTTGATTTCATACAGCGCGGAGGTAACGCAGGACGCGCTCAATGGCGCGGCAGGCAACATAAACGAGGCGGAGCTGACCTTCCCGAACAAGCCGGGCACAACGGAAGTGGGCACATCAAAGCCAATAGACGATCCCAAAGTATACCTTTTCAGGCTTGATGTGGCAAAACAGGACGAGAATAGCGCACCGCTTGCCGGCGCAGAATTTCAGCTTACGGGCGCGGGCGCGTCCACATACGATCTGGCGCTGCCGGGCGCGGGCGGAACGGCCGCTTCAAGCTTTGCCTTCGGCGGACTCAAAGAGGGAATAGTGTATACGCTTACCGAAACAAAGGCGCCTGACGGATATATGCCGCTTGTGGAGCCAATAGAATTTACCATCACGGCAAATTACAACAATACCACTGGTGCGCTGGAAAGCCTTACTGCGGATAACGCAAATGTTGTGGTGGGGCTGGATGCAGAGCTTGGCTTTTTGTACCTCACCATTGTAAATACGGCGGGCAGCATATTTCCCGTAACGGGCGGCACGGGTACAACAGTTTTAATGGTTATAGGCATAGTGCTGGCGGGTATAGCCACAGGGTTCCTTATAGCTTCCATGAAGAAAAAACAGGCGAGGTAGGTTTGCCTTGAAAAAACGTGTCAAAGTGGCGCTGCTGGTAACACTGCTGGCTGTGGGTATTGGAGTGATGTGCTACCCCGCATTTTCAAATTTTATGAATCAGCTGTACCAAACCAGAGCCGTGGCGGGCTATCGTGAAGCGGTGGCGGAAATGGACGCGGAAAATATGAGATACATGCTGGCGCGGGCGCATAAATACAATCAAAAGCTGGAAGAGCTTTCCTACCCGCTTTCACAGGCGCAGGAAAAAATGCCGGAATACTGGGATGTTTTAAACGTGGGTGCGCGCAATATAATGGGGTACATAGACATTGAAAAAGCAAATATACACCTGCCCATATATCACGGTACGGACGAATCTGTATTGCAGATAGGCGCGGGGCACATGCAGGGAACCAGCCTGCCCGTTGGGGGGGCGGGCACGCGCGCGCTTATAACAACGCACAGGGGGCTGCCAAGGGCGGAGCTTTTCACAAATATAGATAAGCTGGAACGGGGAGACATTTTCAGCATTACGGTGCTTAGGGAAGTGCTATATTATGCCGTGGAATATGTGGAGACGGTTTTGCCGGAGGAGGTATACCTCAAAATCCCCATAGTGAAAGGGCAGGATAGGGTGACCCTTATGACATGCACACCCTACGGGGTAAATACTCACAGGCTGCTTGTGCAGGGGCGGCGCACCTCTGCGCCTGCAGCCGATATGCAAAAAAATACCGCAAATGAAGAGAGCGTATATGCGTTTTGGATGGCGGCAGGCGCTGCCGCAGCGGCCTGTGCGGCGGCAATTGCAATAGGCAGACAGCGCAAAAGCAAAAAAAAGCAATACTAGCAAAATGCGCTGTGCCGGTCAACGGCATATTGTGTAAAAGGTACTATACCTGTTCTGCGTCTGCCTGGCGCAGAACAGGGGTAGCGCAATACAAAAGGCAGTGAAATCTAAATAGTTTTTTTAGCTTGAACAGTATTTGGAGGAAAAGATGTACCCTGTTGTCAAAAAAAGAGTTGCCCGCCTGTGTTTATCTGTATTTGTATTGATGGCTTTGGTGCTTTGCTCTGCCGCGCCCGCCTTTGCCGCAGAAGACCGCAAGGGAACTCTTACCATAATATACAGCAGCGATGGAACTTTTATTTCCGGCGCAAATATACTAATATTTCAGGTGGCGGCCATAAGCAAAGAGGAGCTGCCGCGTGTAAAATATAAAATATCTCCTGATTTCAGCGGGTGCCGTGCGCGTGTAGACAAGCTGGATAAAGCTGAGGATGTTTCAAAAAATGCGCTGCTGTTTTTTGAATGGGCAAACACACATACCATTTCTTCAAATATATGCAAAAACGCCACAACAGACGAAAGCGGAAAAACCGTTTTTGATAATCTTGATATGGGGGTATATCTGGTGGTGCAAACGGGTGCGCAGGAGGGCAGCCGCGCCCGTGACTATGAAATGTTCAACGCTTTTTTGATGGATATACCCCATGAGGGAAGCACCTGGAGCTATCAGGTGGTATCTGAGCCAAAGACACGCCCTGTGGCAAAAACGGTAACCTCATTAAGTGTAAAAAAGCAATGGAAGGATACCCCGCAGGAAAAAATGCCGGAAAGCGTGAGTGTGCAGCTTTTTTCAGATGGAAGGGCATATGGGGATGCTGTATTATTGAGCGAAGAGAACAACTGGAGCCACGAATGGTCAAACCTGCCGGAAAAAAGCAAATGGACGGTAGACGAGGTAAATGATTTACCTCATTTCAACAAGCAAATAATATATGATAAAGACGGGAACGCCGTTATAGAAAACAGGTATGTGGGAGGTGGCGCAGAGGCGGGCAATGGCGGGGAAGCGGGCGGTACTGCGGGCGTGCCAAAAGCAGGCGGAAAAAGGCCAAAAACGGGAGACAGCGGTATGCTGGATATATATATGTCATTGGCGGCTCTGGCTCTTTTGGAAATATTGTTTTTGCTGGCCAAAAAGTTTGCCGGAAAAAGCAACAGCTAAAACGAATAAAAAAGCGGCAGCACCGTTATGATTTTTTCAGGGGTGCTTATACGAAATATAATAAAAAAAACGTCCAATCGTGCTATTCGTTTTTTTATCTGCAATAATAGTGCCAATTAGTAAAATGTTGTTAGTTTTACAGAATTTGAATGTGTGTATTTCTAAAAATGTAATTATGTGGATAACCACACAATGAAAGAGAAAGAGCGCATTTGGATAGTGTAAGAAGAAATATTATCATATATGTGGCCTGCTTGTGCATTGCGGTATCTTGCTGCTTTGGGCTGCTTGTGCACACGCAAATTTATAATGCGGCTGCTGCGGCAAAGGTGCAAAATGGAATACTGGATCTGTCCGAAACAGATTTTTATATAAACGAATACATATATCTCAACGGGGAGTGGCGGTATATTAATTACAGACCGGAAATAAAAAATAGCAGGCAAACGGATGAAGGGTATATGCCGGTCAATGTTCCCGGCAGGTGGCTGAACAAGAATATTGAAAGTACAGCGTTTTACGGTACAGAGGCAAGGTATAAAATACTGCTGAAAAATGTTTCTGCGGGCGAACGCATGGTAATTGCAGTTCCGGGGCTTTTGCAGCGCCATGAAATGTATGTAGACGGCAGGCGGCTGCCAAACGGGGGCAGGGAGGGGTTTGTTGCCAATAAGAGCACTGCTGAGGTGGTTTTAGCCATAGAAAGCAAAATGCTGGACGGGCTGTACCTTACACCGCGCATATTCACTTACAGCAATTATATATATTGGAATGGCGTTAGATCGTTTTGGATGTCCGTATTGTTTGGCGGGCTTATTTTTTCTGCCTTGTTTTTCTTTATTATTTCAATAGCAGGAAAGAAAAAAAATCCATATAGATATTTGTTTTTGGTTGGTCTGGTTACTGTGGGCAGGTATATTTTAAGAATATTTATTTTCTTTGGCGGGGCAAGCGGTTTGTTTGCGGAAACAAATATGGAAGCGTTTGTGCCCGTCACCATGATGCTGACTATATTCTGCGTGCTGTGCATGCTTTATATGGCGGCAGATATATCAAAGGACGACAAAGATAAGAAAATAAGGAATGTATTTGCTCTTATACTTATTGCGGGCATGGCAACGGCATGTTTTGCGTGGGGAATAATTTACTACAAATGGCTTTGGGGACTGCTGTTTTGCATGATGGTATGGGGCTTTGTTTTTATTACCATTATAATGATAAGGGCAATCAGAAAGGGTGTAGACCATGCGCTGCTAATGGGCGTGGGTATACTGGTGATATTTGCGGGGCTTTTGGTTGATGCACTTGATGTGAACGGGCGTCTTGCTTTTGACGGTTCTTTTGTGCTGCCGCTTTGTATTGCCGCATTTATGGTGCTTTATGCGGCAATAATATCTTTAGAAGAAAAAAAGCATTATGCATTTATACAAAGCAATATGAAAATGCAAAAAGAGATGACCGCTATGGAGGCGGCCGCCATGGCGCAGCGGATGCAGCCGCACTTTTTATACAATACGCTCACTGCAATTCAAGAAATGTGCTATACAGAGCCGCAAAAAGCGGCAGATACTATAGGTAATTTTGCATCCTATCTGCGCATAAGCATAGATTTTTTAAAAATGCCGGAGGAGATACCATTTGAAAGAGAGCTTACGTTTATAAACTATTACATGCAAATACAAAAGGCGCGCTACGGCAGCTATATGCAGCTGGAAACAAATATAACCGAGCCGGATTTCACAATACTTCCTTTTACCGTTGAACCGCTTATTGAAAATGCGGTCAAGCACAAGCTAAAATCACATCCCCAAAATGTGAGAATACTTTTATCTGCTCAAAAAACGACGGGGGGCATATGCGTTTCCGTGGAGGATGACGGAGCGGGCTTTGATGTGGAAAAGGAAATGGAGGCAGACGGATACAATACGCTTTCCATAATAAGAAGGCGCTTGAAGTATTGGAAAAACGCCGCGCTCACAATTGAGAGCAGCTGCCAAAAAGGTACGCGCGCTGTTATTTTTATACCTTGTAACGGAGAAGAAAAGCAATGAAGATTTTAGCATTAGATGATGAACCAAGAGCATTGCACATGCTGGAAATAATGCTGGAGCAGATAGGATTTGACGCAGAGGTGAAGGCATTTTTGCACGCAGAAGAAGCGCTGGGGCATCTAAAAAATGACAGACAGGACATTATATTTCTGGATGTGGAGATGCGCGAAATGAGCGGCATAGAATTTGCCGATCTGCTTTTGGAACTTGCAGATCCGCCGGCGGTGGTTTTTGTGACGGGGCACAATGAATATGCCTGCCGCGCCTGGGATGTTGAGGCTATAGACTATGTTTTGAAGCCATATTCAAAAGAGCAAATATGGCGCGCAATAGAAAGATACTTAAAAAAATATCAGCCGCTGCGCTTGGGCTTTCAGGCGGAGAAAAAGATAAAGATACAGTGCTTTCCAAACTTTGACGTATATGTGGACGGAAAGCCAATAGCGTTTCGCCATAAAAAATCAAAGGAGCTGCTGGCTTTTCTGGTTCACAATATGGGGGCATGGGTGAGCGTTGATAAGATCGCCTTCATATTGTTTGAAGATTACGATGAAGAGGCCGCAAAAAATTATTACCGCGGAGTGCTTTTCAGATTGAAGCAAATACTAAAGGAGGCAGGCATACCTGATCTGCTGGAAACACAGTACGGCAAGTGCCGTGTGGACAAATCTAAATACAGCAGCGACTATTTTCGCTATATAAACGGAGAAACAAATTTGTTTTTCGGAGAGTATATGAGCGAATACAGCTGGGCCGAAACCACGGTGGCGTGTTTGCTTGGCAGCGTTATTTAGTTATGCAGGCAAAAAAATCAAGAATCGCCACCGTAGTTGGAGCATAACGGCATAAACTCTCCATAGCCCGCTTCCTCCATTTCATCATAAGGAATGAAGCGCAGAGAGAGGCTGTTTATGCAGTAGCGCAGCCCGCCCTTATCCTTTGGGCCATCCGTAAACACGTGCCCCAAATGAGAATTGCCCACGCGGCTGCGCACCTCTGTGCGTTCAAGCCCAAAGCTGCTGTCCACTTTTTCCACAATAACATCAGGGTCTATAGGCTTTGTGAAGCTGGGCCAGCCGCAGCCGGAGTCAAACTTATCTGCAGAGGAAAAGAGAGGTTCACCCGTAACAATATCCACATACAGCCCCGCCTCGGCATTGTCGAAAAATTCGTTGCCAAAGGCACGCTCTGTATCGGCATTTTGCGTTACGCCGTATTGCTCCGGTGAAAGCATGCTCTTTATTTGGGCATCAGAGGGTTTTTTATACCTGGCGGGGTCAACCTTTATATTTTCTGCCGAAGCGGATGCGGGCTGTGTTTCCGTTTGCACCTCATCCAGCGTGCCAAAATCTATGTGGCAGTAACCATTGGGATTTTTTTTCAGGTAATCCTGATGGTAATCCTCTGCCAAATAATAGTTTTTAAAGGGAAGCAGCTCTGTAACTATTTCGTTATCATACTTTTGCTGCTCTGAATCAAACACGCTCTTTATTATGGCTTTGTCCTCCTCGCTGGTATAGTATACGCCGGAGCGGTACTGGCTGCCCACGTCGTTTCCCTGCTTGTTTTTGCTGAGAGGGTTTATTATTTTGAAAAACTGCTCCGTCAATGTTTTTAGGCTAACTATTGCGGGGTCATACTGTACGTGAACAGTTTCCGCAAAGCCGGTATTGCCGGTGCATACATCCTTGTAAGTGGGGTTTTCCGTGTTGCCGTTGCCATAGCCGGAGGTAACGTCATAAACGCCGGGTATGCGTGAAAAATATTCTTCCACCCCCCAAAAGCAGCCGCCCGCAAAATATATTTCCTTTAAATCATCCTTATTTATTTCCGCTTTTACATCCTTGCTGTCTATGGCTGCAGCTGCGTTTGTATTTGCTGCTGCGGCGCGCTGCTGAGGAGCATAGCCGCAGGCTGCGGCAAATACCATTGCGCCCGCCAATATAATAAATAAAACTATCTTTTTCATGCAAATTTTACCTCCTGCTTATAAAATAATAGACTCCAGCTTTTCTTTTATCTCTTCCGTACTCAAATCTCCAATTCTAGTATCAAAAACATTACCGCTTGCGTCTATAAAAACGGAGGTGGGGTATGCGCTTATGCCAAATTGCCTGTTCACGCTGCCGTTGTCAAACAGTATGGGAAAATCCAGCTTTTGGCCTTTGGCCCAGTCTGTAAAGCCCTGCTCGTCCATTTCGCCCTGCACGCCGGGAGCCACCACAGAAAGCACCTGCACCTCTTCGGATGAATTATACTCCTGCGCCAGCGCCTTAAAATCTTCCAATCCCGCAAGGCACATGGGGCACCATGATGCCCAAAATTTTATATACACGGGCTTGCCGCGATAGTCTGAAAGGTTTACCGTATCTCCATTCATATTACGTAATGTAAAATCTTCGCCGCTGCTTTCCTTCTGTGCGGTTTGGGCAGACAAAGCGGCCTGCGAGGATTGCGGCGCCTGAGGGCTAACATTGGAAAACACCATATAAAGCCCCATTACAGCTATCAATATTCCGCCCACCAGTTTTATTTTGGGCAGGTATTTGTTTAAATTTTTTATTTTGCCCAGCAAAAGATTGGAGCCTAGGGCAAGCACTATAAAAGGTATGCTTAGCCCAAGTGAGTATACCAGCAACAGCGCACCGCCGGTAAGCGCGCCGCCCTGCTGAGCGGCCATACCCAGCACTGCGCCAAGCACCGGCCCAACGCAGGGAGTCCACCCGAAGGAAAACACCAGCCCCAGCAAAAAAGCACCCAAAGCCCCCTTGTTCGCGCTTTTTGGTGTATCAAGTCTGTGTTCGCGGCTTAAAAGGGGTATATCTATCAAGCCCGATTGATACAGGCCAAACACAAACACCACCAGCCCGCACGCAATAAAAAAATAATTGTTGCTCAGCACCGTGCCCAGCGCACCCGCTCCAAAGCCAAGCAGAAAAAATGTAACGGAAAGCCCCGCCACAAAGGCCAGCGTTTTGGACAGTCTGGTAATGAGCCTGTCACCGCCGGTTTTTACATCCGAAGACAGGTAGCCCAAATAAACGGGCAGCAGGGGAATTATGCAGGGAGAGAAAAAGGACAGCAGACCCGCTCCAAACACTGCGGCTGCAAAGCCCAATCCTATAGTTTCCATAATTTATCCTTTCTGCTTTTTGCAAAAAAAGCATTGCTATATATCAAGCTGCTTATATTTAAGCGGCAGCGCCTTGCGCAGACAGCGGCAAACAGTATTCTAATGCGCCAGCTACGCAGCTTTTTACTCTATTGGACTATTATAACGCAAACATGAGTCAATAACACATATATGCCTCATTATTAACGTTTATTTCAAAAATAGGAGGGAAGGGGAGGCGGTTTGCATTACGATATATAAATTTATACTGGGCGCTTTATTATGATATACTAAATAATAGAAATATATTCGGCATAGGAGAGACAGCGTGGAACTTAACAAGGTATGGGAGCAGCGCATAATAAAAAGCGGCGCGGAATTTGTGTATTTTGTGGATATTTCCGCGCTGCCATCAGATATTATAGGAGAATACCACTGCGCAGTACTTTTTGGAAAAACACTGTCTAAAGAGTATTTAAGCGCTCTGAGGGCAAATGAGCCGCCCAAGAGCAAAGAGGTGTTCAACACAGAACGCAGGATGGATGCCCTGTCAAAAAAAATTGCCGAACAGCTGGAAGAGGAAGGATATAAAAGTATAGGGAAGCTAAAATTTGGGCTTTTGCCGCATAAAACAGTTGCGCTTAAGGCGGGGCTTGGCTTTATTGGCAAAAACAACCTGCTGGTAACACAGCAGTATGGCTGTGCGCTCATGCTGGGCAAGGTGCTCACCACAGCCCCGTTTTATACGGAATGCGAAAATATAAAGGAACCGCAATGCGGAGAATGCAATATATGCGTTGAGGCGTGCGAAGCAAGGGCGCTGCTTGGAAAGGAATGGAGCGTTGGAGTAACCAGAAACGAAATAATGGTGAGAAAACTGTGTACGCTATGCCTAAAGTGTATGGTATGGTGCCCGTTCACGGCAAAATACATAAGGTGACAGCATTGCGGCAAAAAAAACGGTGCTCCTGCCTTTTTTATGTATCAGCGGCAGCATTCATAAAAATACTTCACACAGTCTGCACCGGGCGCAGCTTTTCAAAAATAGTATCATAGTCTGCCTTTGCGGGCATTATGCCAAAAAATATCTCAAAGGCATAAAAGGCCTGCCATATAAGCATGGGCAAACCGTTCAGTGTTTTTAGCCCGCGCGCTTCAGCATTTTTTAGCAGCGTTGTTTTGGGTGGTGCGTATATGAGATCGCAAACGCAGGCAGAGCGGGGCAGTTTTTCAATAAAATCAAGGTTTTCAAAATCGGCCCCCACGCCCTGCATACCAAGCGGCGTGGTGTTTATTAGCAGATCGCAAGCCGCCATATGACTTTCTATATTTTTTAGCTCGTCTGAAAAAACAAGCCTGCCGTCCGCCAGCGCGCCCGCCTTAATTGCGTCACGCCCCAGCACGGTTATGCGCCGGGGAGCTTTTTGCGCCGCGTGGTGCACAAGCGTTTGCGCCACCGCGCCGTTGCCAATGAAAACTATATTGCCCGCATAGTCTGCGCCTGCCTCCTTTAGGCTGCGGTAAAAGCCCGCCGCGTCCGTGGAATAGCCGTGCAGCCCGTCTGCGCGCACCGCAATGGTGTTTGCTCCGTTAAAAACGCTTTCATCCCTGTATTGTAAAAAGGGGAGTATATCCACCTTGTGCGGCATAGTTACATTGAAACCGTGTATGCCGCGCGTTTCTATTTCCGCCGTAAATTCGGCTAGGCCGCCCGGCTCCACCTCCACCGCGCTGTAACAGCAATCTGTAAGGGAGTAGATATTGTACAGCGTATTGTGTATGGCGGGCGATAGGCTATGTGCCACGGGAGAGCCTATAACGCAGTAATTTTTTTTCATATGGTTTAAACCTCACTGTTTATGTTAGAATAAAGTATACCATATCAAACCTAAAAGGAGATATATTCAATGAAAAGCATACTGGTTATAAACGGACCAAACCTAAACCTTCTGGGCGTGCGCGAACCGGGCATATACGGCTCGCAGTCTCTTGAGGAAATAAACTCCCATATAATGGCAGAGGTATCAAACCTTGATGTGGAGGTGGATTTTTTCCAGTCAAACCACGAGGGAGATATCATAGACGAGATACAGGCGGCATATTATGACGGCATAGACGGCATAGTTTTGAATCCGGGCGCGTATACACACTACAGCTATGCAATTCGTGATGCCATAACCTCCGTAAACATACCCTTTGTGGAGGTGCACCTTTCAGACCTGCAAAGCCGTGAGCCGTTCAGGCGCGAATCTGTAATAAAGGAAGTGTGTCTGGCGCAGATAAGCGGGCTGGGATACGCGGGCTATGTGCAGGCTATACAGCTTTTAGACAAGGAAGCCGCGGGCAAAAGCTATGACTAGTGATATAAATACGGTTGAGATATTGAAGGACGGTGTGAAGATGCCCCGCTTTGGGCTGGGCGTTTTTCGCGCGCAGCCGGGTGACGAGGTATACAATGCCATACGCTGGGCGCTGGATATGGGCTACCGCCTTATAGATACCGCCGCCATGTACGAAAACGAGGCGGACGTGGGCCGCGCCGTCAGAGACAGCGGCATACCGCGAGAGCAGGTTTTCATAACAACAAAGCTGTGGATAGACGATTTTGACGACGCGGCGGCAGCGCTTGAGGCCAGCCTTAGCCGCCTTGATATGGAATACGTGGATCTATACCTCATGCACTGGCCGGGTACAGACGAGGCGCGGCGGCTCAGGGCGTGGGAGGCCATGCTGAACCAGTCTGCACGGGGGCGCATACGTGCCTGCGGCGTTTCAAACTTTATGCGTGACCAGCTTGAAAGCATAATAGATAGATCGGGCGAGATACCCACAAACAACCAGATAGAGCTGCACCCCTGGCACCAGCAGAGGGAGCTGCGCAGGTTTTGCGCGGAAAAGGGCATAAGCGTCACCTCTTGGGGGCCAATATTCCGCGGGCACATAAGCGAGGTGCCCGTGATGGCGGAAATAGGTGAGAAGTATGGCAAATCTGCCGCTCAGGCCACGCTGCGTTGGCACATACAGCAGGGCGATATAAACCTCATACCAAAATCCGTTCACAAGGAGCGTATAGAGCAAAATATGCAGATATTCGATTTTGAGCTTTCCCAGGAGGATATGGCTATCATAGACGCTATGGACGGCAGGGTGTCCTTCGCCTTTGATTCGCACATATTCAACGGCGAGCTTGAAGAGGCGCGCGCAGAGCGAGACGCGCGGCTGGCAAAGGCGAATATAAAGCTTTAGCGCGCAGCGGTCTGCCATACCATTGAAAAATAAAACCCCAATATATTATAGGCAGATACACGCCGTGATTTAAAAGTATAAGCAAAAGAGCTATGCCGCGGGATAGGTATGGCTCTTTTTTGTTATTCAGGCGGGAAGCGGGGAAGTGCAAACAAAAAAGAACCGCCGTGCAGCATGGCACAGCGGTTCTTTTTATGTTGTGGTTAATTATTGGGCGTATTCGATCAATACATGCCGCCCATTCCGCCGCCCGGAGGCATAGCGGGCATGGCCGGTTCGGGAGCGGGCAGATCCGTAACAACGCTCTCTGTGGTGAGCAGCATTGCGGAAACGGAAGCCGCGTTTTGCATAGCCGAACGTGTAA
>CAYXBW010000028.1:0-26256 GCA_964463305.1 uncultured Christensenella sp. | reverse complement strand
TTCGCCCTTACGCTGCGAAAAAAAATAAAAAGACTGCTGCGCGCCCATATAAGCCAGATAAACACAACGTATTCGAAAGGAATACTTTATGGATAAAAAAACTGATGAAAATGTCCACGTGGATTTTCACAAGGATCTCAATATAAAAAAAACTTTAAAGCTGCGCGAAATAACTCGTGAGCTGCCATCCTTTACAAACGGTTTTTTTATCGCGCTTGAAAATAATACCACAATACTCACCAGAGTTAATTACGCAAGTGATCTGCGTATATTTTTTCAATTTTTGGTAAATGAAGTTCCTCGTCTTTGCGGTAAGCAGCCAACGGAGCTAACAATTGAAGATATTGCCGCTCTCACCGTGGATGATCTTTATATTTTTATGGATTACCTAAATTTGTATGCAGCGCAGGATGATCGCTTTATAGAAAACCATGAGCGAGGCAAGGCGCGCAAGGTTGCCTGCCTGCGTTCTTTTTTCAAGCATTTTTACAAAAAAGGCGCTTTAGAGAAAAATATCTGCGAATTGCTTGACACACCAAAGCTGCATGAAAAACCCATAATTCGCCTGGAGCCTGACGAAGTTGCCTCGCTGCTTGATATAGTGGAAAACGGCGAAGAGCTTACCGATACACAACGCCGCTATCACAAAAAAAATGTAAAGCGTGATATGGCCATAATGGTGCTGTTTTTAACTACGGGCATTCGCGTTTCTGAGCTTGTTTCCATAAATATAAAGGATATAGATTTTAAAAACCATTCTTTCGTTGTCACGCGCAAGGGCGGCAACCGCGTTATGCTTTACTTTGATGTGGAAACGGCCGAAGCGCTTCAAAACTACCTTGAAGAGCGCAAGGCAGCCGGCACATACGACCTCCCCTCCCCTCTCTTTCTGTCTATGCAGGGAAAGCGTATTTCCGTTCGTGCGGTGGAAAAGCTGGTAAAAAAATACGCAGAGATAGCCGCGCCTCTAAAAAAAATATCTCCGCATAAGCTGCGCAGCACCTTTGGAACTATGCTGTATGGCGAAACGGGAGATA
Source organism: uncultured Christensenella sp. (assembly GCA_964463305.1). GTDB lineage: Bacteria > Bacillota > Clostridia > Christensenellales > Christensenellaceae > UBA5399. The sequence continues at coordinate 25,219 of CAYXBW010000028.1, read as the reverse complement.
TATACCTTGTTGCGGACGTTCTAGGCCACAAGGATGTTAACACAACCAGAAAACACTATGCCGCCATGTCTGAAGATAACCGCAGGCGAGCTTCAAAGGCCATAAAATTAAGGAAATAAAACCGCTAAGCAGAATATACTGCGGCGGACAGCAAATATAAAAACAGCATATACCGTCTGCTGCCCACAGATTGCTGCATCAGTACGAAAAAACGTTAAAAACTTTCTCCTATACACTCCGGCGTGGGGAAAAGGCGGGTTTCGCAAAAAAAATCAGCATAAGCTATCAAAAAAATAATAGCGGCGGTATTTTTATATTATATCCATCTCATCCAAAGCATACATTATGCCCAGCTTGGCATGCTCGTATGTGAGCGCGCCCTGCATATAGGCGCAGTATGGCTCACGTATGGGCGCGTCCGCGCTCAGCTCTATGGAAGCTCCCTGCACAAAGGTACCCGCCGCCATTATCACCTTGTCACTATAGCCCGGCATATCCCAGGCGTAGGGCACCACATGCCCATCCACCGCAGAAGCGCGCTGTATGCCGCGCACAAAGGCTGTAAGCGGTTCCTCTGCACCAAAGAGTATGGTTTGCGTTATATCCCCGCGCACATCGCAGCATCGCGGCATGGTGTTATAGCCCAGCTTCTCGAAAACGGCCGAGGCCAATATAACGCCCTTTATGGCTTGCAGTACCACGTGAGGCGCCATGAAAAGCCCCTGGTAAAACTGCTGGTAGCCATAGGCGTAAGAGCCTATCTCCCGCCCTATTCCCGGCGCTGAGAAACGGTTTTCCACACGTTCTAATATGTCTGCTCTTCCCGCTATGTAGCCACCCGTGGGTGCAATACCGCCACCCGGATTTTTTATTAGCGAACCGGCAATTATATCCGCTCCGCACTGTGTAGGCTCTGTATAATCTGTAAATTCGCCGTAGCAATTGTCTACCATGTATATCTTGTCAGCAAATTCGGCCTTGAATGCGGCTATGGCTCCGCTTATTTCCTCCATTGTAAAGGCGCGGCGTATATCGTATCCGGTAGAACGCTGTATATACACCATAGTTATATCGCCGGAGTGCAGTTCGTCCAGCGCACGCGCAATATCCATGCCGCCGCCCTCTTTAAGAGGCACAAAACGCATTTTTACACCCATCTCACTTAGGGAGCCGCTGCCCTCCAGCGTTCGGTGGAGCGTATCATAAGGTTTGCCGGTAACAAAAAGCACCGTTTCCCCCGGCCTCAGCGCGCCGCACAGCGCGGTTGAGAGCGCGTGTGTGCCGCTCATAAGCAAGGGCGACACAATGGCCTCCTCCGTGCCAAACACGTCTGCAAATACGCGGTACAGCCTGTCGCGGCTATCGTCTCCATAGCCATAGCCGGTTGAAGGGTTGAAGTGCCGCGCAGACACCTCGTTTTTTTTGAACGCTTCCAATACCTTTAGCTGGCATATCTGTGCAATGTCCTCATAGCGGGAAAAGCAGGGCAAAACTTCCCTCTCCCTTGCCAGCACAAAATCAGTTATGCGCGAATTTATTTTAAAATGCTTTTCAATGTACGCAGAAATATCCATTTATTGTTCCGTTTCTTCCGTCCTGTCATTTGTATTTTCGGCGCTGCCAAATGAAACGCGCTCTGCAGGAGTAAGAGATGATATTGCGTGCTTATACAGCACCATCTGCTGTTTTGCTTCCGTTTCCAGCAGTATTACAAAAGAATCAAAGGCGCGCACCCTTCCCTTTATTTGAAATCCGTTCACAAGATGCACCGTTATACCCACACCGTCCTTACGCACTCTGTTTAAAAAAACGTCCTGTATAGAAGTAGTTTTCTGCATTGATCTTCCCGCCTTTTATTTTAAAATTTTTTGAGCAATAGCTGTTGCGCCCTCTCCGGCATCCTGCCAAACTATGCGCGCGTCCCGTTTGAACCATGTGAGCTGCCTCTTGGCAAAGCGCCGTGTATTGCGTTTTATATGCTCTGCCACCTCGTCTAACGTACAATCCCCCTCAATATACCCTGCAAATTCTTTATAGCCTATTGCCTGCATGGATGCACAATCCGCAGAATATTTTTTGTAAAGATACTCCGCCTCGGCCAAAAGCCCGCCCTTCATCATGGCGTCAACCCTCTTGTTTATGTGGTCATAAAGCTGCTCCCGCGCGGGAAAGCTAAGACCTGTTATGCAAAAATGGTATTCATCGCTCCCTCTTTCAAAATCGTACTCTGCGGCTTGCCCGCCCGTTTTTGCTATCTCTATGGCGCGCACCACCCGCCGCTTGTTGTTGGGGTGCACGCGCTCCGCCGCCGCCGCGTCAAGCTGCTGAAGCATGGCGTAAAGCCTATCGCTCTGCATTCCGTTAAGCTCCTCGCGCAGCGCCTCGTCACCTTTGGGAGCGGAAAAATCCAGCAGGTGCGTTATTGAATTTATATAAAGACCGGTTCCCCCGGCTATTATGGGCGTTTTTCCGCGTGATAGTATATCTTCTATACAGCGCTTTGCCAGCCGCTGATACTCCGCCGCAGAAAATTCTTCATTCGGCCATACTATATCTATCATGTGGTGAGCTATGCCGCCGCGTTCTTCCAAGGTTGGTTTGGCTGTGCCAATATCCATATCTCGGTATATCTGCATAGAATCGGCAGATACCACCTCCCCGTCCGTATGCCTCGCCAGCTCCACCGCCAGCGCGGTTTTTCCCGTGGCGGTAGGCCCCGCCACAACATATACCCGCTCTTTCATACTATCCTCATGAATCCCTTTTGAAGCTCGCTTTTCTTTACGGCTATGGCCACAGGGCGTCCGTGCGGGCAGGCTGGTATGGCCTGCATGGCGGTTATTTCCTTTAAAAGCGAAGATATCTGGTGTCCGGAAAGCGCGTCTCCCGCCTTTATGCTGTGCTTACAGGCCGCCTGTATCACCCTGTCCCGCGCCAGCACAATATTTTTTTTGCTGCTCTTTATTTCGCTCACCACCTCATCTGTGAGGCTGTCCATGCCAGTATGCTCCACCACTGTGGGCAGGGCGGAAAATTTATATGTGAGCGGTCCAAATTCCTCCAGCTCAAAGCCCAGCTGAGAAAGCAGCTCCACATTGTCTGCTATAAGGTCAAAATCTGACTGGCTAAACTTTTTTATGTAGGGGGTCAAAAGCTGCTGCGATGGCATTCCATCCTCCATACCTCGCTTCATTTCCTCGTAGTTTATGCGTTCGTGCGCCGCGTGCTGGTCTATAAAATAAAGCGTTTCACCATATTCTACCACAAGATAGGTGTTAAAAGCCTGACCGATCACCGTATAGTCCACAAGCTGCCGCACGTCCTCTATCTCTGTCTGCCGGGAAGGCTCTGAGCTTTTGGCCTGGGTTATTATGTCGTCCATAATTTGCTCAAAGCGCTCCGTTTGAGCAAGCGCGCCGGAAGAATCTGCCAGCCTTGCCCCGCCTGCCGCGTCAAGCGGTGCCGCCATACGCTTGAGCGCCGCCCCATCCGTACCAAGATCGTGCTGAGAATAGGCGGTGTCATACACATTCTTTTCCTGCGGCGAAAAATATTTACCCGCATCATTAGCTTGTGCAAAAGGTTCTTCCGCTCCCTTATGTTCAGCCGCCGTTTCAGCGTTTTCAGAAGCCGATCTGCCGCCCTGCTCCGCTTCATTAAATACGGGCGCTTTATTTGTTGTAATATCACGCGCTAAGATTTGCTCTGCTTTATAAGTAAGGGGCGCTGCGTCCTGCTTGCTGTAAACATCCAAACCGCGCGAAAGAGCTTGATCCGCCGCGTCTTCATTGCCCGCGGGAGGAACATCCGCTTCTTGGTGCGTTGCCGCTTCCAGCTTAAGCTCTGGCGTGGGGCTGCCCTCCAGGGCTTTTTCCACCGCTGCCATAAGCGCGCCGTGTAATGCTGCCTCATCAGAGAACAGCACCTGCGTTTTATTTGGGTGCACGTTCACATCCACACTGCCGGGCGGCAGCGTTATATTTATCACCGCAAAGGGAAAATGCGAGCGCAGCAGCCTTTCGCCGTAGCCAGCTATCAGCGCATCATGCAGCAGCTTGGAGCTTATATAGCGTCCGTTCAATATAAAAGTTATGTTGTTTGCCTTTTTATACAGGCTGGACGGTTTTGATATATAGCCGTGTATGCAAATATCGCCTTCGCTGAAAGAAAGCTCCGTCACCTTATCGGCAATATCGTTCCCATACACGGTGATCAGCGCATCTAAAAGAGCGCCGCCGCCCCGGCTTTGATAGGTGACGCTTCCGTTGTTTATGTACTTTACGGCAAGCTCCGGGTGAGACAATATCATACGCGAAACTATTGCGGAAACGCGCGCCGCCTCATTGCGGGAGCTTACAAGAAATTTTTGCCGCGCGGGTACGTTGTAAAAAAGCTGCTCCACCTTCACCGTGGTGCCCTCAGGCAGTCCGGCGGGCATTATGGAGCGGTTTGCCCCGCCAGAGATCTTCATAACCGTACCCGCAATACTGTCCTTTGTGCGTGTGCTTACGGTAAAGCGCGAAACGGCCGCCATGCTGAAAAGCGCCTCTCCCCTAAAGCCCAGTGTGGCAATGGCGTCAAGGTCGTCAATATCCGCAATTTTGCTGGTGGCGTGCTTTTCCACCGCCAGCGCAACGTCTTCTGCGTGTATACCCACGCCGTTATCCGTTACGCGAATGAGGTCACGTCCGCCGTTTTCTATCTCCACAGTGATGGATGTGGCGCCCGCGTCTATAGAGTTTTCCACCAGCTCCTTCACCACGCTGGCAGGGCTGGTAACCACCTCCCCCGCCGCAATGCGGGAGGCCATTGCGCCTGAGAGCAGCTTAATTCTGTTCATCCGCATACTCCTCCTCAAGCTCCGCCCTCAGGCTGTATATCATATTCAACGCCTCTATTGGCGAAAGCTCGTCCACGTTCGTCTTAAGCAGCGCCCTCACTCCTGCGGGTACGGCTTTTTTGCTCTCCGGGGCGGCGCTTGTGGCCGTTAGCGAAAATTCATTCTGCTGCAGGCGCGCAAGCTGTTTTCTGGAGCTTTTTATAACCTCCTTTGGCAAACCTGCCAGCCGCGCTACCTCTATGCCAAAGCTTCTGTCTGTGCCGCCGTCCACCAGCTTGTGCAAAAAAATTATCTCCTGCCCTATCTCCTTTACGGCAACGGAGCAGTTGTGTATTTCGGGGTATATGTTCTCTAGCTCCACCAGCTCATGAAAATGCGTGGCGAAAAGCGTTTTTGCGCGCAGGCGCTTTATTATATATTCCACACTTGCCCAGGCTATGGAAAGCCCGTCTATAGTGCTGGTTCCCCGCCCTATCTCATCCAGTATCAACAGACTGTTTTCCGTGGCGTTGTTTAAAATATTGGCTAGCTCGTTCATTTCCACCATAAAAGTGCTCTGTCCGGCGGCAAGGTCGTCAGAGGCGCCCACACGAGTGAAAAGCCTGTCCACCAGGCAGATGCGCGCCGCCGCACAGGGTACAAAGCAGCCAATATGCGCCATAAGCACAATAAGGCCTGTCTGCCGCATGTACGTGCTCTTTCCCGCCATGTTTGGCCCGGTTATAACAAGCATATTGTTTTTGCCCATATCAAGCAGCACGTCATTTGGCACAAAGCCCTCGCCCAGCATTTTTTCCACCACCGGATGGCGGCTTTCTTTTAGCTCTATTATGCCATTATCTGAAACGGTGGGGCGCACATAGCTATTTTCAAGCGCAGCCTGCGCAAAGGCCGCCAGCACGTCTAAAAGCGCCACCGCACCCGCGCTTTTTTGTATGCGCTCCATGCTCTTTGCCAAAACGTCTCGTATTTCTGTGAAGGTCTCGTATTCAAGGCGGTTTTTCTTTTCCTCCGCGCCCAGTATCTTCTCCTCCATCTCCTTCAGCTCGTCCGTTATAAAGCGCTCGCAGTTTGCCAGCGTCTGCTTTCTGAAATAGCGGTATGGCACCTGAGATAGATAAGATTTCGTAACCTCTATATAATAACCAAAAACCTTGTTGTAGCTTATTTTTAGGTTTTTTATGCCAGTAGCCTCACGCTCTCTGCTTTGCAGCTCTGCCAGCCACTGCCGCCCGTTCATTGAAGCGGTTATAAGAGAATCTATCTCCGGCTCAAAGCCCGGCTTTATTATTCCCCCCTCCGTAATGGAAACGGGAGGCTCTTCGTTTATGGCTGCCAAAAGCAGCGCGGAAACATCCTCCAGCTCGTCAATATCGCTGTATATGCCGCGCAAAAGCGAGGAGGCGGCTCCGCTTAGCAGCGCGCGTATATCGGGCAGCGCGTTAAGCGAGTCGCGCAGCGAAAGGCAGTCTCGCGCGTTTATTGTGCCGTAGGATATCTTTGCCATTATACGTTCAAGGTCATATATACCGCGCAAATGCTCGCTGAGCGCATTTTTTAGATAAATATCGTCCACTATCTCAGCAACCGCGTCAAGCCGCGCATTTATTTCGTCCACCGTTTTGAGCGGCTGCAGCACAAATTTTTTCAAAAGACGCGCTCCGGGCGCCGTTCGCGTTCTGTCTAGCAGCCAAAGCAGCGAACCACGCTTTTTTGCCGTCATTATGGTTTGCGTAAGCTCCAAATTGCGTATGGTTGTGGTGTCAAGCGCCATATATTCGCTGTCCTGCACCGTAACTATTCGGCTTATATGAAGCAGCGAATTTTTCTGCGTGTCCCGCAGATATTGTATTAGACCGCCCGCAGCGCAGATCGCCAAATCAAGCTCTCCGCAGCCATAGGCTGAGAGGTTTTTCACCTTAAAGTGCGAGGTGAGCGCCTCGCGCGCGCCGCCTTCCTCGTATGCCCAGTCAAAATAGGGGTTCACGAATGCCTGACGGAGTTGATGGCTTTTTTGCAGCTTCAATACCTCTTTTATGGAGGAATCCGGCGCTATTATCTCCTTGGGGTTTATGCGTATCAGCTCGTTTAAAAGCTGCTGAGCGTCCGCGCATTCCAGCACGCAAAACTCCCCTGTTGATACATCGCAGTAGCACAGCCCCGCACCGCCCTCCTGCATGCAGAGCGATAGTATGTAGCTGTTTTCCGTCTCGCTCAGCATAGAATTTTCCACCACGGTGCCGGGCGTTACCACGCGCGTGACACCCCGCTTTACTATGCCGTTTGCAGCTGCGGGGTCCTCCAATTGATCGCATATGGCCACCTTATAGCCCTTTTCTATAAGCCGCGCTATATAGCCGTCCACCGCGTGATGAGGTATGCCGCACATGGGCGCACGCTCCTCCATACCGCAGTTTCGTCCGGTCAATACAAGTTCAAGCTCGCGTGAGGCCGTTTTTGCGTCCTCAAAAAACATTTCGTAAAAATCGCCCAGCCTAAACATGAGTATGGAATCCGCATACTCTTCTTTTAGCGCTACATATTGCTGCATCATGGGCGTCAACTTCGCCATATAAATCCCCTTATACAAGTATCTATACATTCCGCTGAAATAAGGGCGTTCCTCCTGCCCGCAGCGGACGTTATATTTTATTTCATAATATGCGCTGCTGTGTTTGCTTCATTCGCAAATGATTTCAAACCAGCCTGCCAAAAAGCGTGGTGCGCTTGGCCTGCGTTATATCCACCTCGCAAAAGCTGCCTATGAGCGCGCCGTCCCCCTCAAAATTTACCATCTTGCCGCCGTCTGTTCGCCCGCATATGTGGCTTGCGTCCCGCGTGCTGCAGCCCTCTGCCAGCACCGTTTCCCTGCGGCCCACCCAGCTGCGGTTTTTTTCCTCCGTTATGGCATTTTGCAGCTCTATCAGCTCCACTATGCGCGCTGTCTTTACTTCATCCGCTATCTGTCCATCCATATCTGCCGCCGCAGTACCGCTGCGTTTTGAATATACAAATGTGAAAGCCGCGTCAAAGCGCACCTGCTCTATAAGAGACATCGTGTCCATAAAATCCTGCTGTGTTTCACCCGGAAAACCCACTATTATATCCGTGGTTATAACCACCTCCGGCAGCTTGCGTCGCAGCTTGGCTATTGTTTCCATATAGCCCTCGCGAGAGTAGCCCCGGTTCATTGCGGAAAGTATTGCGCTGCTGCCGGATTGCACGGGAAGATGTATATGCTTGCACAGCTTGGGCTGAGCGCTTATAACGTCTATAAGCTCATCAGGCATATCCTTTGGGTGCGAGGTCATAAAGCGTACACGGTCTATATCTGTATCAGTGCATATGCTTTGCAGAAGTTCCGCAAAGCCGCCCGCCAGCCCCGCGTAGGAGTTCACATTTTGGCCAAGCAGCATGACCTCTTTGTAGCCCGTATCGCATAGCTCTTTTATTTCGCTTATAATGTTTTTTGCCTCGCGTGAACGCTCTCTTCCGCGCACGTACGGCACTATGCAGTAAGAGCAAAAATTGTTGCAGCCGTACATTATGTTTACAGAAGCCAGTGGCCCGGCCTCACGCTTTACAGGCGAACCTTCCGCAATGCCATATTCTTCATCCGCCACAGCCAGCACCCTGCGGTTTTCTATAACGCGGTCATACAGCATATCCGCCAGTTCATGCATATTGTGCGTGCCCAGCACTATATCCACAAAGGGAAAGGTGCGGTACATCTTGTCTGCCACCGCTTTTTGCTGCGTCATGCAGCCGCACACGGCTATAAGAAGCTCTTTGTTTTTTGCCTTCATGCCCTTGAGCGCGCCCACATTGCCAAAGGTCTTGTGCTCTGCGTTTTCGCGTACACAGCAGGTGTTGAATATTATAAAATCGGCAGACTCCATGTCTTCGGCAGGCGTATAGCCCACACTTTCCAGTATGCCGCGCAGTTTTTCAGATTCGTGCTCGTTCATTTGGCAGCCATAGGTTACCACAGAATAAGTGAGGCTCCTTTGGCTTATATATTGTGTCAGTTCGTTTAAATTACCCATGCTTGATATTATAACACAACAAGCAGTTGGGCAAAAGCAAAAACACGGCATATTTGCCCCGCGTGATACACGCGGAAACAAAAAAAGAACCCGACCGCAAAGCCGGATTCTTATATTTTGTATTATTCTTCGTCTGCGCTTTCTTCCTGCTTGGGGAAGAAATCTGCCAGAGAGGATGTAGCTTCCTCTACCGGGGGAATAACATAGCTGAACCTGTCTTCCCTGTCTGTGCGCTCCGTCTTTTCTCTCTCCGGTCTTTCCGGCTCATCCATAAGCGCTCTTATGCTGAGGCTTATGCGCTTCTTGGCGGGGTTCACTTCCATAACTTTGGCCGTTACCTTATCGCCTATGCGAAGCTCCTCCTCCACCTTCTCAAGCCGTCTGTTTGTTACCTGAGATATGTGTATGAGACCGTCTATTGTAGGCTCCAAAGATACGAAGGCGCCGAAAGGCATTATGCGAACAACAGTACCCTCCACAGAATCGCCCACGATATACTTTTCTGGGGCAAGATCCCACGGTTTGGGAGCCAGCTGCTTTAAGCCAAGAGATATACGCTTCTTTTCCGGATCCACATTCAGTATCAAAACTTCTATTTCATCGCCTATGGTGAGAATATCTGAAGGATGCTTCACCTTTGCCCAGGCAACGTCAGTTATGTGCAGCAGGCCGTCTATGCCGCCCACATCCACAAATGCGCCAAAATCTGTCAAGCGCTTCACCTTGCCGCTTATCTTGTCGCCCTTCTTGAATGTATCATACAGGCGCTTTTCATCCTCGGCAGCTTTTTGCTGGAGAATATTTTTGTGAGAAAGCACAAACCTTCTCTGGCGCTTGTCTGCCTCTATAATGTTTACTTCAAGGTCTTTGCCCACAAATTCGGAAAGGTCTTCCACATATTTGAGAGAAAGCTGTGAAGCGGGTATAAAAGCATCATAGCCTTCAAGCTTTGCAAGCACGCCGCCCTTGACAACCTTGTCCACACGAACCGTATAAAGCTTCGTTTCGTCCAGATTTTCCACAAGCTCCTTCCAGCGAAGCTTGGATTCTATAGATCTTCTTGAGAGCACAACATTGCCCTCGCCGTCGTTAAGTGTAACAACTTCGGCCTCTATCTCATCGCCCACCTTAAATAGCTCGGACGGATCAACATCGCCCGTGGCCGTGAGATTTTCCTTTTTGATGATACCATCAGATTTGTAGCCGATATTTACGCATATTTCATTATCGGAGATTTGCACGACAGTACCGTTGACTATCTGGCCTCTCTTGATATATACAAACGACTTTTCAATTTCGGCCATGAAATCCGTTTTTTCGGACGCAGCGCTGTCTTCTGCTGCCGCGGCGCTCTGCTCCGCATCGGCATTAGGCTCGTCCTGTGCCGGAGCAGCTTCTTCCACAACAACTTCCGTAGCCTCAACAGCCTCGGCTATTGGCGCTTCCGCCTCAATTGCCTGTTCGCTGACCTCAGCCGCCTGTTCTGTTATTTCCGTCTTCTGTTCCTGCAAGATAGTCTCCTGATTTTCGAGTTCACTCATACGTGTCTTAACCTCCCTAATTAACCACTCGGGCGTAGAAGCGCCCGCAACAATACTAATTATATCATGATTTGCCATATTATCAAGAAAAATTTGCTCTTTACTGTCGATATAATAGGTATTTTTACATTTTTGTCTGCAGATATTGAAAAGCTTGCCCGTATTGGAAGAATGTTTGCCTCCAACAACAAAAACCGCGTCGGATTTTTCTGCCAGCCGCGCTGCTTCCTCCTGTCTTTTTTGCGTGGTATCACAGATAGAGTTGAAAAGCTCCAGCTGAGGGATACAAGCCTGAAGCTTCTCCACTACAAGGCTCCAAAGCTCGCCCGTTATTGTGGTTTGCGCCACCACCAGTGCAGCCTCCATGCGCGGCAGACTGCCGGCCTGCCCCACCTCGCCCACAACAAATGCTTCGCCCGGCGCCCAGCCGCGTATGCCCGATACTTCCGGATGGTTTTCCGTACCCACAATTATAACGGGTACGGAAGAATTTTTTACCTTGTCATGTATGCGCTTCACAAACGGACAGGTGAGATCCAGCGCCTCAAAACCGCGTGCCTCAATTTTTTCATGATCCGCGCGGGATATACCGTGCGAGCGTATCACCACCAGCGTATCAGCCTCGTTTGGCAGTGAGTCTATATCTTCTGTGACCATTACGCCCCGCTCCGCCAGCTTTTCTATTACATCTTTATTATGTATAAGCTCTCCATAAGTATATATATGTCCGTATTTACCTATTATATTTTCTACAGCATCAACCGCACGCTTCACGCCAAAGCAAAATCCGGCGTTTTTTGCCACTATTATTTCCATCAGCGTTCACTCAGTTCCAATATTTTTTCGCGCATATACTGCGTAGCCAGCTTCAGCGCCTTACTGTTTATTTTCTCTCCCGCTATCTTTCTTAGATCTATTGGCTCCCCCGCTATCACACGCACTCTGTGAAAAAGCTTGTAGCCGCCCTTTATGTACGCGGGAACAACGGGCACCTCTGCGCGAAGCGCAATAAGCGCCGCGCCCTCGCCAAATTCCAGCACGCTGCCGTCCTTGGAGCGCGTACCCTCTGGAAATACGCCCACCATACCGCCCTCTTTAGCTGCCCGTATAGCCGTTTTTACAGCAAAAAGATCACCCTTGCCACGATCTATTGGTATCACATGCAAATGCTTAAGAAAAAAACGTATGATGCCGTTTTTTCCCAGCTCCACTTTGGAAAGATAGCGCACCGGCGTGTGCTTTACTGAAAAGCCCAAAATTATGGGATCCCAATTTGATGTGTGGTTTGCTATAAGCACGCTGCCGCCCTTAGGCGCACGCAGGTTTTCCTTTCCCTCCACGCGAATGAAAAATATAGGCATCAAAACTATATAGGCCAATATTCTCAAAAAAGAATAAAACATTCAGCTTCCACCGTTTACTATTTTTATAATATGATCTATAACTCCGTCTATATCCATATCTGTAGTATCCACAAATACGGCGTCATCCGCCTGACGCAGCGGCGCAAACTCACGAGACATATCGTTTTGGTCGCGCGCTATTATTTCCGCCTCTATCACATCTATATCCGCTTCGGCATTATTTTCTTTAAGCTCCAGATACCTGCGCCTCGCCCGTTCTCTTGCGCTGGCGGTAAGAAAAAATTTGAAATCAGCGTTTGGCAGCACATATGTGCCTATATCCCGTCCGTCCATGACTATATCATATTTTTGAGAAACGCCGCGCTGAAGCTCCACTAGCCTGAGGCGCACCTCCGGTATCACGGCTATATCGCTTGCCCCGCGTGATATTTCGGGCGTACGAATAAAGGGCGTAACGTCTTTGCCGTTCACTATAACGCTTTGCGCGCCGCCGCTATACTCTATTGCCATATCCATATCCGGCAGCTTGCTTATTACCGCCGCGGCATCCGTGGGGCTTATACCCCTGCCCAGCATATAATGCGCCGCCGCGCGGTACATTGCGCCCGTATCTAAATAGTTGTATTCAAGCTTTTTTGCCACCGCTTTGGCAACCGTGCTCTTGCCCGCGCCCGCGGGGCCGTCTATGGCTATTTCTCTCATAAAAAAAATCTACCTGTCTCTTTCCAGCAGCCAGTCAGCAAGCTGTATGAGCGGCTGCGCCCTTTCTTTGAATATTGCTACACTGTCCTTTGCTTCGCTTGTCTTTTCACGCGCAATATCCATGGAGCCATTTATGCCGTAAAGCGTGGGATAGGTGAATTTTTTGGATTTGCTGTCCTTGCCCACAGATTTGCCCAGCTTCTTTTCGTCTCCCGTAATGTCCAGTATGTCATCTATTATTTGAAACACCAGTCCTATATTGTATCCATACACCGTTATGGCCTTTATTTGAGCCTCTGTTGGCTCGCAAAGCAGCAGCCCTGAAAGCAGCGCAGATTTTATCATGTCGCCCGTTTTGTGGCGATGCACATAGTCAAGCTCTGATTCTGTAAGTATCTGCCCCTCGTTTTCTATATCTGCGCACTGTCCGCTTATCATACCGCACACTCCGGCTCCTGCGGCAACCTCAGATACCGCCGCCACATGCGCCGCAATATTTTGCGGATAACGCAATGTGTTTTTAAGCATCACCTCAAAGGCATAATTCAGCAGCCCGTCGCCCGCCAGTATTGCAAAGGCCTCGCCAAACATTATGTGGTTTGTGGGCTTTCCACGCCGCATCTCATCATTGTCCATCGCTGGCAGATCGTCATGCACCAGAGAATAGGTATGTATCATTTCAATGGCGCAGGCTATATCCAGAGTTTCCGCCGCGTTTCCGCCCAGCAGAGAATTTGCCACCATGTTAAGCGTGGGACGAAAACGCTTGCCGCCCGCATCAACACTGTAATACATAGCGTCGCGCAGCGTACTGTTCATATCTGTACGTGAAAAAAGCTCTTTTAACCGCGCATCCACCTGCGGTATATACTGATATAAAACCTCAACCATATTATTGATCCTCAAAATTAGATTTTTCTATGATCTCTATCTCGCTCTCATACTGCCCCAGCAACTTTTCGGCCTTTGCCGCCAGTATATTGCCCTGTTTGTAAAGCTCTATGGCGTCCTTTAGCTTCAAATCTCCCGCCTCCAGCTTTTCCGTTATCTGCCCCAGCTCGTCTATATATGCCTCAACGTCCTTTTCCTTTGCCATCAGTTAACCTCTTTTTCCAGCGCGCGCGCCCGCACTATGCCGTCACTAAAGTATATGTCCAGCACATCGCCCGGCTCTATGCCCGCCGCATGATTCACCACAAAGCCATCCTTCATAGCTATGGAATAGCCCCTGCGGAAAATATCCTCAGGGTTTAGGCCGTTAAGCTTTGTTTTGCCAGTATTATAACTTAAAAATACGTTATTATAAAGCTCATTTACACAAAATTTCATGCGCTGCGCCAGATTTTGCGAAATATGGCGTGCGCCGCGCAGCTTAAGCGCCATTCGCTGAGGCGAGAGCTGCTGCCGCTCATATTTAAGCTTTGCGGCCGCCTCGCTCATACTGCGCAAGACGCTTTGCTTTATAGAAGCGCGCATGGCGGAGATCCTCTCCAGCACATCGTACACCACGGGCACAGCAAGCTCCGCTGCCGCTGAGGGGGTGGGCGCGCGCAGGTCGGCAGCCATATCCGCCAGCGTATAGTCGCTCTCGTGACCCACCGCGCTTATAACGGGTATTTGAGAATTGTATATCTCCATTACCACGCGCTCATCATTGAAGGCAAAGAGGTCCTCGGCAGCGCCGCCTCCCCTGCCCACTATGAGCACATCCACGCCGCCCGCACTGTTGAAATAGCGTATGGCGGCGGCTATCTCCTCCGGCGCGTCCGCACCCTGCACCTTCACGGGATACAGCAGCAGCTTCACTATGGGGCTGCGCCTGCGCACTATAGTGGTTATATCGTGCACCGCCGCTCCGTCACGAGAGGTCACTATACCAATGCTTTTGGGATAAAGCGGTATTTTGCGCTTGCGCTCCTCGCTGAACACGCCCATGCCCGTCAGCTTTTCCTTTAGCCTGTTAAACCGCTCATACATCTCGCCCAGTCCGGTGAGCTGTACGTTTTCCACAACTATGCGAAAGCTGCCGCTTTTACGGTATAAAGAAATATTGCCGCGCAGCAAAACCTCCTGCCCGTCCGATATGATATCGCCGTAGCCGCACTCTGTAAACTCAAACATTATGCAGTCCACGGAAGCATCGCCGTCAGACAGCGAAAAATATGCCGTATTGTGCCGCAGCGTAAGGTTTATCACCTCTCCGCTCACCCATATATCATCAAGAAAAGGGTCTTGATTCAGCCTGTCTGAAACGTATGTATTCAGCTCAAATACGCTCAGAACAAATTTATCATCCATAAAGCTCTGCTGCGTCAGCCGTGTTTTCCAGCAGCATCGTAATTGTCATAGGGCCAACGCCTCCGGGAACGGGCGTTATGTGGCCGGCTATTTCAGCCGCCTCATCAAACTTCACGTCACCCTTCAGCTTGCCGTTCACACGCGAGGTTCCCACATCTATCACTATGGCGCCCGGCTTTATGAAATCCGCTGTAACAAATTCCGGTCTGCCAATTGCCGCCACAAGTATATCGGCATTTCTGCATACCTCCGGCAGGTTTTTCGTGCGCGAATGGCATATGGTAACGGTGGCGTTCTCGTTTAGCAGCAGTATTGAAACGGGCTTGCCCACAATATTGCTCCTGCCTATAACCACCGCGCTCTTGCCCGAAATATCAGGACAGGCCTTTTTTATAAGCTTTATTATGCCTTTGGGCGTGCAGGCCACAAGGCCGGGAAGTCCGGTGAAAAGACTGCCCGCGTTCACCACGTGAAAGCCGTCCACATCCTTTTGGGGATTTATGCGTTTGAGTATTTCCTCCTCATTTATATGAGCCGGAAGCGGAAGCTGCACCAGCAGCCCGTGTATATTTTTGTCTGTATTGTACTTGTCTATAAGCGCCAATAGCTCCTGTTCTGTTGTTTTTTCAGGCAGGCGCAGCACCTCAGAATACATGCCCACCTCTCCGCAGGCTTTTCCCTTGTTGGCTACATATATAGAAGAAGCGGGGTCATCCCCCACCAGTATTACAGCAAGGCCTGGCGTGATACCCTTTTCAGCCTTTATTTTCTGCACGCGCTCCTTTAGCTGTGCGCGAATTTCGCCAGACAGCTCTTTGCCGCTAATTATTTCCGCCGACATAACAAACACCTCCAAATACCGAAATTATATAGATAATAGCTTTAACCGCAACACGCTTTTTTAAGCGCGTAACATCTTTTTGATTCATGTATATCTCACAATACAAAATATATTGTACAATATTTGCCCCCGCTTAGGAAGAGCGAAAAAAGAAACGGAGCCTATATGCCCACGTTTCCGCCGTTTTAACACTGATATCAAATAAAAAACAGGCAACGCCCTTCCTGCCGCATGCCGCTTTTTAACACCAGAGGGATGCAATGCCCTTCCGTTGCGGATCATGCGCGCAATAACAGCATTGGTATGATTTTATACGGAGCGGGCATCAGCTTTCAGACTCGCTTTTTATGTAGCCCCCCAAAAGCCCGTTTATATATTTGTATGATTTATCTGTTGAATATTTTTTTGCCAGCTCCACTGCCTCGTTTACAGAGGCCTTGGGAGGTATGCCCATATAGCGCATCTCAAATATGGCCAGCCTGAGTATTGCCAGATCCACCTTGGATATGCGCTCTATACGCCAGGAATGCGAATTGAGCGAAATAAGGCCGTCAACCTCGTCACGCTTTTGCACAAAATCTGCTATCACATTTTTTACATATTCAATATCCTCGCCGTCAAGCTCCCCGGCGTATATCTCAGAATATCGCCCTTCGTCCTCAGGGTCTTTAAGCTCCCCCGTTATGCTGTATTCATACAGCAGCTTCATGGCGTATTCTCTTGCTTCTCTCCTGCTCATCTAACGTTCAATTACCTCTTTCTAGTGAATAAATTTTTAAAAAACGCCGCTATAGCCGCACGAATCTCCGGCCGCGAACCCAAAAGCGCACCCACGCCCACACAAACTATTATTAGCAGCGTAGCGCCAAAGCCCAGTGTGAGGAACAGTATAGCTATTATGAGGCCTATTAGCATGCCCCAAAACAAGCCTCTGTTTTGCGGATACCAAAGCGCGAACTTATCAAGCAATTCCTTCATAACGCCTTCCCTCATCAGTCTACCCTGGTGGCCAGGTGGTCGTCAATATTCATAACTATTATAGAATTTTTGCGAACCTTTATGCCAGTAGTCTTTTGAATATTGTCTGTAAGGCCGTCCTGCAATTTCTTTGTAAGGTCGGGTATGTCCGTCTCCGGCTTCACGGCTATCTGCAAATATATCTCCACAGCGTCCACAAAGGACTCCACGCGTATATTAAGCCCCTTCACATCCCGGAAGTCACGCACATATTTGTTCACCAGTTCCTCTATGGCGCGCACCGTTATTGTTACGCTGCCTATTTCAAAATCGGCTATTTTTGCAACGGTGGGCAGCGCCTTTTTGGCTCCAAAGAAGAGCAGGCATATGCCAACAACAGCCAAAGCTATGAATATTGCCGCGTAAAGCGCCTTGAATGCCATATCTGTTCCTACAAATCCTTGCACTATACCGTTAAGCGTGGCGGCATTTATAAGCCCAAACGTCACGCCCAAAAGAAAGAGGCAAGCCACTACCATTATGATCACGAATATCGTAAATACTACCCGGGTGCCGACCTTCATTTTCATAGAATCATCCTCCATATAGTATTGCCGCGCCTTTGCCTGCCATAGCCCCAAAAATTTGCAAAACCAAACCCCGCAGCTTTGCATTTTTGCATGGAAACAAGAAAAAACGCGTCATAGGCGCGGTGTGCGCCAGCCTGTCAAAGCAGATATACCCGACCATAAGATCGGGTATACACCGTTTTTTTATAAATTATGTGGTTTTATTTCACCCTTGGCGGTTCTACCGGCTTGGGCGCTTTTGTTTTGATCGTGGCAGACTGAGGCATGTGCTCGTCCTTGATTTTTATGCCCTGTACGCTTATGTTCACTTCCACAACCTTTAGACCGGTCATGGTCTCTACGGCTTTTATAACGCTGCTCTGTATGTTTGACGCTACTTCCGGAATGGGCGTGCCGTAATCTACAACTATAGCTATATCAACGGCTACCTCCTCCTGACCAACCTCTACCTTGATTCCCTTGGAAAGGTTTTTTCTGCCCAGAAGATCAACTATTCCGTCTACAAAACCGCCGCTCATACCCGCAACGCCCGGAATATCTATAGCCGCAAGACCGGCTATTGTGGAAATTACCTCGCTAGCAAAAGTAATAGTGCCATTGCTTTCTTTTTTTACGGCATTATCGCCGGTAGTCATTATGTTTGTCTCTGCCATGATCATAGCCTCCAATTAATTTATATATTTTAGATCATCATAGTGTTATATAAACACTTTATAATACATAGTAACCAGCAGAGCCTAAAAAGTTTATACGCGCTCCATATAATCTCCCGTGCGCGTGTCTATACGTATTTTATCACCAGTTTCTATAAACAGGGGAACCATCACCTTGGCGCCCGTCTCTATTATGGCGGGTTTGTTTCCCGCGGTTGCGGTATCGCCCTTGAAGCCCGGCTCTGTTTCCGTTATTTCCATCTCAACAAAGTTCGGCGGGTCAACGGCAAAGGCCTCGCCCTTGAAAAACTGTATGGTAACATTCATATTTTCTTTCATGTAGGGCAGCGCACTTTCCACCATGTTGAAGTTCAGCGGAAGCTGCTCAAAAGATTCGGTATCCATAAAGTGATACAGCTCGCCGTCAGAATACAGGTACTGCATTTCCTTTCTGTCCACATGAGCTTTGGGGAATTTGTCCGTTGGGCTGAACGTTTTTTCCAAAACGCTGCCGCTTATAACGTTCTTTATTTTTGTGCGAACAAATGCCGCGCCCTTTCCGGGTTTTACGTGCTGAAAGTCAACAATGACCCACACGCCTCCGTCTATCTCAACTGTCATGCCCTTCCTGAAATCACCGGCTGAAACCATAAAAATCCTACCTCCAAAAATTTACTGTATCAAAATCAATTCTTTAGAAAAACTGTACAGGCTGCCCACTCCGGCAATGCACATATCTTCTATTCGCACGCCGCCCAAACCCGGCACATATATGCCCGGCTCTATGGTGTAAACCATGCCCGGAGAAAGCGTATCTGCCGAATTTCGGTTTAAAATGGGAAGCTCGTGTATTTGCAGCCCCACTCCGTGACCGGTGCCGTGACGGTAAAAATCGCCATAGCCGTGTTTTTCTATTATATCACGCGCCGCCAAATCCACCGCCTTTGCGCTGCTTTCACGCGCTGCGGTCAAAAGTGCGGCTTCATGCGCCTGTCTCACTATATCATATATGCTTTTTAGCCTGCCGTCAACATTTCCTATGCCAAAAGTGCGCGTTATATCAGAGCAATAGCCCATATAACGGCAGCCAAAATCCAGCGTGAGCATGTCTCCTGATTTTATTATCCTGTCCGTAACGGTGGCATGCGGCAGCGCGCTGTTTTCGCCGGAGGCAACAATTGGTTTAAAGGCGCTGGCCATTCCCTGCCTGTTTATTTGGTATAAAAGCTCCGCCTTTACATCTAGCTCGCTCATGCCCGGTTTTATTATCTTCACAAGGTTATCAAGCACCACATCATTGCCGGCCGCCGCACGGCTGATAAGCTCCAGCTCACCCGGAGATTTTACCTCGCGCAGCCGCAGCATATCCTCTGAAATATCTACAAACCTTAGAACTCCCAGCTCTTTTTGCCAGTGCTCAAAGGTGTCCACAGAAACGTATTGCTTTTCTATGGCCAGCGTGCCAGCGTTTGCCAGCGCTTTTTTTATTGCCTCTGTGCGCTCCTGCGCTGTTGTGGTTATTATTTCCACATCTGCCGCTATATCTTTTGCCGCCTGCTCTGTATAGCGTGCGTCAGTAAAAAAATACCCCTGCCCATTAATAAGCAAAAATTCGGAGCTGTCTCCAGAAAAACCCGTCATATATTCCACGTTTATCTCAGAGCTGAAAAGGTAGGCGTCCGCTCGCCCTGTATTTTCCACTCGCTTAAATATTCTGTTCATAGTTTTGCCTCATACATCTTTTTCAGCTTCACCGCGTCAAGCGCCTGCGTGCCGTTGGATTCGCATATTATTACGGGGGTGAGGCCGCGCTCCGCCAAAAGCTCTCCAAGCGGCTCAAAAAACGGGCCGTACTGAGTATCCTCCAGCGTGAGGTGCTTTTTTTCGCCCTTGGCGGTGTATTCTATCTGCGAAAAATGCACGTGGAAGTTTTGATATTTTTCCTCGCCCACACCGTTTTTGAGCGCGTCCAGTATGGCGGCGTAATCCGTCTTGCCCTTTATACCGCCCAGAGTACGGCTGTTTAAATGGCCGAAATCTATAGCCGGATATATCATATCGTCTATTGCGCACAGCTCAATTATTTCCTCAAGCGAACCTATCTGGCTCATTTTGCCCATTGTTTCAGCGCAGTATTTCACATCCGCAAAGCCCTCGCGCTTCATGTGCGCTATTATTTCCGTAAGATTGCGCTTCGTTTTTTCGAAGGCCTCCTCCCGCGCCTGCTTGCCGGGCGAGCCGGGATGAAAAACCACCCGCTTTGCGCCCATATACCCGCCGCAGATGCTGGAATCCATGAAATAACCGAGGTTTTTCTCAAACTCGTCGTTTGCCAGATTTATATAGTATGGCGCGTGTACGCTCATCTGTATGCCGTATTTTTCGGCCTCGCCGCGAATTTTTTCGCCCGTTTCCTGCTTTAGCTTGGCTCCCCTGCCAAAGGAATATTCAAAAGCGTTAAGCCCCAGCCCATCAAGCCATGTCGGCTCCTCGTAGGTGTGCTTTCCGCCCTGCTCGTAAAAGGCTTCCGAATTTCCGGCCGGGCCAAAACGTATCATTGAAATCAATCGTGTCTCCTCAAAATATCGCCCGGCTCAAGACCGAACGGACAATTTATTTTTATTTTCTGCTGCGGATGCGGCGCGGACTCCTGCGCCTCGCCATCCATATTTTCTATGCTTTCCACGGTGAAGCTCTTGCCCACGATGCGCGGAGATAAAACCTCCAGTGTCTCGCCTATGCTGAATTTGTTGCGCTGCTCCACCACGGCATATCCATCCGCCGCCTGCGTTACCTTGGCGCAAAAGGTATACTTTCGCGGGTCAACTTCTCGCGTTACGTCCTGCCCCTTACTGCCCGGCATACCAAAGAAAAAGCCTGTGGTAAACCCGCGCGAGGCAGAGCGCAGCAGCTCTTCGCCCAGTTCCTCGTCAAAAGCATAGCTGTCTGCGTTTTTAAGGTAACCGTCTATTGCGCGGCGGTATGCGCTTATCACCGAAGCCACGTAGTATGCGGATTTCATGCGCCCCTCCACCTTGAAAGAGCTTATGCCCGCCTCCACCATCTGCGGTATGTGCTCTATCATCATGAGGTCCTTTGAGTTTAATATATATGTGCCGCGCTCGTCCTCATTTATCTGAAAATATTCGCCCTCGTAGCCGCGCTCGTGTATATAATACTCCCAGCGGCAGGGCTGCGCGCACTCTCCGCGGTTGCCGCTTCTTCCCGTGAGTGCGGTGGAAAGCAGGCAGCGGCCGGAATGCGCTATACACATAGCGCCGTGCACAAATGCCTCTATTTCAAGGCTTTCAGGCGTGTTTTTGCGCAGCAGCGCAATATCTTCCAGAGAGGTCTCTCTAGACATCACTATGCGCTTCACGCCCTGCTCGTGCCAAAACTGTGCGGACATATAGTTTGTGGTGTTGGCCTGCGTGCTGAGGTGCAGCGGGATATCTATGCCCTCGCGCACCGCGGTAAGCAGCACGGCGGGATCGGAAAAAATCGCCCCGTCCGCGCCTATGTCACTCAAAAAGCGGAGATAGCCGGAAAGCTCCCCCACCTCGCTGTTGTATAAAACGGCGTTCACCGTCACGTATACCCTTTTTCCCAGAGAATGCGCGTATGAAACGGCATCGGCAAGCGCGCATTCATCAAAATTTCCCGCAAAGGCGCGCAGCCCAAAGCTCTTCCCCGCAAGGTATACCGCGTCCGCGCCAAAATGGAAAGCGGTCTCAAGGCATTCGCGGTTGCCCGCAGGAGCCAGCAGCTCTATTCTTTCCATATCGCTCACTGCTCCTCGTTCGCTTTCTGTCTGTCATACTCTGCCCAGAGCGGCTTGTATTTGCTTATTGCCTCAAAATGAGCATTTGCGTCCTTGTTGAACTCCAGATATATCTTTCCTTCCGCGTCCGGTGTGGGGTCTGTTGTAACGAAGAACAGATAGCCCTCGTCCATATATTCCTCATCAGGGTGCAGCGCGGCGCTTATTGCCGCCTTACTGGGATTGCATATAGGTCCAACGGGCAGCCCCTTACGCACATGAGTATTGTATGCGGCAGTTTGGGAAGAGGCGGATGTTTCGGGAACAACTTCATTGCCCTCCTCATCCCTGGTTATGCCAAGCTCCGCGTCCGTAAGCACCATTCTGTTCTTTATGCCCAGCGCGTAGGCCGC
Organism: uncultured Christensenella sp.; assembly: GCA_964463305.1. Lineage (GTDB taxonomy): Bacteria > Bacillota > Clostridia > Christensenellales > Christensenellaceae > UBA5399. Next base: position 3,214 of record CAYXBW010000028.1, on the reverse strand, counting down.
CGTGGAATCGCAGGCAAGCGGCATATCCCGTTCCAAACGGTTGTGCAGCACGGCCGAAACCTTGGCAAAATCGTGCGGCTGCGCCTCTTTTTCTATTATGGAGGCCATAATGACAACCTCGTCTATAGACATTCCCAGATCCACGGCGCGTGTGTAATCATCTGAGGATAGCACCTCAAAGAAGCGAGCCAGCTGCTTATTTATAACAGTGGCAGCGTCTGTGTCTTTATAAAACTCGTAGGTATCGGGGAATAGATAGCCCTCAAGCGCATACTTGCGCTTTTCCGTTGCGTTTTCGTTCCCTTTCACTATCTCTTTTAGCTCACTGCTGGTTATGTTTGCGCCCTCGCCGGTCTCAGCCATCTTGAGATAGGCTTCCTCATCCTCCAAAAATCCGTTTTTCACAAGTTCGGGAGCAAAGGCGCTTGCCGAAAGCCCCTCAAGCAGCGTCACCTTACCCGTCGGGTCTGTGTTCATTCCCTTTCTGAGCGTGTATATTATGTCGTCAAAGTTCATGCTGGGTGAAAGCATATACGTACCCGCCTTAAGCTTGGAGGCGTTGTCCGAAAAATCCACGTACAGCTTGAATACCTGCTTATTGCGTATGATTCCCTCCTCCTCCAGCATTTCGGAAATGGAGGAAAGCGAGGAACCCTTTTTCACTGATATGGCCTTCTGAGATTTATCTGAAAGATCGACCGGGTCAAGGTAGTGTGATTTGACATAGTTTATGGCATAATACACAAATCCGCCCGCAACAAAGAGGCTTATACACCAAATTATAACCGGACGCAAAACAATCCACACGCGCGCGCCCCGTGTTTCGCTCTTCGCGCGCACGCGCATTAAATCGTCTTCCGAGTGCGCCGCAGACTGTATCTCCTGCTGCTCGTAATCGTCGTGATTGTGCATGTAATAGTCGTTCAAACGCTTTGCCAAGGTCTATGCTCTCCCGTGATTTTTTCTTATAGTGCAAGTTGCCGTGCGCCGTTTATTCGCCAAACAATCCCGCGTCAAGCTCGCTGACTTCGCCGAATATTATTTTATACAGCTCAGATATCAGCGAGTTGAATTGATATTCGGCGGCAAAATATTCCGTTATTTTGGGGTTGAATTGCAGCACCTCGCCCAGCTTCTGTATTTTTTCCATAAGCTCTGCGGCAGGCTCCTGACCCGAAAGCGCCATCGCCTGCGCTTCAAATTGCAGCTTTTTGAAATCCGCTATCATTTTTTTGTTTGATTCATCTGCAAAAACCTCGTCCTTAACCTTTTTGTAGTTGATATATTGATCGGTTTTTTTCAATTGTGCAGCCATTTCGTTAGCATTATCATATATATTTATCATGCTGATGCTCCTTTTATCAAACTTCTATTATTATTGGCAATATCATGGGGCTTCGGTTCGTCTGCTCATACAGGTAAGACGAAACTTCTTTTTTCATCATGTTTTTCAGCGTAGACCAGTCTATGGTCTTGTTGTATGCGCAAATGTTCACCACTTCCTCCACCAGCCGCTTTGTATTTTCTATCATTTCTTCGGATTCCTTCATGTATATGAATCCCCTTGAAATAACATCCGGCGCGCCCAGCAGCTCGCCCGTTTCGGTGGATATGGGAACCACCACAATGTAAAGCCCGTCAGAGGAGAGCACCTTTCTGTCTCTCAGCACAACGTTGCCCACATCGCCCACGCCCAGACCGTCTATAAGCACGCTGCCTGATTGCACCGTGCCCGTCTGCATGGCCACGCGGCGGTTCATTTCTATAACGTTGCCTATCTCCGTTATAAATATATTGCTCTGCTTTATGCCCATCTTTTCCGCCAGCGCCGCATGCTGATACAGATGGCGGTATTCGCCGTGTACCGGTATGAAAAACTTTGGCTTTATGAGCGACATCATGAGCTTCAGCTCCTCGCGGCAGGCATGGCCGGAAACGTGCACCATATCCTTCGCATCGTTTATTACGCTGGCGCCCCTTCTGTATAACATATTTATGACGTCAGAAACGTATCTTTCGTTCCCTGGAATGGGCGTTGCCGAAATAATTACCAGATCGCCCTCTTTTATGTTTATTTTGGGATGCTGCCCCATTGCCATACGCACCAAGCCGGACATTGTTTCGCCCTGACTGCCCGTGGTGAGTATCACCACCTGATCATCGCGCAGCTTTCGCAGATCTTCGGGGTTTATTAGCATATCGTCCGACACGTTTAGATAGCCTATCTCGCGCGCCACGCCCACATATTTCAGCATACTGCGCCCGGCAAGGCACACCTTTCTGTCATACAGCTTGGCAACGTCTATCACCTGCTGTATCCTGTGCACGTTGGAGGCAAAGGAGGCCACTATTATTCTGCCCGTTGCCTGCTTGAAATAGTTTAGGAAGGTTTCCCCCACCTGACTTTCAGACATTGTGAAGCCCGGACGCTCGGCGTTTGTGCTGTCTGCCATGAGCGCCAGCACCCCCTTGTTCCCCAGCTCCGCAAAGCGGTTCAGATCCATTATTTGCCCTGCCACGGGTGTGAAATCTATTTTGAAATCGCCCGTGTGTATTATCACGCCCACAGGCGTTGTGATAGCCATGCCCATTGCGTCGTCTATGCTGTGGCTCACTTTTATGAATTCCACGGTGAAAACGCCCGCCTGCACCTTGCCGCCCGATTTGACATATTCAAATGTGGGCTTTACGTGCGGGTGCTCTGAAAGCTTGGCTTCTATGAGCGCAATAGTGAGCGTGGAACCGTATACAGGCACGTCAAACTCGTTCAGTATATACGGCAGCGCTCCTATATGATCCTCGTGACCGTGCGTTATAAATATGCCGCGCAGCTTGTCCACATTCTTTTTGACGTAGCTGGTGTCTGGTATCACGTAATCCACCCCCAGCATTTCCTCTCGCGGGAACATCAATCCGGCGTCGATCATTATCATATCGTCGCCGTATTCTATGATGGTCATGTTCTTGCCGATCTCGCCAATGCCGCCCAGCGGTATTATCTTTACGCCCGGCGTGCTCATTGTGCGCTGCTTCGGCTCTTTTATTGCCGTGGATGCTTTGCGTGCGGCGGGCTTTCTGCGCCCCTCGCTCTGCTCTGCTTTGCGCTGCGTCGCCGCGCCTTCGCCCGGCGCGCTCTTCTTTTGGCGAGCTGCGTTCTCACCCTGCGCGTTTTTGCTTTGGGTGCTCTTGCCCTGACGCGCTGCGCCTTCGCCCT